>JAWBNW010000001.1:0-81875 GCA_039000685.1 Candidatus Aenigmatarchaeota archaeon
TTCATTTGCCACACTTCACTTATTCACGCTTGTAAGTGCAAAGTTGCCTCTAGATAAAGTGCTTGAAATTTTTTCAAAATTTGGGGGCTATGGCGAAATATCAGAAGAAATTTCCAAGATACAAAGTGATATGAAAATGTTTGGTTTGGATGTTAACACTGCACTTGAAAGGGCTGTTGAGAGGTGTCCTTCAAAAAATCTAAAAGAAATTTTGTGGGGAATACTTTCCACAAACATAAGTGGAGGGGAAGTTGACATCTATCTCAGGGAAAAAGCCAAAAGTTTAATGTCAGAATACAGGATGAAACTCCGTGATTTTTCTCACCAGCTTGGAATTTATTTGGAAATTTACATAACAGCAGTAATCCTTGGGGCAGTCTTCTTCCTCATCTTAACTTCAATAGTTGCAGGCATTGCTGGAACAAGTGAACAGATACTTTTTCTTCAGTTCTTCTTGATTTTCATCTTCTTGCCAGCAATTTCTGCCATCTTCATTTACTTGATAAAAATTGCGACTCCGGGGGGAGTTAGTTGAAATTCAAATTTAGCATAGAACAGAGAATTATTTTGATAGCAATCTCGATAACAGGTTTTTTGATACTGTTGGGAATTTTGAGCCCAGATGAAAAAACAAGGACAGGGGTGATTTCAAATGCATTTATTCTTTTGGCCTTCATGCTAATTCTCCCTTTTGTGTTCATAAGATATCAAAGAGAAAAGGCTATAAGGGAAATGGAAGAAAAAATGCCACTTTTTTTGAGAGATTTGGTTGAGTCTATTAGTTCTGGAGTGCCCTTCCATCAAGCAATAGTCCTAAGCAGCAAGCTAGATTATGGTGAGCTTTCAAGAGAAATAAAGAAGATGGCAAACCAAATTTCTTGGGGAATGCCCGTGAATAAGGTTTTAGACCAATTCATAGAAAGAGTCAGATCAAGCAAAAAACTCTTCATGGCTTTAAAAATTTTGAGAGAATCTTATTTGACAGGAGGTGAAATAATTTCTACTTTAAATTCTGTAGCAGACAATTTAACACAGTTGAATGAAATTGAAAAAGAGAGGAAAAGCATATTGAACCAGTATGTGGTATTGATTTATGCCATAGTTTTTGTTTTCGTCGCAATTCTCGTGGCAATCAACAAGCTGATGATACCAATATTTCAAGCAGCTCAAGCTCCTGGTGGTGAAATTCTAGGATTTCGAAGTCCATGCGAAGAAAACCCAATTTTCATTTGTACTGTTTTTTCTGTTCCAGCCCAATATATTTTTGGTGTTTCTAATCCAACAAGCATAGGGGGCTATTACATTTCAATATTTTTCTACATGAGTACAATAATTGCAATAGCTTGTGGCATGGTCATCGGAGAAATAACAGAAAGATCGATTTTTTCAGGGCTTAAGCACAGCCTGATTTTAACTATAGCTGTTTGGGGAGTTTTACTCTTGCTAAAAGTTTTGAATTTCATTGGTGTTTGAATGAAAGCCCAAATCAGCTTTGTTGAATTTATGGTATCAATAACAATCTTTCTCAGCTTTGCTGTATACATTGCTTTTCAAATTTCAACTTTCATACCAAACTATCTCAATGAAATTAAAGCAGAAAGAATGAGGTGTGAAGCATACCAACTTTCTGAGTTATTGATAAATGATCCAGGAGAACCAGCAAATTGGCATCTCGTGAATTTTAATAATGTGAAGAGATTGGGTCTTTCAGATGAAACGAAAAACCAAACAAACTTTCTTTCTGAAAATAAAATTTTGGCATTTGAAGGAAATTGCTCCACAAACTATGAAGAAGTCAGGAGAAAATTGGAGTTGGATTACGATTTTTCCCTGATTTTAAAAGATGGAAAATCTGGTGAAATTAAGATAAATTGCCATCCAAGCATCACGATCAAAAGATACACAAACACAACTATAAGAAGAATAGTTGCTTATGAAAGAAATGGTGAGGTAAGTTATGGTGAAATGTTATTGCAAGTTTGGTGAAAAAGCTCAGATAAACTTGGTTGAATTGATATTCGTGCTCATAGCCTTATTCGTGGCCTTTGGTGTTTTATTTCCAGGCCTTGTTTACGAAAATAAATGGAAAGAAGCTAACATGATGTTAATTTCAAGAGATTTGATTTTGACTATGGATAGAACAGGAGAATTATACACCTACTCTTTTGACAAGAGAAAATTAGAAAATTTCTTAGCATCAATAATTACTGAAAAAAACTTGATCCCTTGGTCTGAAGTTGAAGGCACGGGCCCAAATATTATGGTGATTGCTTGCAATTGCACAGAAGATGAAATTAATAAAATGAATTATTGGTTAAATCCTTTAACGATAAACAACAGAAGGGTTTATTTACTGTTCCAAAGGTCGAATCTTGAAGAGATTCCAGTTGAGGCTGATGTCCTTTTGATAAAAGGTTATAGAAACCTTACAGGATTTTCACAAAAATTCGGGAGTTATATAGCAAGAGGAATAGGGATCGTTGAACTCATGGATTTTGACAGTCCAGCAAAGGTAAACCAAGATGATACACAAACAAATGTGTTTGGCCTATGGTGTAATGGAATCGAGTCCAGACCCGCGGATTACATGATTTTTTCTAAACCTAGCAAGGCAACAAATTTAACATACTTTCCTTATAAGCATTTTTATCATGTTCCCCTTCCTTTGAATGCTTCATCTTCTGAAGCTGTTTCTGGCTGTGGCTATCAACCATCTGGAAAAGGTGTTTTCAATTTGGGAGGAACAAACTATCAATTTTGGATTTGTGACGAAAATTCTGTTTGGTTTGATACTGATGCAAATGGTACAAAAGACACATTAATCAATTTAAAACAAAATTTTAAAATAAATAACTTCAATTTTACCTTGAGCTATATCAATGACAACGCTACAATAGCAATTTCATTCAAGCCCGACTATGTCTTTCCAGATTATCTTTCTTACGAAGAAAATGGCAACAAATATCTTCCGAAAATTTTGCCAATAGAAAGATCACTAGTGAAAGCAATAAAAGGTAGCGAAGAATTTCCAGCAGTAATTCTGAATTACCCAAGGGTTGCTTGGATGTATGACATTGGAGACAATCCTTCAGATGAAGAAAAAACACTTTTACTCTCTCTATTGCTTTGGGCTTCTAGGAAAAAATCTGCTATTCTAACATCACCAATAAAAACAGGATTTTCAACCTCTTACATAAACATTCAAAATATTGATATGTTTGAGGTTTACAAATTTAGCTTGGGTCTCGCCCATCCATATTGATTATTTTAATCTCAGGCTTTCGAGATTTCTTGGAACACTTGTCTCGATTCTGAATATCTTGTGAATTGCTCTGGCAAGCTCTAGTGACTTTTGAGGTTCTCCGTGTCCGATTATTACTCTGTCTGGTCTAGAAGCAAGCTTGTGTACGAAAGCAAGCAATTGATTGCGGTCAGAATGTCCACTTAAGCCTTCTATGGTCTGGACATTCATCTTCATTTCAATCAATATATTTTTTCCATCTTCAGTCTTCACAGGAATTTCTCTCCACCCTTTCTGTATCCTCCTCCCGAGCGTTCCTTCACACTGATACCCTACAAACATTAAAGTGTTTTTTGAATCTTCTGCCAAAGCTCTTAGATGTTCCATCACAGGTCCGCCTATCAACATTCCGCTAGTAGAAATTATCACACAAGGTTTATCTTCCCAGGCTTTTTCTCTCTCGCTTGGTGAAGCAATTCTTTTGAAGATTGGGTTCAAGAAAGGATCTTCTCCAGAAAAAACCTTCTTTTGCATGTTTCTTGAAAGATATTCTGGATAGGCCGTGAAAATCCCATTTGCATCCCAGATCATACCATCAATAAAAACAGGATATTGAAAGTTGTTTTCAGCTAGAATAGCCATGACTTCCTGGGCTCTTTCCACGGAGAAAGAGGGAATTAAACAAATCCCTTTATTTTCCATTGTAGAATTTATCACGTCCATCAACTGTTTTTCAGTTTCTGGTCTTGATGGCATGGCATCTTTCTCACCGCCATAAGTCGATTCGATTATCAAAGTTTCAACTCTTTGGAAATTGGTGAAAGCTGGTTCAAGCAGGGTGGTTCTTCCGAATTTCTGGTCTAAAGCGTAAACTATGTTGTGAAGGCCTTCGCCAATGTGTAGATGGATCAAGGCTGAGCCGAGAATGTGGCCGGCATTTTGGAATGTTAATCTCACATCAGGTGCCACATCCGAAACCTCGCCAAATTCAAGAGGTATTGTGTGCTTCACGGCCTCTTTCACACCTTTTGCAGTGAAGAAAGGCATCGCCATACTCTTTTGCATGACATCAATGTAATCGAGCCAGAGCAAAGTTGCTAAATCAACAGTTGGGGTAGTCATGTAGATTGGGCCATCATATCCGCGCTCAACAAGAGCTGGAACAAAGCCACAATGATCTAAATGGGCGTGTGAAATAATTATAGCATCAAGTTCATTGTAGTCAAATTCTTTTGTGTTGAATATAGGATATTGATTTGCATTTGAAGCACCAACCGAAACACCACAATCCAACAAAACTTTTGATTTTGGTGTTTCTACTAGCAAGCAGCTCCTTCCAACTTCCCTAAACCCACCAAGTGCTATCACCCTAATCCAATCCCTACTTGTGCTTCTCTCACCAAAAATCTTCTCTCCAATTTCATTCAAATATTTCTTCCTGAACTTGCTTTCAGCGTGAAGAACTTTTCTTATACCGTTTATCACATCAGACTTTATGGGCGGAACTCTTTCTATCCTTGGGGTCCAAAGAACCTCAGTCTTAATTTTTCTGAAAGTTTCCCCACCTTTGCCAATCACAAGGCCAGGCTTCTCGGCTGCTATGATGACTAAGCTTCTTTCAGGTTCAAAATATATGTCTTTTATATTCGCCTCACTCGGTACAATTTCTTTAATTTTTTCTTTTACAACATCTTCTTCTAGACAAAGATCTTTTTCCAATCTCACTTCAATTCTCTTCTTGATTTCACTAACTATCTGTCTTATCGTTTCTTCACTTGTCTTGAAAAATTCTCTGTCCTTGGTATAGATTATGATTTCTGACCCTTCAAGCTCTATTCTGCTAACTACTTCTTTCGGTAAAAGACTCTCTACCCTTTTTAGAATTTCCATTTCGATCACAGATTTATTTACTGATATTCTCTAGAGATTCGTATCTCGTGATTTTAATCCCATCTTTTGTGATAACAGCAACATCTGCACCTTTACCACCGGATGCTATGTCACGTTCAACGGCAGCTTTTATTGCTCTCAGAGCAATTTTCTTTCCCTCTTCAACAGAAATGTTATCTCTATAGCTGTCTTCCAATACACCCAAAGCCATAGGTGAACCTGAACCTGTTGAGAAGAATTTCTTCTCTTCTTCCCAACCACCAACAGCATCTAGGCTGAAAATTTTTGGACCAGTATCATCAAATCCAGCCAAGATGAGCTGAACGTAGTATGGGAAGAACTTGCTCCCTTGCAAGATGTTCGCAAGCAAGGTGCTTGCTCCCTTAACAGAAATTTTTCTCTGGTTTTGAATTTCAAAGAGCTTGAGCTCAGCTTTCATATATCTTGCCAAAGTTTGAGCATCTCCACTAACTCCGGCTATAGTCATTGCTATATGATCAGCTATCGGCAAAATCTTTTCTGATTCTTTGCTTGCTACTAAGTAGCCCATCGTTGACTTCTTCTCTGCAGCTAACACTACACCATCCTTGCAGATCAAGCCCACAGTAGTGGTACCGGTTTTCATCACTTCAGGCTTTTCTTCATCTAATTTTGCCAAGTTATCACCAAGAAATTGGATAATTTTAATTATGCATTTGGTTTTAAATAGATTTCGGGTTCCAAAAAAATAAATATTTACTTTAATAAATAATTTTATATGAAAAAATGGCTTGTCTTTATATTTTTAACATTATTTTTGCTACCTTCTGTAGGTTTTGCAGTTGATTGTGATTATGATTGTAGACATCGTGGTGGAATAGGAAAATGTACAGGTTGGGCATATTCTTCCTGTCCATCAGATTATATAGAAGGAAAGGGAAGTTGTAATGGTTGGTGGGTTTTTACACCAAAATGCTGTTGTCGACCTGTGATTACCGTATCACATTCACCGGCTCAAGTAACTGATAAAGATGAAGTTACATATACTGCTAAACTCTTGGTTGATATGCCCATAACACAATTATCAATTATAGTAAAAAGTGACGCCGGAAGCGGTACGAATTCTTGCACGTCTTCCGAGTGCTATTTAACAGCCGGGCCATATAAGGCGGGCACTACTGTTATTTACCAAGCTATTGTAAATCCTGTAATGGGAGGTGCAATCTTTACAGAGGAAAAATCTTTCATAGTAGGGGCAACGAAAGAATGTGATCGTAATAAGTGGAATGAATGTAATGTAGACTGTACAAACAAATGTGGGATTTTAAAAGGAACAGAGAGAAATGAATGTGGTGAAGAAAGAGAATGTGGTAAAAACTGTGGAAGTTGTCCATCTGGCTATGAATGCAGAAATAATAGATGTGAAAAGATTGGGGAAGAGGCTCCTATAACCACATGTGCTAGAAGCAATCCTAGTATTAGCGTCAACCCTTCCTCTTATACAGCAACTGCAGGTACTGAAAAAGAATACGAAGTGACAGTTAAAAACAATAATCAGAATTGTAAGGATAGTGTTTTTATCCTTGAAGCTTCTTGTCCACCGGGCTGGGATTGTTCTTGGTCTCCATCTTCACTTACAATATCTTCTGGATCATCTGCAAAGTCCACACTAAAGGTGAGATCTTCTGCAAAAGAACTGCCAGTATTGTTTAGAATAAAAATTGTTGTTTCAACTAGAGTGGGATTATCTTTTTATAAAGCGCCGACTTATGTAGATTATACAATTCTCTCAACACAACAACCTTCCCCAGTAGGGGGGGAAGGATGTACAGGCTCAATCTCCCTCACATTATCACCAAATCCTGCCCAAACAAACTCAAGAGTCACAGCTTCAGTCTCAGGCTTAAGTAACTGTGACGGCAAGGAAGCCTACGTTCTTGTGCCACTTACAATTTCACTACCAGTAACACCAGGCATTTCAATTTCAATTTCAATCCCAAGCACTTACAAACTTGTCTGTAAATGCACTATCTCGGGCTCTGGCTGTTCTTGCAGCTTCACAGCTCCATCCGATCCCATAAGTTTCCTGGTTACTGCTGTTGTAGATAAAAACGACAACAATATTTGGGATAGTGGTGAAAGTGTTTTATCAACTCTAAACATCCAGCTGCCTCTATGTCCTTATTTTTGTTTAACCACAGAAGAATGTGGTTATAGAAGCGGCTCTCATGAAACTGGATACGGCTGTCAAGAAGGTAAGATTTGTTGTAAAACAATTCTAGAAGCCTCTCACTCTCCTTCAAACCCAACAATAAGTGATGTTGTAATTATTAAAGCTACATCATCTTCAACTATGGAGAAAATAGAAATATTTGTTGATAATAATTGGAAGAAAACATGTACATCTACTAATGAATGCAGTTATTCTTCCCAATTTGTAGAAGGAAGCCATACCTATGAGGCAAAGGCATCTATATGGCCAAAATATTACTCTTCTGGTGTAAAATCCTTTACAGTTCAAGTAGCTCAAGACAACCCACCGCTGATAGCAATCACTAAACCAATAGGCAAAGAAACACTACCTATTAAACTCAAGTTTATGGTTTATGATAAGGAGTCAGGTGTTGACAAAAGCTCCTTAGCTTATAGACTTGATTCAGGGTCTTGGACATCCATATCTTCAACAAGCTGTACGGGGAGTTGTGAAAAAGTATGGCCCCATTCATGCACCTGTGAAGTTTTGGTACAAGCCTCTTTAGGGCAACACACACTAGCAGTTCGAGCCAGAGACACAAAAGGAAATGAAGGAAGTGCTACAACCATCTTTACGGCTGAAGCACCAACTTGTTCAGGCTCAGTTGTTCTCAACCTTCCAGCTTCTACTCTGCCATCTCAAGAGGTCACAGCTTCAGTCTCAGGCTTAAGTAACTGTTACGAGAAAACTGCTTATGTTTTATCAGAACCAACAAAAGATCTCGTGTGTTCTTGTCCAGTCTCGGGCTCTGGCTGTTCTTGCAGCTTCACAGCTCCATCTTCCTTGGGGACATATACTTATTTTGCCCGTGTAGACATAAACGGCAATCAAAATTATGAAGATCCGGGAGAAATCTCAAGCAATGTTGTTATGAAAGTGGTTCAATATTGTTCAGATACAGATGGAGGAAACAAACCATTGGCGAAGGGCACGATAACATCTACCATTGCTGGGGACACACGCGATACTGACTCTTGCGGATATGATAATGTGCAATTGGTAGAGTGGTTCTGTGAGTCTACAGGTCTTGCAAGCAATACTGTAATAAATTGTAACAATTATTGTAAAAGCTTAGGATATTCTTCAGGGTCTTGTAGTGATGGAGCATGTTCTTGTACAAGTGGTGAAACTACCACAACTCTACCTTCTTGTTCGGGTTATAGAGAACAAATCAGTTGTGTTTCAGCAAATTGCTATTGGTGTGATGGAAAATGTAAATCTGATCCCTGTACAACAACCACAACCTTACCACCTTACACACCCTGTCCTTCAGGCTATTTCTGCACAAGTTCAAACTTAGCATGTCAGCAGACTTGTCAACAACAAGGTATGGTATATGATGTTCTATACAGAGAAAACCCCTGTGATACAGAAGGTCATCATCATTGCTGTAAATGCGTAACACCACCTTCACAATCTTGTAGCAACCATGCTGATTGTTCCAAAGCTTGTACAGACAAATGTCCAGCTCTTGCTTATGGTTGTTGTTATGGTTGTAAGCTCGGCCAATGTATCAACGGCAAATGCCAATGTGTGGATGCAGTAAGCTATTGTTCAGGCACTCCAAATTATCAAGTTGGTGACAGATGTGTTTCTACAGGAGGAATTTTAAGCAGCTTGTGGGACTTCATCAAAAGCATCTTTGGTATACAATAGAACTTTTTATTTAGCCTAAAAATAAATTCAATTATGGTCAAAGATCGAAAATCTCCCATTATTCTATTAATTCTCTTATTCTCATTCCTCGCTATAACATTTCTTTTAAAAAAGCCAGAGATTTCTACAAAAGAAACAAGCACAACAACTTTACCACAATGCAGATTTGATGAAGCAACACAAAAATGTGTAGGGTCTTGCGGTGAAGGCTTTGAGTGCAGAATTTCACCGCTGGCAGTTCTCCCACCTGTCTGTGAGTGCTTCCCAACTACTACCACAACAACACATGCTGAATTGCCGATAAGCAAATGCAGCGGAACCAATTCTCGCGTTTGTAGCTATGGTTTCAAGTATGATTGTTTGATCTCCAAGTGTTGCTATTGGGATTCAAATCTCTCCAAATGCAAACCTAGACCTTGCTCGGAGATAGAAACAAATTATTGCATAAGCTGTGGTTGTATTTTATCTCAATAAGATTTGGCCAAATAAACAACTTCCTTTGCTTCCTCCCCACAATAAATACAGCCAGAAAATATTTTTTCTTTTTTGAATGGAATTATTCTGATAGTTGCTCCAGTTTCTTCTTTTATTTTTTCTTCACAACTCTCTTCACCACACCAACAAACTCTTAAAAAACCGCCTTTTTCTTCCAGAATTTTTTTGAATTCTTCATAGTCTTTTGGAGTGAAAGTGTTTTTCCTTAAAAACTCCTTTGCCTTCTTGAATAAGTTTTCTTGCATCTCTTCCATCACCTCAAAGATTTTCTTAACGGTTTGCTTATCTTTCACAACAATTCTTTTAGATTCATCTCTTCTAACAAGCGTCACTTGTTTTTTGCTCAAATCTTTTGGTCCAATCTCAACCCTTATAGGAACTCCTTTTAATTCCCATTCATTGAATTTCCAGCCAGGAGTGTAGATTTCCCTATCATCCAGCAAAGCCGAAATACCAGCCTTTTTCAATTTCTCCAAAACTTCTTTAGCTTTTTTCAAAACTTTTCTTTTTTCCACTTCTTTATAAAATATAGGCACGATCACAACTTGGATAGGTGCAATTTTGGGTGGCAAAATTAAACCTTTATCATCTCCATGTACCATAACTAAAGCTCCAATTAAACGAGTAGAGATGCCCCAGCTAGTTTGCCAAACATACTTTTCTTCTCCATTTCTATCGAGAAACTTTATTTCAAAAGCTTTTGAGAAGTTTTGACCCAAATTGTGGGAAGTACCCATCTGTAAAGCTTTACCATCCGGCATAAGAGCTTCTAGGGTTGTTGTGTAGAGAGCCCCCGCAAACTTTTCTCTTTCACTTTTCTTCCCAACAAGCACAGGAATAGCAAGATATTTTTCCATGAGTTCTTGATAAAATTTCAAAATCTTCATCACCTCTTCATCAGCTTCTTCTTTTGTTTTGTGAGCTGTATGACCTTCTTGCCACAAGAACTCGCTTGTTCTTATGAAGGGTTTAGTTGATTTTATTTCTGCCCTTGTTATGTTGCACCATTGATTCAAAAGAACAGGCAGGTCTCTCCAGCTTCTTATCCATTTGGAATAAAAATGGTAAATTATTGTTTCTGAAGTTGGTCTTATTGCAAGCCTTTCACCAAGCTTGTTATCACCAGAGTGTGTCACCCAAAAAACTTCTGGGACAAATCCTTTAAAATGTTCAGCTTCTTTCTTCAAGAAGCTTTCTGGTATTAGTAAAGGGAAGTAAGCATTTTTGTGTCCAGAATCTTTCAACATTTTGTCAAAAATTTCGTGAATCTTTTCCCATATTTCATAGCCATACTCTCTTATGGCTATTGTGCCTTGAACAGGACCATAATCAGCTAAGCCAGATTTCAAAACAACTTGAGAATACCATTCTGAAAAATTTTCTGATTTTTTTACAGTAATTCCTTCTCGTTCAGCCATACTTAAAATTATTCTACTTTTAAAAATAAAATGATGAGGTTTGAGCCAAGCTACTTGAAATTGATTGAAACAGGACAAATGGAGGAAAGGATAGCAAGACTATACAAAATTTTGGAAAAATGTGAGCTTTGCCCAAGGAAGTGTCATGTAAACAGGCTTGCTGGAGAAAAAGGAGTTTGTCACTCCGGGTTAAAGCTTAAAGTCTCAAGCTTTTTCCCCCACTTCGGAGAAGAGGATGTTTTAGTTGGAAACCATGGTTCAGGAACAATTTTTCTTTCAAACTGCAGTTTGAGATGCGTCTATTGCCAAAATTATGAGATATCCCATTTAGGAGAAGGGAAAGAATGTTCAGAAGAAGAAGTTACTGAGATGATGTTGAGCTTGCAAAGGATGGGCTGCCACAATATCAACTTCGTAACACCAACACACTTTGCTTCCCAGCTTGTTAAATCAATAAAAATTGCTGCTGAAAAGGGTTTAAGATTGCCAATAGTCTGGAATTGTGGTGGTTATGAAAATGTGGAGATAATTAAATTGCTTGATGGAATAATTGACATTTACATGCCGGACATTAAATACGGAAGCAACGAAGGAGCTGAAAAATACTCTAAGCCACCAGTTCAAGATTATTGGGATAGATGTAAAGAAGCAATAAAAGAAATGCATCGTCAAGTTGGTGATCTGAAGATTGAAAAAGGTTTGGCTTTCAGAGGCCTATTGATAAGACATTTAGTTTTGCCGAACAACATAGCAGAAACTGCTAATGTGTTAAATTTCATAGCAAAAGAAATTTCTCCAAACAGCTATGTCAACATAATGTCCCAATACTATCCTGCAGGCGAAATACTGCTCAATCCAGAAAAATATCCTGAGCTTAGAAAAAACATAAAAGAAGATTATAAAAAAGCTATAGAAATAGCTTTCGAGCTAAATTTGACAAGAGGCTTGGAGGAGAGACAGCTTAGAAGAATTTAAATAAGTTTGGTTTCATACTTTAAGTAGGTAGCATGAAGATAGCTATCCTTTCAGACTTTCACTTCGGATTCGCTTGGAACCCCGAGCTCGAAGATGACAGTTTTGAGAATGCGGAAGAAGCTATGGAAAAGGCTTTAAGAAGTGACTTGATTTTGATACTCGGTGATATCTTTGATTCTAGAGTGCCTAAAACTCAAACTTGGGCAAAAGCTATGAAAGTTCTGGTTAAACCATTGCTCGAAGAAAATAGAAATGTAAAGCTCATATATTCCTCAAAAGAATTGAAGAAAGCTTCTACTAGAACTCTAAATCATTTGCCCGTGATAGCAATTCATGGTACACATGAAAGAAGAGGAAAAGGTGAGCTAAATGCAGTTGAAGTTTTGGAAAATGCAGGTTTATTGATTCATTTACACTGTCAAACAATTATTCTTGAAAAAAATGGAATTAAAGTCGCAATTCATGGCATGTCTGGTGTACCAGAAAGATTTGCAAGAGATATTCTTCAGCAATGGAATCCTCAGCCAATAAAAGATAGCTACAACATCTTATTACTACACCAGAGCATTGATCCTTACATTTATTCACCTCTTGAACCCCCAACCATTTCAGTTTCAAACTTACCAAAAGGATTCGATTTGATAATCGATGGACACATCCATCAGCACGAGAAATACAAAATCAACGGAACAACTTTATTATTTTCAGGAAGTACAATAGTCACACAATTTGAAAAAGTTGAGAGTGAAATTGAAAAAGGAATTTATTTTATTGAGTTGGACGAGGAAATAAAAACAGAGTTTGTACCTCTTGAAAAAAACAGGAAATTTTTATACGAGGAAATTCAGCTGAATGAAATTTCGGCAAAGGAAGAAATAGAACACAAGATAGAAGAAATTTTGAAAAACAATTTCTCAAAACCTCCAATAATAAAACTAAAACTTAAGGGCAAAGGGATAGAGATTCTTGATCAAGACTTGAGAAGCTTGGAAAGAAAATATCTAGGAAAAGCTGTAATTATTTTTGCTAAAGATTTCGAATCTCCAGAGATTCAGAGAAAAACAGAGTTTTTAAGAGCCCTGAGGGAGCAAAAACTTTCAGTTGAAGATATAGGCATGGAAATTTTCAGGAAAAATTTGGATGAGCTAAATTTCTCTTCATCTTTTGATTTTGAACATATTTTCAGATTGTTGAGTGAGAATGAAGTGGAAAAAAGTTTCAACATTCTCATAGGAGAACAAAAGACATTGGAAGGAATTTTAAAGAAGTCTTTAAGAAATTTTGGTGTGGGTAATGATAACAAGAGTTGAGCTTAAGAACTGGCGATCACATTTGGAATCGAAGTTTGATTTTTCCCCAGGCACCAACATATTGTTAGGAAGTATAGGTTCTGGAAAATCTTCTGTCCTTGATGCTATCTGTTTTGCCTTCTTCGGGACTTTTCCAAATCTTCAAACAAAAAAGATTAAACTTGATGATGTGATTATGAGAAAACCAACGGAAAAAAATAGAGCAGAAGTTGAGGTTCACTTCCAATCAAATGGAAAAAACTATTCCGTCAAGAGAGTAATAGAAAAAGGTAAAGGCACAACTTATTCTGAAATAAGAGATGAAGGAAAACTGATTGAAGCCCCAAACACACAAAGGGTTACAGAAATAGTTGAAGAAATCTTGAAAGTTGATTACGAACTCTTCAGTAAGGCAATTTATTCTGAGCAAAATGCTTTAGACTATTTCTTGACAATAGCAAAAGGCCAAAGAATGAAAAAAATAGATGAACTTCTGGCTATAGACAAATTTGAAAAAGCCAGGGCAGCAGCAGTTACTTTGACTAACAGGATTATCGACAGGAAACTTGGGATAGAAAGCACAATCAGTCAAATTAATGGGGAAGAATTGAAAAGAAATGCCTTTGATTTGGAAGAAGTGATAAGAAAACTTGTTATGGAAAAAGAGAGCTTGAAGAAAGATCTTGATAAAATAACTGAAGAAAAAACAAAACTTGAAGAAGAACTTCAAGAGTTAAAGAAGATCAAGGAAAATCTGGAAAATTTGAAGAGAGAAGAGAGAGGAAAAGAAAGTGTTCTTGAAGAAACTTTGAAAACAATAAAATCGATTGAAGATGCTACAAGAGGATTTTCCAAAGAAGGAATCCAAAAAACTCTTGAAGAATTGGAAAAATTTGAAGAAAAACTTGAACAAGAGAAAAAACAAAAGAAAGAAGCTTACGAAAGACTGTTTTCTGAAATTTCCCAAAACAATAGCAAGAAGTTTTTGTATGAAGAAAAAGTTTCGCGACTTAAACCAAAACTTGATGAAAAAATTGAAATAAAGAAAGAAATTGATCATTTGCTCAGCATAACAGGAGAAAATATAGATGAACAATTGGAAAAAACTAAAACGGAAATAGAAAAAATAAATTTTGAAATTTCTTCCTTCACCACAATGATCAATGATTTGAATTCTTTTATCCAACATCTCTCTTCTCCAGATAACAAATGCCCTGTTTGCGACTCTATATTGACGCAAGAGAGAAAGAATCTCCTGATAAAACAAAAACAAGAGCAGCTGAATAAACTGGAAGACAAGCTGGGAGATTTAATAATGAGCAGGCAAAACACGAGTGAAATTTTGAAAAAAATTGAGGACTCTGCCAAGAAAATAAGTGAGATGTATCTTCAAATAAAAGATATGCCAGAAATTCAAAGAGAAATTGAAGATTCGGAAAAGAATTTAATTCAACTTAATTCCTTCCTATCCCAAAATGAAAAAATCTTGGATAATTTAAGAAATGATTTGGAACAAATAGAAAAACAGATTAAAGAAAATGAAAGCAAGAAGAGGAAGTATGAAATATTGTTGATACAGCTCGAAGATTTGGAAGAAAAGAAAAAAAGGAGTGAGGTGTTGAAGAGAGAAACAGAAGAAATCAAATCAAGAATGAAAGAAATAGAAGCAAAACTTGAAGGCAAAGATTTGGCAAGAATGGAAGAAGCTCTCAAGTCAATCATAAGCAAAGAAAGTGAAGTAAAAACAAGGCTTCAATCTTACGATTCGTTCATTCAAGAAAAAGAATTAAGGAAAAGGGAATACGAGGAAAAGTTGAAAGATCTGGAAAAACAGAATAGAGAAGTCAAAAAACTAGAGCATTTGATAAGAGATTTGGAGATTTTCAGTCTCGCCCTTCAGCAAACACAGATTGAACTGAGGAGCAATTTTGTCGAGGCAGTGAATTACACCATGAACAAGCTTTGGAGCACTCTATACCCATACCATGATTTCGTCTCTGTTAGGTTGAATGCAGAAGAAGGAGACTATGTTTTGCAGTTGCAAGGAAGGGATGGTAATTGGATGAATGTTGAAGGTATAGCTTCCGGTGGTGAAAGGAGCATAGCTTGCCTTGCTTTGAGAATAGCTTTTGCCCTCGTGCTCGCTCCAACCATGAGAATAATCTTTTTGGACGAGCCAAGTCACAATTTGGATCAAGTCTCTCTAAAAGTCTTTGCAACAACTTTGAAAGAAAAAATCAGCGAGTTCATCGATCAGGTTTTCTTGATAACACATCAATCGGAGCTAGAAGATGCTTTGACAGGCAATGGCTACCTATTAGAAAGAGATAAGGAAAAAGACGGTGTGACAAAGGTTGTTGCCTTATAAATCATCTGAACAATTTTTCAGTCGGGTAAACAATTATTCCTTTACCAGATTTTATTTCAAATGGGTGCGAATCTGTGTCATGGTCCGTTGCTCTCATCTTTCTTATGGTTATCCCTCTTGGATATCCAGAAGAATAAGATAGCAATATTATACCATCTGAAGTGAATTCTTCTATTCCAAAAGATGAAATAGAGTTGGAGCCTTCTGGAATTTCACAAGTGAGCAGAGCAGTACAATTCAATTTTTTGAGCAGTTTATCCAACTCAAGCAAGCTTCTTCTGATCTCCAAAGGTCTCTCGAAGAAAAGGCTTATAACTGTTATTGGGTCAATGACTATCCTCTCTGCCCCAACTTTTTCAACATTGTTTTCAATCAAATTCTTGAACTTTTCAAAATCATAGATGTCTGACTTTATGAGGAGAAGCTTTCCTTCTTTCTCTAGTTTTTCCAAAGGCCAGCCAAAAGTCAGGTTTATATATTTTTTTATCCTCTCGACATTTTCTTCTAAAGATATATACACACCTTTCTCTTTCTTTTCCAAAACACCATTGACCAAAAACTGCAAAGAGAGTATAGTCTTGCCTGATCCAGGACTGCCAGAAACAAGAATTGTAGAACCTTTAGGAAAACCGCCTTTAAGCAAAGCATCTAAACCTTTTATGCCAGAAGGAGTTCTTTCTATGGCATCAACTTCTTTCATAAATTAAATTTATTTTCAATAGTATAAGAATTAATATGGACAAATCGATAGAAACCATAAGAGGAGAGAAAACCCTCAAAGAATTTATTAAAAAACTCGAGCCAAAGAGTGTAGTTCTCTTTATCATCGATGCAAAGAAATACCATAAAATACATCCAAAACTTTTGCAGACCATAATAAAAGAAAAATGTTTTGCAGGAATTTACATCACGATAAACAAGCCTTACAGTGCTTTGATCAAATACCTCAAAGAAAACAAAATAAACACGGATAACATATTTTTCATCGATGCTATATCAAAGAGTGTTGGAGGGGAGATAAAAATGACAAAAGACTGTTTATTCATTCCTTCTCCCTCCCAACTAACTGATTTGGCAATAGCTTTAACTCAAGCTTTAGAAAGCATGGAACATAAGGAAAACAAATTCATTTTTCTCGATTCCCTTTCAACTTTATTAATCTATAACTCCTTTGAAGTTGCAGCCAAGTTCGTCCATTTCATAATCTCTAGGCTTAGACTGTTTGGTCTTGTCGGGATGATAATCTCAATAGAAAAACAAATAGATGAGAGAATGTTAAATATTTTAATAGAGATGTGTGATAGGGTGGTTGAAGTCAAATGATCGAAATCTTCTTTCAAATCTTAAGCTTGCTGAGCTCTGTTTTAGCTTTCATAACAGTAATTATGTTTGCTCGATCTAACATCAAGTTCACAAAAGGCGAATTGCAAGAAATAATCAATTATTTTGTTTGGGGAACTATATTCATGTTCGGTGCAATGGCGGCTCAACTTCAAGTTGACCTCTTTAATTTGTCTGGCACACCAATAGATATGATAAAATATCTTCTATTGTTGATTGGTTTTTCATATTACTTATTAGCTTCCAACCGAATTTACAAGATGTCAAAAGTCCTAGGGTTTGCTTCAGAAGAAATGCCAAAGAAACTGAAAAAAGTCCTTAAATCTTAATTTCAAGAAAAGTTTAATTTAAATTATGAAGGCCCAAGTTGCTCTTGAATATTTAATGATAATTTCTTTTGCTTTGATGGTCTTGTTGCCTTACGCTCTTTATCTTCAAACAGCTTCCCAAAATTTAAAAGAAGACAACAATTTAGCCATAGCTTCCAATTCTCTGAAAAAAATAGGTCAGACAGCAGACTGGGTTTTTTCTCAAGGTGAGCCTGCCAAAATTACAATCTTGGTTCAAATTCCTGCTAACATTGAAGAAATTTCTTTTGACGGCAAAATGATGAACTGGAAAGTTAGGACTAGCGCTGGTCTATCAGATATTTACTACATTTCTTCGGCTAACTTGACAGGAAGCTTGCCAACAACTCCAGGCTATTACAATTTGCTGATTCAAGCTATCGGAAATGGGGTGAACATAAGTGTTAGCCCAAGTTAGCATAGAATTTATTTCTTTGCTCTCATTCCTTTTCATTTTTTTATTCTTCACAATTTATCACAGTTCCAATCTTTACATTCAGACAAACGCAGCAAGGATCTTGAAAGATGCACAAACAGTAAGCGATCAAATTGCTTCTGAAATAAACTTAGCCCTTAGAGCTGGGAGTGGCTACTCAAGAACTTTCAATGTCCCAAATAAAATTTCCAATGCAATAGATTACAACATAACAGTAAAAGATTATCTTGTGATTTTGACTTGGAACGGTGGCTCCACACAATCTATAATCTTGACAAGAAATATCAGTGGAGAAATATTGAAAGGTGAGAACTTGATAAGAAATTTGGATGGTGTGATTTATGCTAACCAATAAAGCCCAAGCCTTCACTTATGATTTTTTCATAGCTTTAGGTATTTTTTTTGTCGTGATGATTTTGGTGATGGGAAATTGGTACTTTTCAGCCGTTCAAACACAAGAAACCATGGAAAAAAATTTAGCCTATAATATTCTACTTTCTGCATCTCAAGTTTGGTTTAAAGAAGGATTTCCAAAATATTGGAATGTTGACAATATAGTTGAGCTAGGTTTGTCCAATGACGGAAAGATAAATGAAACCAAAATGGAAATGCTGAACAATTCGATCGGATATCCCAAAGCAACTCTTTTGCTCAATCTTGGCAATTTCAACTTGTGCTATGAAATTTATGACAAAACAGGAAATTTAATTTTTCGCTTTCCTCAAAATGCAGATCTTAATTCAGCAAAAAACATCTACAAGATTGAAAGAATTGGGATATTGAATGAGCAGCCTGTGAAAGTGAGGACTTTGATATGGAACTGAAAGGTTTAGCTTTCACTGCTGACATTTTGATAGGTTTGACCTTAGCCATATCATTAATTCCTCTTTTCTATGTTGGAACAGAATCAAGCCATCCAGAAATTTCTTTTCAATCTTTAAGCTACCAAGCAAATGATTTGATAGAAGTGCTTGCAAATTTAAAAACAAGCTCTTTTTCCAACACACCAACAATCTCAAAACTCTTATCAGAGAAAATAATTTCAGAGACTGAACTGAACAAAACTTTGCTAGACTTGATAGGAACTTTCTGGTATTCTGGTAATCAAAGCATCGCTTCAAATATAACAAAAGAAGTCCTGGAAGGTTTGACAGAAAAATGCTTCAGTCTCCAAACCCAGAATGAAACAATCTATTCATCTTGCTCATCTAATCCAAAAACAGTTTCTGTTGCTTACAGGTTGGAATCTGGCTATGAAATCGGAAAGCCGGTTTCTGGTTATGTGGCAAGGGCATGGGCAACAAAAGTGAGAAAAAACACAACCCAAATAATTATTTTCTATCCAGAAGGCTCAGGCTGGACTGCTCAAAGACTTGAAATCACGAAAAACTTTGCCTTACCAACAAACATAACAATCTACAACGCAACTTTGTATGTTTCAATCCATTTCGGAACTTCCAAATCCCAAGCCCAATTCGAGCAGCTTAAAATCAATGGTGTTCAAAAAAAGAATGATGTGAATTGGCTTTACTTGCAAGAAGAAGCTTTTGGTTGGGAAATTACTACAGCAGCCTATGGTGTTGTTGACGTGACGAATGAAATTCAAGCAGGAAACAATTCAATTTACTTGGTGATAGGAACACCAAACTACCATTCTCACATTCATCCAGGCATGAGGCTTATAGTGACTTACAGTTTGAGTCAAGAACTTTCAACAGGTAACAAAAGCTTCAAGAAGAGATATTATTTCGACAATGTGGTGGGGAGAACAGGTGCTTGGTCGATGGTCTCTTTCTATATCCCAGAAAATGCAAAAAATGCCACAGCTAGGCTTCATCTGAAAGCTTTAGAGGTCGATGATACTAAAGATTTGTTTGGAAGAAATTCCAGCGATGTGATAATTTATTTCAATTCAGACGACATCTTTTATAAAGACGGATATTGTTCTTCTCAAAATTGCTATCCTTCATGCAGTATTTCAGGTCTTTACTATAGAAACTGTCAAAAAGTTGGAGTGATGAATCCTGAGCTCTCATTAGATCTCACAAGCAATTTGACTAAAGGAACAAATGTGATTTCAGTATATCTGAACAATTATGGTGACATTCACTGGGGAGATCAAAAGGCGATAATTTATTCAGATCTTTTGAATGACCCAGAAGGATCTTCTTATGTTGAAGTCTCTTATGAAATGGAAGAACCAACTTTCAATTACGGTGAGATCGATATAACGAAAGAAATGTTGTTTGGAGGCTCTGCCAGCAACCCAAAAACTTTCAATTTCACTCTAAGCCAAAATCAAATGAATGTTATAGAAGCTTTTGTCCACATAGCCCAGGGCTTCAGCAGCATGGTTAATGCTTCCATAAACAACTTTTGGATCTTCACTTCACCTTCTATACGTGTCGTTCCTGAAAATGTTTATGTTTATCCAAACAAGCTCATCATCGGAACAAATTCAATCAAGCTTGTGGACTTTCAGCAAGGTGGCTCGATTTCAGGAACAAACTACATCTTGCCGTGGTCTTCTTTCGAATACACCTACCTCGTGAGAGGTTTGGTTGGCTATGGAAGTGTGTTCAATTCTTCTCAGCTTGCAATAGAAGATGCAAGACAAAGACTTCTTGCTCAAATGGGTGGCGAGGGAATAAAGCCGGAAGAGATGCAAGTCGACTCTCAAGCAGTTCAGGGCATAAGATGGCTTTGGGGTCCAAGCCTGTTCAAAATCTTGGTGTGGGAGAGAGAATGAGAGGAATATTCTTCAGTTTGATGATAATTTTTCTAATGGCCTGCCTACTCATGTTTCTTTCTGTTCAGAGGTCCATGTTATCTTTTTACTCTTCTCAAAGAGCAATTGAAAATAGGATAGAATCTATGCTGAACTTTTATGAGAGTGTGATTTATGACTCAAGAAAATCTATGGAAATCATGGCACAAAGGGCAGCTTGTTCAGCAATAAACTATGTGGTAACCACAGGCTCTCCCTTACATTCTTCAAACGAGTCTATAGCAGAGCTCATATTGGAAGGAACAATTAATTCTGAGATCCAAGGCCTGATGGAAGGATCTACTACCAAAGATTGGGAAGAGAGCATAGAATATTTGGGAAGTCTTCAAGGATTTGGGGCCGAAGTCAATATCAAAGACTTATTGATAGAGCTCGAAGACAGTTACCATCTTTCCATCTCTTACACTATTCTCCTAGACCTTTATGATGATAATGTCAAGACAAACCTTACAAAAAGCTCAAGAGAAAAAATAATCGTAAGCATAGAAAATATGGAAGATCCTCTCTATCCTTTGAACACTTTAGGCAGAATAGTCAATGTCATAAGACCGAGCCCACATTGGCTCAACTACTCTAGCGAAGACACTACAAATTTGAAGGACGATTTAGACAATTCTTACTATCATCCCAGCTTATATGGAGCAAGTTTTCTGGATAGGCTTGAAGGCAAGTTCTTCGTTCAAGAAAAGTACTCCAAACCAAACCCAATCGGGTTGGAAAGTTTTGTCAACAAGGACAAAATCCTCAGCGCAGGCTTGCCGATAGATACTTACGCTACAAACATAGATTATCTTTACTTCTCAAAAAGTGGTGTGGTCGCTTATTCTATTTTCAACATGCCTTCTAATTTTAGATTAGACAATGAGACTAGTCTTGAAGGGAAGACCCACCTTCAAATATACAATGTCACGGTGATTGAATGAAATTAAAATACAAAATTTCACTCACAGCCCTGATGTTAATAATATTAGGTTCCCTAATCTTGGGTCCAAAAGAGTTTAAGCAAGCCCTTTTTCAATATTTTGAGGGAGGCAAAGGAGAAGAAAGCACTTCAGTTCAAAATTTAACTCAAAGTCAAACTGGTCAAACGAGCGAGACTAATTACTCTACAAACCCACCCCAAGAAGGTGGAGGAGGTGCTGGGGAAACAACCAAAGAAGAAGGACAAGCAGCAAAAGCAATAACCCTTGAAATCACAGACATTTGTTCAGGAAAGCTTGACCTATTCACCATTTCAGAAGGTGCTACTAAATGCTTGAACAGAAAATATCCGTATCAAATAATCCTTGAAAAAAATTCAACCCATTTGACAACAAGTTTTTATGGCTTAAGCGGGTTTGAGGAAAGCTATGAGCTGAACGAAACTATTCTACTATTCTTCATCTTTGCCGAGGATGTGGCGAGCGTGAGCCATGAGATTCAATCTTTCAGTTTAGAAGGAAGTCAAGATTTCAGTTTAGGTCAATATTATCTTCACACAATCTGGGAAAGAGATGCTGCTGGAAACTTGGTGATCTCAAAGATGATAGCAATTTTGCCTTTGCAAGTAAACGGCAATATTATGAGCAGTGATTGGAAAGAGCTTAAATTCTATCTGAATATACCTAACAAAACTTATTATTTGGGCAACCTTTGGGTCTTAGTGAAAGAAAAATAAAAGAAAAAAAGCTAAGACGCTCCATGTAAAGTTGCATTAAGACTGCTCTCTATACCGCTAGCAACATCTATGAAGGTTACTTTCACTTCTACATCTCCAGCAAAGCAACCACTGCAAGGTATGGAAAGTCTTGATTGTGGTTTTCCATTTAGAGGTACATCAAAGGTGTTTGAACCTTTTGAAGTATCAACTCGTGTAACATTTATTTCTCTTGGTCCTACAATCACTGAAAGGGTATTAGCACCATGATAGTCATACGTAATTGCTGCGCCAGGCGGGAAACATGGACTGCAAGGCCCACCGATACCACCACCAGGCAATCTGAAAATACCCATTGCGTACAAAGCTGCAACCACTGCAATTACTATCAAGATTGCCCATCCGTATGTCATCAAAAACTCAAGAGCCGCTTGTGCTTTCATAATTATATTTTATTTTCCCGCCTTTTAAAGCTATAGAGTTGCTGCTGGGACAAGGAAGCCTATGAGGCCTGAGAGAGCAAGTCTTGCCATGAAATAGATTGTTAGGTTGATTGCCAAGAGCAAGGGGATGTATTTCAAACCAGCTTTTTCCTTTCCCTCTTGCAACAAACCTATGAGCAAGCTGCCAAAAATCGATGAAAAAATCAAGGTTAGCAGACAATAAGCTCTGATGAAATCTGAAGAAACTTTAACTATACCAAGCTTCAAGCTTCCCATGGTCATGTAGCTTGCAGCTTCTTCTATTCTCAGCTTGCTTCCGATTGCACTCATGGTCTCAACCAAATAGGAAGAAAACGCAAATAGGACAGGGGAGGCAAAACCAACGGCTATGAAGATGAAAATGGCATACATTCCAACTTGTGCTGCTATCTCTTTTTTCAAGAGCTTGAGATCCCTTATGTCTTCAGCTGTTTGTTCGAGCAAACTTGCTATCTCCCCACCTTTTCTCATACCTTCAACTATCAAGTTGAATGTCCTGTTTATTATCCTCGACCTAATTTTCTTTCCTAAAGAAAGCAAAGCATCTTCCAAGGCTTCACCAGCTATTGCTTTTGTGGCAGCCATCTTAATCTCTTTTTCCAAAACACCAAACTCCGGTCTAGCAGAATAAAGCAAAGCCTTGTCTGGAGTTAAACCTGAGCGAATGTTTGCTGCCATTAGCTGCAGGGCATCAGGAAGGACAGATTCAGCAAAGCTTCCTCTCTTATCACCTATCAATATTAAAATAAGATCAATTATCAATTGAATTCCAATGAAAACCAGGGGAATCAATAGCAGGATTACCCAACTAAAAACAAAAACAAGGGGAAGCAACAAGAATGAAAAGGCAAGAGAGTAAAGAAAAGATAAGGACAAGAATTTTTCCATTCTTATCTCAATCCCAGCATACTCTAAATTCTGCTCTAACCATTTCACGTACTTCTTCGGATAAATCCACCTTATTCTTCTATAAGCTCTCTCTATCATACTTCCACACTCGGCCTCCTGCTCTTAACCAT
Source organism: Candidatus Aenigmatarchaeota archaeon (assembly GCA_039000685.1). Classification (GTDB taxonomy): domain Archaea; phylum Aenigmatarchaeota; class Aenigmatarchaeia; order CG10238-14; family SCSR01; genus JAVZGQ01. The sequence continues at coordinate 23,615 of JAWBNW010000001.1, forward strand.
TCCTATGAGCATGACTTGAAAAACAACAACAACAAACAAAATCAAAAAGAATATTGTCTCTGGAACTTGTATGCCAGCAAAAGTAGAGAAAATTATGAGAAAAGTTATTCCAAGAGTAGGTAGAATTACTGTCAACATCAAGTACATTAGAGCTAGTGGACTGAGTTGAGAGCCATACTTCCTTATCTTCACCTTCTGCTCTTCTGAAAGATTTTGGGCTATGATGTTAAGAGTATTCCCAACATCACCCCCCGCCCTCAAGCTGTTGACTATCTGCCAAATAACCCTCTTGAAACCAACATTCGGAACCCTAAAAGCAAGCTCTTCCAGAGCTTGTGTCTCCTCTTTTCCAGTTGCTATTTCTTTCACACATTTCTCAAATTCTTCCGAGACAGAACCATAATTTCCTTTCGAGACAGAAACCAAGGAATCAAAAATAGAAACTCCGGACTTGATTTGAATGAACAAATGTCTTATGGCAAACAAAAGATTTTTTTCCACATCTCTATCTTTCCTTGAAAGCAAGAGGCTTGGATAAAAGCTGATGTAATTGAAGACAACTACAGAGATCAAAAGAGAAAAGATGAATGAAAGCAAGGCGAGATTTTTCCCGGCTACCAACCCAAGAATCGTGAAAATTGAGAAAATCAAGAAAAACCAAAAGATAGAAGAGAATATTGCTATTGCTGAATATTCCCTGTCTTTCAAGTTTATTTCAGCTTGAATCAACTTCTGGGCAAGGAAAGGATTCAGCTTGACAAGTCTGCTCGATAGAAATAAAAAAGGTCTTGAAAGTTTCAAAACCTTTTGAACTGGAAATGGGACAAATGGTATTCTCTTCATCCAAACCAACTTTTTATCACTTTATCCACATTTTCTCTGTTTTCAACAGCTTTGACCAATTTCTCAGGTGAAGAATAATAAATTGCTATGAGCCTTCCAAGCTTGTTCAAATCTTTAACTTGATTTTCAACAAACCACTTCAATATCCCCACTTTTTCATCCATATTTTCTTTGATCTCCTGTTCAGTCATACCTGTGTGCATACCAATCTCTTCCACAATTCTCAAGCTATCATTCTCCCTCTCAATTTCATCTTTCACAGGCTTCCATCTGTACAAAGTGTTTAACTGTGGGCCTTGTTTCTCACTTCCTGGCAAAATTTCGCTCAGTTGGAACATCCTCCTTATCCCAAGCCTTCTATCCCTGAAAGCAACTGCAAGGAGATGTAAAGCTTCTATCACACTTTCAGGCACGTTGATTGGCGGATTTATTAATCTTTTCAAGGCTTGTTCTGCTGTATCAGCATGCAAGGTAGCATAAACTGAATGGCCAGTGTGCATGGCTTCAAAAAGGACTTCTGCCTCTCTTGCTCTTCTTATCTCACCAACTATTATCCTGTCAGGTCTCATCCTCAAGCTGTTAACGAGCAAGCTGAGCATGCTAACTTCTCCCAAACCTTCAGGATTTGGTTCCCTTGTTGTCAAAGGCACCCAATGCAGAAAATCAGCCAACTGTAATTCACGCGTGTCTTCAATAGAAACTACTCTTTGGTTTGGTGGAATGAAGCTCATGAAGACATTCAGCAAAGAAGTTTTTCCGCTTGCTGTACCACCAGCGACAATCATGTTCATCTCGTACTGAATAGCAAGCCAAATTAAAGCAGCTACTTCATAATTCAAAGTTTTGTTTTCTATGAAATCTACTATCGTCCAAGGCGACCTTCTGAATTTTCTTATTGTTATTGTATTTCCATGAGTTGAAATGGGGAACAAAGTTGCATTAACTCTGTCTCCAGTCGGCAAGTGAGCATCCATGAGTGGGTTGAGAAGCGTGATTTGTCTGCCAACTTTTCTCCCTATATTATTGGCATAGTTCAATATCTCGCTTTCTTGCTCGATTTGTACATTGGTCTTGAGCCAACCATGCTTCTTGTGATAAACCCAAACCGGTTCTTTAGAGCTGTTGATGACGACTTCTTCCAGGTTTGGGTCTGCAAGCAAGAACTCAATCTTTCCCAATCCAAACATCTCTTGCATCAAAATCCCGATCAAATACTTTTGAGTACTCTCATTCACGAAAGGCATCTCTTTCTTGAAAATTTCCATCCCCTTTTCAAAGAATTTTCTCTTCAAATTTTCTATTGAAGTTACATCCATGAGTTCAGTTGGCTTGATTGGAATTTCGGTCAAGAGCATTGTCCTGATTTTTTCCAGAAGGACAGAAGTACCTGCAGCTATTTCTGGAAGTTTGAGCTCATAGATGAGAACAAAATCAGAAGTTTTTTTTATTGAGACGGAAGCTTCTATGCCTTCAGAACTAACTTTATAGCTTTCAGACTTTTCATTCATAAAATAAATTTTCTCTTTCGTATAAATATCATTCTTGTTTTTTCATTTTCACAACAGGGCTTCCGATAGCAGGATAATTTATTTCAACTATGCCATGCTCTTCAAGAATTTTTGCCCAATTTTCAACCAAATTCTCTGGAGTGTTCAAAAGTTTGGAAAGTTTTTGGAGTTCAACCGGACCTTCTTCCAAGATTTTCAACATTTCATCAATTTTTGTTGAGACAGTTTCCTTTATCTCTTGCTTTGGAGCCCATTTCAGCAAATCGGTTCTTGTTATTATTCCAACAAGCCTACCTTTTTTATCAAGGACAAGAAGCCTTTTGATGTTGTATTTTTCCATTTTCTTTTTTGCTTCTTCCACACTTTTATCTTCACCGATGCAAATCGGTTTTTTCATGATGTCAGCAACTATCGTGTTTTTGAGAACCTCTTTATCCTTTTCTTCTATTTCTTCCAAATTATTCTTCTTAACAATCTTCAAGATGTCAGTCTTGCTTATCTCACCTATGAAAAATCCTTTATCGAGAACAGGAGCACCAGAAATTTTTTTATTTTGGAAAATTTCGGCGACTTTATTCAAGCCCATATGGGGGTCGACAGAGATTATGTTTTTCGTCATCAACTCTGAAACCAAAATCTTTTTCTTCTCAGGCTTCACCTTTCTTTTAATTTTCACCATTCTTTTAATCTTTTTTGTTCTCTTTTTCACCTTCTTCTCAACTTTTATTTTTTTGGTCTTTATTTTTCTCTTGAAAAAACTGAAGAGCCAGTCTAGCACCATAATTATTATCTGAAAAATCAAACATAAATTTTCATCATTTGAAAGCTTCCAGATCTTCAGATTTTCTCTTCTCCTTTTCCATAAAAATGGCGATCTCTTCTTCCAGTTTTTTACCCTTTTCTGATTTCTTGCTTCTTCTTTCTCTAACTTTCACAAGCAGAGGATAGTTCACAGCCTCACCAACGATCAAAGCCTCACCGACTTTCAATCCCGGCAACATATCCAAAACATCTTTTGTCACACCTTCCGAGCTTTCTCCTATGTGCTTGATGTCGTAAGGATTGTTTATCCTCATGATTATATGAGTGTTGCACTGGCTTAGGGCTGTCGTTGCAAGCCTTATCGGTCTTTGGGTTATCAAGACCAAGCAAGCTCCAAATTTTCTTCCCTCTCTTGCTATCTGTTCTATGACATTCCTTGAAATTGCAGAAGCAGCTTCTTCTCCCTCTGGACAGAATTGATGGCTTTCTTCAACAAAAAGAATGAAAGGCGGAATTCTTCCTTGCCTCCTCAAATCAAAAAGCTTTCTTGCAAAATAAGTCAATATGATTTGTCTTTCTTTCAGATGAACAAAATCAGAGAGATCGAAAACTGTAAGCTGGCCAAGTTTTGCAACTTCTTCTAAAGAAGGAGAATCTATCTTACTGAACAATCCGGTTGAAGCCAGGTCAGAAAGCCAAGAGCCCAAAGCAGCTTTTGTTTTCGGGTTTATTTCACTTTCCCCCACAGCTTCAATCAACTCATCAAGATCATAAACCTTCTTCTCTTCTTGTAATTTTTTGATTATTGGTGAAAGCTCCCTTCTCTGAACAGAGGACATTTGTGGTATAAGTTCGTTCATCACGCTTGCTGAGATCTTGCTTGTGGCTATAAAGATTTTATCTTTTCCATAAACTTTTGTTTTGGTTATATATTTTTCATCTTCCGAAAAGCCAACGTATTCGCCATGTGGATCAAAAACTATTATCGCAGGTCTTGCCTTGTCTTTTCTGTCAAGAATTTCTTCTATTAAAACAGAAGCCAAATAGCTTTTGCCAGCACCACTTATTGCGAGAATTGCCAAATGTTTTTGGAAGAGCTTCGTCAAATTCAATTTCACATCAAGTTCATGTGCTTCCATTCTTCCAATAGTCAAACCATTTTCGTCTAGTCCCAAAAACTCGGAAAGCAATTTTTCATCAGCCCTGTAAACCTTTTCTCCAGGTGAAGGAGGGAAAGAGACCCTAAGCTGCTTACCATTTTCAAGAATCCCCAAAGGTACAGCCGAAGCCACAAGAAATTCCCATCTGTCTGCTGGAAAAATTTCTTTCAACTCCCTCCCACTTCTCTCGTATTCTCTCACAGATTCAGCTCTCATGAAGTATCTGTTCATCCTGAAAATTTCAGCAACCCTTGCTATCAGTAAGCCTTGTTCTGTCTTTAGCTGGACATACTCATTCTTCTTCACAGGAATTTTTTCTTCACCTTCATTTATTACAAAAGAAAATTCACTGCTGCTTGGATCTTGCATGGTTGAGATCACAGTTCCAATTTCTTTCATAGATTTTAAATTGATTGCCAAGAATATAAAAACTTAGAACTCACAAAGTGAATAATCATTTTTTAATTCTAAGGGCGGCAATTTTCCACACTCTTCTTTTAGGTTTTTTCCAAAATTAGACCATGTTTTCTACAAGTTTCAAAACATTAAACCCATTGCTCCGTTCAATTTAAAAACCAGTATATTTTTTTCTTCTCCCATAGATAAAAATATGGCAATAAAGTTTATAACCAATCAACCAGCAGCTTTCATACAAGAAGAAAAGGCTTTGGTTATTGCAGAGCTTCATTTGGGCTTGGAGCACGATCTCTTCAAGAAAGGAATTACAATTCCACCACAAAGAGAGAAATTCCAAGAAAGATTGAATGAACTCTCCAAGATCACAAGAGCAAAAACTCTCATAATCTTGGGTGACATAAAACACAAAGTCCCTGGGATGAGCATAAGAGAGGAGAGAGAGCTCCCCAAATTTTTGGATTGGTTGAAAGAAAATTTCAAAGTCATCCTTGTCAAAGGAAATCATGACGATGGAATTGAAGAGATAGTGCCAAAAGGAATTAAAGTTTATGGGAGCAGGGGATTCAAGCTTGGAAAATGTGGCTTCTTTCACGGTCATGCTTGGCCTTCCAAAAGGCTCTTAGAATGTGACCATCTTTTCTTGGCCCATTTACATCCAGCCATAGAGTTCAAAGATAAGTTTGGTTTTAGAAACATAGAACAAGTTTGGGTCAAGGGAAAAATTGATCTCAAGAAAGCAAGAGAAAAATACAAAGTGAAAAAAACAGGCAAGATGAATGTCATAATCATGCCAACTTTCAATCAACTACTCGGAAGCATAAGCATTCGCAAGCTATTGAAAAGTGAAGAACCAGGAATAATAGGTAAGCTAATCGATACAGAAAATTCTAAAATTTATCTTTTGGATGGAAGTTTTCTTGGTTATTTGAAAGACTTAAAGGCTTAGCCCTTTCTTCTGATTTCAGCTTCTACTCTCTCCCTTATCCTTGCTTGTATCGCTTCTGTGATGTTGTCTAACTCTTCACCGAATCTTTCTCTCCACTCCGTCCTGTTTCTAATCTGCCACTTTGCACCACAAATACAAAAACCACTTAGGCAAATTGGTGTGTCATTTCCCAAGACCATCGGACAAATCAAGCCCCTGCACTCAGCGTCGTCACTGCAATTCATCCTCGTCCTGTTCCATGTCGGTAAACACATGCAAATTCCTGTTGTCCTGTTTGGTGGGATGAAACACCTCAACTCTCTATCCAGCCTCAAAGGACACCAAACATTTAAGCCTGTGCAGTCTTCATCGCTAGTACAGCTTCTTCTACTCAAAGTTTCATTTGTTCTGTTCAAAAGCTCTTCTACCCTTTCCAAGCACTTCTCATGTCCTCTGATAGAAGCGTTTATCGCCCTTTCCAAGCCAAGCCTTGCTGCTTCCGGCGCTTTGCTTAAGACTCTTTCAAGAACTGCTATGTGCTTGTAGGTTACATTGCAAACATGCTCAAGTAAGACAGTCGCATTTCTTCCAAGACCAAATGTTCTGTTTGTTTCATCGTCAACCTCTCCCAACTCTCTTTCATATTCATATCTCAATCTCTCGGCATACTGCCACTTACCTTGTGCTAGAGTGGCATTGAGCTCTGCCAGCCTCTGCTCAGCAAGGAATGCATGAAATCTTGCTCTTGCTTCTGGGTCAAAAGTCAGCCAAAGTCTTACTCTTTCAAAAAAAGTTTTGACTGGATAGAAAGGATGGTCTGGAAGAATTCCGGGGTTTGGCAATTCTTCTGCTGTGACCGTGTTGATTAACAAAAGAGTCGAAATTGCTATTGTAATTAAAATCTTGTTTTCCAAATTTTCTCACCTTGGAATAATATTTATTTTCTTCAATTTAAAAGTTTATCAATTCTCTTTCATCCTCATTCAATTTTTCCCACACTTCTTTCAAAATCTTCATATCTTCTTCACTTATCACCGAAATCAGAACATCGCCTTCATCTATATGTCTTCCAATTGTTGGCTCTTCCATGCTAACGGCAACTTTATCACCTTTCTTAGCTTCTTGTATGGTTTGGCCTTCCTTCTGAATCTCTTTTATCTTACCGACAATCTTGCCATCCTTCCTCTTCATTAAAGTCCCAGGTTTCAAAAAGCCTCTTTTGACCTCAATGCCAAAAATAGCAGGGTTGCAACTTCTGAAAACACATCCCTTCAGTATTAAAATCTCACACGGCCTTGTAACCTTGGCAAGCTTTTCTTCAATTTCTCTCTCCTTAGCCTTGAAGACCCATTCTTTGTAATCTTCAATAATCCTATAGATTATATTGTTCTGGAAAATCTCTATTTTTAAGTCTCTGGCTAAATTCTTTGCTTCTTCCAGAGCCTCAACATTGAAAGCCAATATAACTTTTCTCAGTTTATCATCCACACTCTCAGCTTCTATAACATCTTGTTTGGTGATGTGACCAACCTCGGCTTTTCTTATCGGAATTCCCTCTTCGCTCAAAAGCTTTATCATGGCTTCCAAGCTACCCAGAGTGTCAGCTTTTATCACCACACCATCTATCTGCTTTACAAACTGAACTTCCCCAACTTCAGTTTGCACACTTATTTTCGCCCCTTCTATTCCTTTTTCATCTTTCACCACAACTATCGGCGAGCCGGCTATCACATTTTCTAAGTTGGGAGCGGCAATTTTAATTCCAGCAGCAGCACCAACCTCTTCCACGCTTTCGAACTGCTTCTCGACTCTAAGCTCTTGCAAAGGTCTGGGTCTGAGCAAAGCCCTTATTTTTGTGATCACAGGCTCTTTCCCACCAATTACAAGGTAGTCCCCCCTTGCAATTTTTCCATCGTAAAGTATCACATCAACAGTAGTTCCAAAACCTACCGTTTCCTTAACTTCCAGAACAGTACCCTTAGCAACTTCAGATAGCTCAAGTCTATCCTTTAAGAACTGTTGTGAAAGACCTGTTAAAACGACCAAAAGCTCTGGTATTCCCTCTCCAGTCACACCTGAGCAAGGAACTATTGCAACTTGTTTTCTGAAATCTTCAATTCTGTCAAACCTTTCAGAATTGAAACCCCTTTCAGCCAATTGTGAAACAAGCTTGTAAACATTTTTCTCAACCTCATCTTTCACATCTTCTGCTTGCATTTTAAAACTTTCCAAAAAACAAGAATTTGGATAAGGATACCAGCCAGGAATTTTATCAATTTTCGTGGCAGCAACAACAAAAGGAGTTTTGAATTCTTTCAATATAGCTAGGCTTTCATCTGTTTGTTCTTGAAACCCTTCTATTATGTCAACAACTAGAATAGCAAGATCAGAAACAGCCCCTCCCCTTCTTCTCAAGGTTATAAAAGCAGCATGGCCTGGGGTATCAAGCAAGAGCAAGCCAGGAATCCGAACTTCTATCTTTAGATTTTGAATTAAAGCCCCACATATTTTCTTGATTGTTTCTATTGGTATGTAGCTGGCACCAACGTGCTGGCTTATCATCCCTGGTTCAAGTTTAGTGACAGCAGTACCTCTGATTTTATCTAGCAAAGTGGTCTTGCCATGGTCTATGTTTTTGGTTGATCCTACAATATACAGGATCAAAGTCCAACAGTAACTATTATTGGTGATCTAATTGTCATTTGTCACACCTTTTAACACCTCTAGTTCTTTTTTCAGTTAATTCATAAATAAATCTATTAGATTTATTCACTAAATAGCCTCTTACATAATTTTCCTTTTTAAGTTTTGAAAGATAAAACGCTGCTTGAGATTTATTGCCTTTAGAAATTATACTTTAGCTTGAAATTGCATTAATTGTATCACGGTAAAACTTAAAAGAAAAAACAATTTATCTTAATCAATTTTTAAATACATTTAAATAATAGATAACTATGGCTTTAACCATTAACGATTTGATGCCGATAAGCTTGTGTATAGCAACTCAAGAACTTTTAGATGCTAAGCGCTTCAGGAACAATTTTTGTGATTTTGTCCTCTTCAAGTACAAAGACTTAAAGTTTACTGGAAAAATAATTGAAACTAAAAGACAACTCAACTCTTCCTCCCTAGAGAAGAATTTCTTTGAAGGACACAAAACAGCAATTCTCAGCAACATCGACAAGATAATCTCGCTCGTGATTTCAAGATACGCAAGCTTGGATGCAAGAGCTGTTGAAAGAATTGTGGAAAGTGCTAAAGAGATAATGGGCAAAATTCTTGCCGCAGAAAATTTTGATCAGCTTGCTTCTCTAGAACCAGATTTCAGGAGCAAGGTAACACTAAAAGTATACGAGCTTTTCACGATTTCTTCAAGGCCAAGGTAATAAAATGATCGGAGATTTCGATGGAGAAATAGAGAGACTAAAGGCTAAGAGAGCAGAAATAAGTAGCAAGATAGCTTCAACTAGAAATTTTGAAACAAAAGAAAAATTGAAAGAAGAGCTTGCAAGAATTGAATCACAAATAAAGATATTGGAAAACATGAAGAGAAAATTGTAAATTACTTGGCTTTCTTTTTTGTCAGCTCTTCCCACTTTTTCTTCAGTTCATCCCAAGTCCTTTTGACTTCTTCCTCCTCTTTTTTGGTTTGGACTATTGGTTTTTCTTCTTCAACCGGCCAGAACAAGAAAGCCAAAATACCCCCCACAATTGCCCCCACGATTACCAAAATTATCCAGATTGGAAAGCCTTTTGTCCAATTACCAGCTATCGCAAAAAGAGAAAGACCAGGAGATATTGCTCTGAACTGATAATATTCTGAAGTTTCATTAATTTTTATTGTCTGAAGTTTTCTCCAAGTGTTGTTCGAAAGCCTGTAAAGAGCTATTGTGTTAACATCAATATTATTTTCACTTATCCAAGACTTTTCGACTTGAAAGTCTATGCTTACGCTTATTACATCACTTTCATTCATGTTTGTTGTCACAATTTCTAGATATTTGTGGACAAGACCCTCTTCTGTTCTCACAGTCGCAGGAATGTTTTCTGGTTTTACCCCCTCTTTTACAGTCAATGTAGCATTGCTTACATTCTTGCTAACAAAGATTGTTATCTTCACAATTTTTAGTATATTGGCATTAGGAATTTCAACTACAGCAGGAGATTCTGGAGTAATTGATTGAATTTGAAAGCTGGCATTTATTGGCATGATTAGTGGTGGAAGTGTAGTTGTAGTAGTTGTGGTGGAAGTTGTAGTTGTGGTTGTAGTAGTTGTAGTAGTTATATTTGGTGTTGGTGGAAGTGTAGTTGTTGTGGTTTCTGGAGCAGTAATTGTTGTGTCAAAAGATATATTTCTGAACCAAGTGCCAGAAGTTTTATTTATCCATGATGTGCAGCTCCCTTCAGCATCACCAGCAACTATTCTCCAGGCGATATAGCAACCAGTATAATTGTAAGCTGAAATGTTGAAGAATACTTCTTCTCCAGGGTTTGGATATTTCAAGCAATTACTCAGGTAGAAATAAGCAGCAGATAAACAAGAACCTTTGGTTAATTTAATCGAAGTGTTTACAGCATCAATAGGACCAAGATTTTTGATGGTGACATTCACATAGCCAGTTGAATTTTTATTCAGAGTTGAAGGATAGCTTACTAAGCTCATGTTAAGTCCGGTATCATCGATTGTGAGCAACTTATTTATTGGATCATCTAGACTTTCCCCCCGATAAATGTCTGAACCGAGTTTGATGTGAACATAATACCTTCCGCCAGGAGTTTTTTGTGGAACTGTTATATTTATTTTTCGATGGGTTCCATTCGAAACATTTGTAAAAGCCAGGGTTCCAGTAGAATAGGAAGCATTTGGTTCATATAGCCACACGCTCATGTTTTGAGTGAAATTGAATGGAAAATCTAAAGGAATAGAAACACCATCAACATAAGATATATCAAAAACAACACTCACATAGCCTTCCTGAGAGCTAACATTAACACTTTCATTCACCAATTCCACTATTGTTATGTTAAGGAAATTGGTTAAATTGAGTCTGATTGGAATTTTAAGTTGGCCACCATTTTCACCCAGGTAAATCAAATTTCCTTCATATCTTCCGCTGATGGCATCTGCAGGTATGGTTAAATTAATTTCTATAGTTTTTGTTGAATTTTCACACCCCACAGCATCGAAAGTTTTGTTTTCGTAGCTTGAAAAGTTCGTGATGATCCATTTGCTTGGGTTGACGAAAGCTTGTATAAGAAGCTTATATTCTGAAAAATTTACAGTTGTGTTTTTTACTTCAACTCTCCACCACCCAGCTTTTCCCGCATTATCAACTTCTACAAACTCTTCTTTCTCCAAGTTGCTCATGTTGGCGTTAACATATTTACCAGAAGAACTATTTACAAATTCTCCAGAAGAATTAAACAGTGAAATGTTGTAAGCCCCGACACCACTCCAAATCAATCTGACTTTTATCCTTTCAAAAACAGAAGAATTTGGCAAAAAGAAAGTGAAATTTTTTGAACCGCTGTCTATGAACTCTTTCAAATAATAAAGTTCAGATTCTTCACTCACACTCTGAATTGAAATATTGCCTTTGTTTGTTAAATTGAAAACCTTTGTGATATTGGTTATATTCTGTAAACCGAAATTAATTTCTTCTGGGCTTGAGCCCAAAGCAAAAAGAATAACAGTTCCATTATAAGAAATTTCAGAGCTATGATTACCGTAAATTCTTATCTCATAAGTTGAATTAGGGTTGATGAAACTATAGCTAAGTCTTTCTTCGTTTCCACCTTTGTTTATTGATTTTGCTTTCAGTTCATTATTAGCCAGTAAGAATAAGTCTACATCTCCAGCATCGAAACTGATGTTCACAGTTATGCTTGTAGCATTTGGCAGGGTAGAGCAATTGAAATAGAAAGAATGGTATTCTACTGCATTTACAGGAAGAGTGCCGTTGAATTTACCAATCCCTGTAGAGCTATTTATCTCTATAGGCAAATCAACTATAACAGTAATGCTAACATTTTCACTTGAGTTTGTGATATTCTCAACAAAGAAATTTCCTTTGTATTTTCCAGGCATTCTATCTTGAACAGAAGCAATTATCGTGAAGTTTGAAAAGTTTGATTCTGAAGTGTTGATTGTGGTGATATTGCTTAAATTGCCGGTATGATTTATTAAAATTAGTTCAATTCCTTCTCCTTGAGAATAGTTTGCGATAACAGCGGTACTGTTATTGAAAATTAAGGTGACGTTAAAAGTGGAATTGACAGTTAAATTTGTTTTATAACTATTAGTCCAGTTCAAGTAGATTGTTTCTGGTTGCAGACTGAATTCTCCACTGGTGCTAGAAACTAAAGCTTTAACAAAAGAGAAAATTGCAAGAGAAAAAATAGTCAAAAGAAGTAAAGTGAAGAACCAATTTTTCATGTTTCTCATTAAAATAATTTCTATTTCTTAGATAAAAAATCTAACCAAAAAGGATTTATTCAAGCTCTTTCTTTTTTAAATTGATGAGATTAGCTTGGTTTTTTGTTTTAATGACAATCTTAATTGCTGGGTGTGTGGAGAAAGGGAGCATGTCAAATTTAGAAGGAAAAAAAGTTTTGATGATAGTTGCACCAGAAAACTTTAGGGATGAAGAATTGCTTAAACCAAAAGAGATTTTGGAAAATGTTAAAGCAGAAGTTAAAATAGCTTCAAAAGGCGTTGCTACAGCAAGAGGAATGCTTGGTGCAAGCGTAAGTGTTGATCTTGATTTGAGTGAAGTTGAGGTCAAGAGCTATGATGCAGTGATTTTTGTTGGTGGGACAGGGGCTCAAGTTTACTTTGATGATCCAACAGCTTTGAAAATAGCAAGAGAGGCTTATGAACAAAGAAAAATTGTTGGGGCGATTTGCATAGCTCCTTCCATTCTAGCTAATGCGGGAATTCTTGAAGGTAAGAAAGCAACTTCTTGGCCAAGCGAAGTGAGCAATTTAGAAGCTAGAGGAGCTAGCTACACAGGAGAACTTGTTACTGTGGATGGAAATATAATAACGGCTAAAGGGCCAGAAGCAGCAAGCCAATTTGGCAGAGCTATAGCTGAAGCTTTGGAATTAAATTAAGGGAGATATTTTAACTATGAGAAAGAAACCTGAAGAATTTAAGAAATTAACAAATGAAAAAAGAGAAAAATCCAGACAATATATTCTGGCTACTATGGCATGGATTATGGCATGGATAATAGCAGTTTGGCAAGTTTTACTTTCTAAACTAAATGCTGATACAAATATCTTAATACTGACATTGGTTTTAAACACAATAATCTTCTTTTCTTTGATTTTTTTCTATTGGAAAGCTTGAAACTATGCCCCCGAGGGGATTTGAACCCCCAACCAACGGCTTAGGAAGCCGCTGCTCTATCCAAGTTGAGCTACGAGGGCCTCTAAATTTATAAGAGCCATATTAATTTATATTATGCTTTCTGAAAAAGAAATGCAAAAAATTGCTAGAAATGTGATAAGAACAAACTTGGCAGTTAAAGAAAAAGATGTTACTCTGATTTCTTGTGGCCCCAAATCTTTGAAATTTGCTGAAGCTTTAGCTTTTGAGACAGCAAAAGTTGGAGCCCAACCAACAATAACTTACGGAAGCGATGAGCTAAGCTTAAAAATTTACAAAACCATTAAAGTCAAGTTTTTAAAACAATGGCCAAAGCTTGCTGATGTTCTTTCCAAGCTTGTTGATGTTAAAATTGTCATAGACGATACAAATCCTTTTGCTGCAAGAGAGCTCCCTCAATGGAAAGTTGAGATAAGGAGAAAAACTGTTAAGCCGATAAGGGAAAGAGAAGAAGAGAGACAGAGAAAAAAAGAAATGAAAGCTGCTTTAATCGGCTTTCCAACAGAAGAAGAAGCAAAAGCTTTAGGTATACCTTTTCAAAAGCTAGACAAAATATTCTGGAACGCCATGAAAGTTGATTACGAGAAGCTTTACCAATACAACCAAAAACTCATTCAAAAGTTGAAAAATTCAGACAAAGTTAGAATAATAGGCGAGAGGACTGACTTGAAATTTTCAGTTAAAGGAAGAAAGTTCATAAACGCTTGTGGCCTCGTGACAAAAAAAGGTGAGATTGGCTATCTGAATTTGCCTGATGGCGAAGTTTTCTGTCCTCCAGTTGAGGATTCGGTTGAAGGAGAAATTTATTTTGATTTGCCTTGCATGTGGCATTATGGAAAACAAGTTGAAGGAGTTTGGTTCAAGTTTGAAAAAGGAAGGCTTGTAGATTACAAGATAGAAAAAGGAAGAGAGAATTTTGAAGATGTTTTTAAACATGCTTCTGGTGATAAAGATAGAATAGGAGAATTTGCTATTGGTACAAATCCCAAAGCAAAACCAACAGGAGGAATGATAATTGTAGACGAAAAAGTTAGAGGGACAATTCATTTTGCTTTAGGGCACAACAAACACTTCGGTGGAAAAAACAATTCAACTCTACATTGGGATTTCTTCAAAGACATGAAGCAAGGAGAAATTTATGTTGATGGTGAGCTTTTGATGAAAAATGGAAAGATAGTGTAGCTCATGGGGATGATTAAAACTAAAGAAGAAATCAAACTTTTAAAAAAATCTGCTGAAATTTCAAATTCTTGCATACCATTGATTGAAAGCTTGTTAAAAAAAGAAAAAATTACAGAGAAAGAAATAGCTTCGGCTATCAGAAGAAAAATTTATTCTCAAGGGGCAGAGCTTGCTTTCAGGACAATTGTTGCTTGTGGCAAGAGAGCTGCAAGAATCCATGCAAAACCAAGAGCATCAAACAAAATAATTTCTGGTTTAGGATATGTGGACTTTGGAGCTTCCTATAAAGGCTACAAAACAGATGTCACTGTGCCATTCATAAAGGGAAAAATAAGTAAGAAAGAAGAAAAAATGGTCAAGGCAGTTATTCAAGCTTATAACTTAGCTTTTAAATCTTTGAAAGTTGGTCTTCCTTGCTTTCAACTTTTTGAAAAAGTTGATAATTTCTTGAGAAAACAAGGCTTTGGCATGCAGCATTCCCTTGGTCATGGTGTTGGTTTGAAAATTCATGAGTTACCCACAATTGGAATACCAAAAGAAAAATTGGAGAAACTGAATAAAAAGAAGAAAAAGAAACTGGAGAAACTAAAGAAAATAAGATTTCAAGAAAACATGGTCTTCACGATTGAGCCAGCAGTTTATGTTAAAGGGTTGGGTGGCTGTAGACTTGAAAACACAATTCTTTTAACAAAAAGTGAGCCCGTAAGTATAACGAACTCTAAACTTTTGATAATAAAAAACCAAGTTTGAAAAAAATCAGAAATAGAAATGAAATAAACTTAAATCTTTAAGTTTTTATAACTAATCATGAACATAATGTTTTGGAAGAAAGAAAAGCCAAAAGAAAAAAAACAAATAAGAGAAGAAACCAAAACACTACTAAAAACTGAATGCGAAAAATCTAACAGACCAGATTTATACCAATATCTTCAGTATGTACCCTATTTTCCTGATAAATGGAAGAAAGGTCAAGAAACTTCTTATTTTCACTCAGGTTGTCTCACGTTGTATGAGGGTCTTAGGTTAGAAGCACAAAATAATCCAGAAGCAATAGAAAAGTTTGAGAAGGCAAAACAAGAATTAGGAGAAAGTAGACAAAAAGAGCCAATATACGCTAGAGATGCAGAAGAAATTATTAAAAATTTTGATGATGTTATAAAAATTCTGAGAAGACTTTGGAAAATAGATTAAATCAAGGCCTTAATCATCTTCTTATTCACCAAAGCTCTGATAATCTCTTTCCCGATTTCTGATGCTTTATTGACTTTTATGCTTGCTTTTTTGCCTATGGTGGCAGAAAATAAAAACTCATCTTCAACATAGAAATTTGCAACCTTCCCAACAAGCTTTTTATTGAATTTAAACTCTATGCTATTTCCACTTTCGTTGATTTCAAACTCAACTTCTTTTCCTATCGCAGGAACTCTTGGTTCAACTTCTATATGCAAACCAAGCTTTTTCTCTATTGCCGAGATAGTATTGCCTTCTTTCCCAATCAACCTTGCAATCACATCATTCTCAACCCTTACTATAGCTTGAGTATCAGAAACAAGCTCAACTTGGGCTCTTGGGTCAAATCTTTCTATCTCTTGCTTTATTCTCTCAGCAGCCAATTTTTTCATTGGAGATACTTCGCTTGCTGTGACAGGGACGATTATATTCTCTTCGCCAAAGGTGTAAATTTCATACTCAAGCTTTCCTGTCTCAAAATCTTTTATCTCAACCAATGGTCTTGCCAAGTCAGCTTCCGTCATTCCCGTGGGCACTCTTACAGTCAAATTCAACTCGTAAACTTTTTTTACTTCACCCTCTTTTATGAAGATCACCGTGTCAATTATATGTGGGATCATCCCAAGCTCAGTTCTCATTATAAATCTCTGAATTGCATCTATTGCGTTGCTAGCGTGAACAACACCTATCATCCCAACTCCAGCCAAGCGCATGTCAGAAAAAATCTCAAAATCTTTCGTCTTCCTAACTTCGTCATAAACTGAATAATCTGGTCTCACCAGCAGCAAGATATCGGCAGTTTTCTCAAAATCACCTTCCAAAGGCCCATATTGAGTGATTTCAGGACCAACTTGCAAGTCTTTCGGACTTTCCAAAGTCTTCACTATCTTTCCCTGCTCTTTGTAAAATTCTGCTATGCTGCTTGCAAAAGTTGTCTTTCCAGAACCTGGAGGACCCGCAATCAAAATTCCTTCTGCCTTTTCCTTCAACCTCTTCATCAACTTTTCAGAAAGCTTGTAATCTTCAAGATTTAGTTTAACTATCGGTCTCACAATCGTGAGCTCAAGACCATCAGAAAAAGGAGGTCTTGCTATTGCTATTCTATAATCACCGAGTTGCAAGACCATTGCTCCAGCTCGGGCTATTTCAACATGACCTTCTTCACTCACCCTCGCCGCTTCCAAAATTTCCTTGATTATTTCTTCTATTTCTTCTGCACTCAATTTCTCCTCTCTGATCTTCAAAAGCTCAAATTTCCCAGGCTTCCCTCTTTTCGCAAGTGGTACTACATCTTCTTTCAAATGAACGCTTAAAGTGTCTGGAGTAAAATACTTCTCAAATTCCAAACCAGTTGTTTTTATTTCTTGTGCTATGTATTCGACAGGAATCCCCTCAGCTTCTGCAACTAATGCTTGAACATAATCAGCGGTAAGCAACTTTCCATTTTCAGCTTTTGCCACATCCCTTATCAAGGCATCTATTCTTCCTGCTTTTGCCAGCTTTATTTCTTCTAAGCTTGGTCTTTCTCCCGTAAACCTTATCTTTATTTTTTTCTCTTCACAAACCTTCCTTATCTTCTTCAATTCATCAAGACCAACAAAACCAACGTCCCTTCCTTTTGATGCTTGTGCTTGCAGTTCATCTAAAACAGCTAGAGGTATCACTAGCTCGAAATCTTTCAGCTCATCTCTTTCAAGCATTCGAGTCAAATTTCCATGAATTATCACTGAAGTATCGGGAACAATTCTATTTACCATATTTTAACCTTGTTTTTCCTTGTTTTAAACCTATACTTTTTTCTTCCAAAATTCTTTTAAATCTTTCTATCTATTTATTCACCTCTAAATCACGACAAATTCGTTGATTTTAAAACAATATTTGTAGAATAGCAAAATATTTAAAGGTTAAATAATTCTTTTTAATCAAGATGAACATGAAAATGTGTCCAGAGTGCGGGAGTGACAATCTAAAACACGATTTTGAAGGCTTGATATGTAAAGACTGTGGAACAGTAATAGAGGAAAGCTTTATTTCAGGTAAAAGAATAATTTAAGTCGGTATTGATTTAAGGTTTGGTTAGCGTGAAGAGTGGAAAATTTATAGTTTTTGAAGGGATAGATGGTGCTGGAAAAACTACACAAATAGCTCTTTTGAGATCTTGGCTCGAACAAAAGAAGATAAAATGTATAACAACAAAAGAACCAACAGAAAATATAACTGGAAACATTCTCAAGTTAACAATGCAAATGGAAAAACTCTCACCAATCACAGATGCGTTGCTCTTTGCTGCTGATAGGTCGGAGCATCTAGACAAGAAGATCAAACAACAATTGAAAAAGGGAGGAATAATTATATCAGAACGCTACATTTATGCTAATCTTGCATTCCAAACATCTCAGGGTGTGAGCGAAAGATTTATTCGAAACATAAATGAGTTTGCAATTCAACCAGACTTGGTGATACTGCTTGATGCACCTGCAGAAGTTGCATTGAAGAGGAAGTGGAACTTGCTTTACTACTTACCTTCGAAATTCGAGAAGAGCATTGCTTTCAACGAGAAAGTAAGAATGAAATATCTTGAGCTTGCTAAGAAATATGATTTGAAGGTAGTCGATGCTTCTCGTTCGATAGATGAAGTTTTTGAAGATGTCAAGAAAATAGTGGCAAAAGAACTTAAGCTATGATTTCTATGATCTCTTCGATTCCAAGTTCTTTCTCAACCTTTTTCTTCATATCTTTAACCTTAAACTTTTTTTCTTCAATCTCTTTCTTTCCCACTATCACTACAAAAGGTATTCCCAAAGAATCAGCATACTCAAGTTGTTTAGTTAAATTTCTTTTCATCAAATCTACTTGAGTTGGAATTCCTGCTTTTCTCAACTTATTTGCAACTTCTATAGCTTCTCTTTTTACGCTTTCTTCAACATTGGCAACAAAAACCTTGACTTTTGTTTTCTGGAGCTTAATTTTTTTCTCATTTTTCAAAATTTCGATTATCCTCTCTATTCCAAGGGAAATTCCTGTGGCCGGAGTTGGTTTTCCACCGTAAAGCTCTATAAGTTTATCATATCTCCCACCCCCAGCCAAAGAGCCAACTTTTCCCCCTCTAACTTCAATTTCAAATATTGGGCCGGTGTAATAGTCTAAGCCCCTTGCCAGGCTGAAATCAAGAACGAGCGAATCAGCTATCCTATAAAATTTTGAGAATTCATAAATTTGTTTCAATTCCTCAATTCCTTCTTTTCCTTTTAAGCTACTCTTTACCAATTCTTCTCCTCTTTTCAAGACTTCTTCATATCTTCCTTCAATTGATATAATCTCAAGCAGCTCTTCTATTTGTTTTTTAGGGAGCCCAATTTTCCCCAATTCTTCTTTCACACCATCAACACCAATTTTGCCCAGCTTGTCTATAGCCCTGAAAACTTCCAAGCTACCAAACTCAATCTTGAGTTCTTCAGGAATTTTTTCTTTCAAGATTTCAACAAAAGCTTCTAAAACTTTTCTGTTATTTATCCTTATTTTCAAATCTTTGAAACCCAAAGCTTTCAAGCAATCTACTGCACATGCTAAACATTCGACATCAGCTTCCATGCTTTTTGAGCCGCATATATCAACATCGGCTTGGTAAAATTGCCTGAGCCTTCCAGCTTGTGGCTCTTCATATCGCCAAACTGGTGCAATGGCATATCTCTTGAATGGTTTTGGTAGCTGGGGATTGCTTGCAAGAAATCTTGCCAAAGGAACAGTCAAATCAAACCTTAAACCAAGCTTTCTCTCTTTCTCACTTTCAATTCTGAAAATTTGTTTTGCAACATCTTCTCCACTTTTTGCCGTCAAAAGCTCCAAATCTTCAAGAGCAGGAGTTTCTATAGTTTCAAATCCGTAAGCTTCAAAAATTTTCTTGATGGTTTGAATCACATATTCACGAATAACCATTTCTTCAGTTCCAAAATCTCTCATACCTTTTGGTGGTTGAAATTTCACTATTTCGCCCTAATAAATTAATTCTTGTAAAAGATATAAAATATCAATTCAATCATTTTTTGTATACCATATCCAGCAAATTATCCAACGAAACAATAAAAATTTCTTTTGAAAGGGTTATATGTTTTTTATGCCAACTGTTTTGGTTGTCGACAGAGGAGGAAGAGGAAACGCGATTGCTTACTGCTTTGCCAAAAGTCCGAAAGTCTCGAAAGTTTTCGTGGCCCCAGGAAATGCAGGCAGTTCTTTGCTTGAAAAATGTCAACAAGTCCCAATTGAATCGATAGAAGAGATGATAGATTTTGTTGAAAAAAATAAAATTGATTTGACTTTTGTTGGACCAGAAGGCTATTTATCAAAGGGGATAGTGAACAAATTTTTGGAGAGGGATTTGAGAATAGTTGGTCCAACTAAGGAAGCCACAATCTTGGAATCGAGCAAGTGTGACACGAAAATTTTTCTAAGTCAGATAGGGGTTCCAGTTCCAGAGTTCAAAATTTTTGGCGATCCTGAAGAAGCTAAAGCTTACGTGAGAGATTTTTACAAAAATAGGCCAGGAGAGAATGTTGTGGTTAAAGCAGACGGTCTTGCTGAAGGAAAAGGTTCTTTTGTCTGCAATTCTCTTGAGAATGCCGAATATGCGATAGACTACATCATGGTTCAAAGAGCTTTTGGTGATTCTGGGAGAAGGGTTGTTATAGAAAAAAGGCTTTATGGTCAAGAGCTCATGTTCTTTGTTCTCACCGATGGCAAAACAGTTTTGCCGATTGAATCAGCTATGGACTACAAGGCAGCTTTCGATGATGATAACGATGCTAGAACAAAATATTTCGGTGGTTTGAACCCTAGAACAGGGGGGATGGGCGGCTACTCCCCACATCCTTGGCTTGATGAAGAACTAAAACAGAAGATCATGGAAAGGATAGCAATCCCGACAATAAGAAAATTCAAAGAATTGAAAGGAATAGAGTACAAGGGGATAATGTATTTTGGTCTGATGATCTGTGAAGAAAATGGGGAGAAAAATCCTTATGTTCTAGAAATCAATGTTAGGATGGGAGATCCGGAAGCTCAAGTCATTTTGCCAAGACTGAAAACAGATTTTTATGATTTGTCAGAAGCGATAATAGAAGGTAAACTTAATGAAATTACCTTAAGTTGGGATCCAGATTACTATTTGGGAATATGCGCAGTTAGTGGAAAAATACTCAGACCACTTTTTGAGTCTGGTAGAGGGGAAGAATATGATGAAAGAAAGAACATAGGTTATCCCGGTCCCCATATAACAAATCAACCAATTTTTGGTCTGAGAAAAGTAGACCCAAGCTGTTTAATTTTCCACAATGGGACAGCATTTAAACCAAGAGATCCAAAAGACCCAAGCAGCATAGACCCAAGCAAAAAAGATGAAGATGGCAATATAGTGACGACAGGAGGAAGGGTCTTGACATTAGTTGCAAAAGGAAAAACTTTGGAAGAGGCAAGAGAAAAAGCTTACTCTGAAATCGAAAAAATATTTTTCTCAGGAATGAGGTACAGAAGGGATATAGGTAAAACTTAAGATTCTATCTCATAATATCTTTTCACGGTCGATTGTGTCTTTAATTTATCTGCTAGAGATTGTGCGATTGGTGTGGTATATCTTCCAGTCAAGCAGGCCGTACAAAGCTCTTCTTCTTTGAAACCGATAGCATCCACAAGACCTTCAATTGTTTGATAGCAAAGCTTATCCACGTTGATTTTTTTGGCAATTTCTTCCACAGTGTGATTTGCTGCGATGAGTTCTGTGTGAGTCGCCATGTCAATCCCATAGAAACATGGAGAAATGATGGGAGGGCAAGTTATCCAGAGCTCAACTTTTTTAGCCCCAGCTTTTCTCACTATGTCTACAATTTTTCTGGAAGTAGTTCCCCTCACAATGCTATCATCAACCAAGAGCACTTTCTTATCTTTTATCACTGATTTTATCGGGTTTAGTTTGAATTTCATAGCACCGTCTCTTGCTTTTTGTGCTGGCATGATGAATGTTCTCCAGATGTATCTATTCTTGATTAAACCTTCTGCAACCGCCAGACCAGTTTCTTTACCAACGCCTTCAGCTGCTGGTCTTGAAGTATCTGGAACTGGTATAACAACATCAGCATCTGTTTGATAGGTTTTTGCCAAATTTTCCCCCAATTTTATTCTAACATCATAAACAGATTTCCCCTCAAGAACACTATCAGGGCGAGAAAAATAAACATACTCAAACATGCAGTGAGCTCTTTTTTTACACGGAAAAATTTGTTTTCTTTCAGCACTATCTTCTTTCACGATTATCATTTCACCAGGCTTTACATCTGAAAAATTTTCAATGTTATTTATGTCAAGGGCAACACTCTCAGAAGCAAATGCTTTTGAATTTTCATCTTCACCAAAAACAAGAGGTTTGAAGCCAAACGGATCCCTGAAAGCCACGAGCTCACAATCTCCGCTCAAGAACACTGCCGAATAAGAGCCTTCTATTTTATTCATACAATTCAAAATAGCGTTTTCTAGATCATTTTTTCTTATCAGTTCTTCTGCCAAAAGATGAGTTAAAACTTCAGCATCACTTCCTGATTGAATCAATCTCCCATTCTGCACAAGCTCCCTTCTCAAATCAATTATGTTTACGATGTTTCCGTTGAAGCAAAAGGAAATTCCACGCTTAGGGTAGTTTATCACGAAGGGCTGGGCATTTTCCAGTGTGGATGTGGACATGGTTGAATATCTAACATGTCCTATTCCTATTTTTCCTTTCAACTCAGCAACTATTCTTTCCTTGAAAGAATCTGTGACAAGCCCCATGGCCCTTTTCAAGTGAATTTTTGAATCTTCTAGTGTTGATATTCCTGCTGATTCTTGTCCTCTGTGTTGCAAAGCCACAAGACCATAATAAATCCTCCTTGCCACATCTTCAGAAGAATTGCAACCAAACACGCCACAAGCTTCTTTCAAAGGGCAACACATATTTCAAAATAGGTTTTGTTATTTAAAACCATTTAATTTTTCAAAAAACTAATTTTATTAAATGGGAGGAATATTGCACCATCTTGTTTTCGGCTCGGTTTCAGCTTTAATAGTCTACCGAAATTTCAAGAGATGGCAATATTCTGCTGCAATTTTCATAGGGAATTTCCTTCACGACATTTTCATCGTACCTTTTATATCAATTCTCCTTAAAACATTTGATCCAATGAAAATAATCTCATCTTCTTACTGGTTCCACAGAGACACTTCTTTTCTCATCTTATGGATGTCATTCCAAACAATTTTTGTAGTCTTCTTCCTTTTCTTTCAAAAATACCTTAGGAAAAAAGAGTTCAAGGATTTAGAGTACAACATCGGCTTTCTTCTCATGGGGATTTTAACACACGCCTTCATAGACATTATAGTTCAAGAGCAAGGAATATTGTACTGAAGAAAACTTTAAGTAGTTGTTTCGTGAAATTAAATTAAGGAGTAAAATGAAGGGCGATAATCGGATCTGATTCTAAAGTTTTATTTAGCCCAAACTCCAAAAAAGAATTTATGGTCAAACAAGCTACACCAAAAGAACAGGAAGAAAGGATAATGCAATTCTGGAAGAAAAATAAAGTCTACGAGAAGGTTAAAGCTCAAAGGAAAAAGGCAAGGAAATTTTATTTCTTAGATGGCCCACCTTATGCTACCGGCAGCATTCATGTAGGCACTGCAATGAACAAGGTGATAAAAGATTGTTACTTGAGATTTTTCAGAATGTTTGGCTTCAATGTTTGGGACCAACCAGGCTATGATACACATGGCGTGCCGATAGAAAACAAAATAGAAAAGGAGCTCGGCTTCAAGAGCAAGAAAGATATAGAGAATTTTGGTGTTGCTAAGTTCATTCAAAAATGTAGGGAATTTGCCACAAAATATATAGGTGTGATGGGAAAACAGTTCGAAAACCTTGGGGTTTGGATGAATTGGAATAATCCTTACTTAACTTTGGCAAACGACTACATAGAAGGAGCTTGGTTTACCTTCAAGAAAGCTTTTGAGAAAGGTTTTTTATACAAGGGAAATTATCCGGTTCATGTTTGTCCAAGATGTGTGACAAAAGATTCTTTAGTTTTTACTAATTATAGTTGGAAAAGTATGGATAAATTAAAAAATTGTTGGAAAAATGAAAAAGTTATGGCATTAAATCTTAAAAATTTTGATTTGTTACCATCACACATAAATGGATATCTAGAAACAAAAGATATGGTTTTGAAGGTCGAAACCCAAAGTGGATTAAGTATCGAAGCAACTTTAGATCACCCGTTTTTAACTAAAGAAGGTTGGAAAGAGCTTAGAGATTTGAAGGTAGGTGAGAAGGTTGGAGTAATTCATCTCCCAGTTTTTATTGAAGAGTGTAATTCAAATAAAATAATTCTAACAAAAAAAGAAATTATAAATACAATCAAAAATTTGAATAGGAGATATGGAAATTCTAAAAGAATAGACAAAGTTATAAATAGAGTTTTACAGGAGCTTGATGGTAAAAACCTTTTACCTTTATTTGAGAAAGATGAAAAAAATGAAATTCTTTTCCGAATTTTGGGTTACTTGTTTGGGGACGGTTCGGTGATTATAAGAAAGAAGAAAGGTAGAGATTTCCCAGAGATTGTAGTATTCTTTTCAGCCAAATCCAAAGAAGATCTTAAAAAGATTAAAAAAGACTTGAAAAAGTTAGGGTTCAAGTCGAGTAATATAAAAAGTAGAGAAAGAAAGTCCTTGATAAATAACAAAGAAGTGAAAGGACAAGATAACGAAATGTACTGCTATTCTTCTTCGTTTGGAATTTTACTTATAGCTTTAGGCATGCCATGCGGGAAAAAATATGAAATTGGTTTTGATATCCCTAGAATATTAAAGAAAGTAAAATCTAAAATTATTAAGGTAGAATTCTTACGTGGCTATTTCGGCGCTGAGTTAAGTAAACCAAGTTTAAGAGAAACAGGAAAATACTTCAAGGAATTAATTTTCAGAGTAGAAAAAAATAGAAATTTAGAGATTTCTGCCACAAAATTTGTAAAATCTATTTATGGATTGCTCAGAGAATTTGACATAAAAACGAGACCTATAACAAAGAAATATAAAAATGTTAATGGAAAAGAAAAAGTTGTAGTTACAGGAAGAATAAGTTGCAGAATCTCAAATATTGTAAAATTCTTGGAAACTATAGGGTACGTTTATTGTAAAGAAAGGGAAGTGCTATCGTCTCACGTGCTTTCTTATTTAAAGACAAAAATCAGAAAAAAGTTGAGTAGAGAAGGCTTACCGAAATTTAACACTTATGTAAAAAATAATAGAATTAAAAATGGTTTAATTTGGGAAAAGATAGAAAAAATAGAACACACTGGTATAAAAGAAGTAGCAGATGTAAATGTCGGAAGGAACCATAACTTTATCGTGAACGGGTTTGTTACACACAATTGTGAAACGGTGGTGGCTTATAATGAGATAGAATACGTGAAAATTAAAGATCCTGGCATATATGTTAAGTTTAGGACAAAAAAAAGTCCTAACACTTTTTTGGTCTGTTTTACAACCACTCCATGGACTTTGCCTGCGAATACCGGTATAATGGCAAAGCCAGATGCAGAATATGCTTTTGTTCAAGTTGACAATGAAGTTCTAATCTTGGCCAAGCAACTCCTAGAAGAAGTGATGAAAAAAGTTGGGATAAAAGATTACAAGATCTTGGAGACAAAGTTGGGAAGGGAACTCGAGAATTTAAAGTATGAACATCCTTTTGCCGATGAGTTTAAATTCCAACAAGTTTTAACAAATGCTCACCGTGTAGTCCTTTCAGACCAATTTGTAAGCTTGGAAGAAGGTACAGGCTTGGTTCACACGGCTCCAGGCCATGGAGAAGAAGATTATAAAGTCGGTTTGGAGACAGGATTACCAGCTATTTCTCCTGTAAAAATTGATGGAACTTTTGATGAAAGTTGCGGAAAATATGCAGGCATGTTTGTTAAAGATGCCGATAAGCTAATATTGCAAGAGCTGAGGGCAAAAGGTTTGCTACTTCATGAAGAAACTATTGAGCATGATTATCCAATTTGTTGGCGTTGCAACACTCCTTTACTCCAAATTTCAGTACCTCAATGGTTTTTCAGAGTTACTGCAATTAGAAACAAACTGATAGAAGAAAATAAAAAGATAAAATGGAATCCAAGCTGGGCAAGTCAAAGATTTCAAAACTGGCTTGAAAGCTTGGGAGACTGGCCAATTTCTAGACAAAGATATTGGGGAATTCCTTTGCCTATATGGGTTTGTGAAAAATGTGAAAACATTAAAGTCATCGGATCAAGAGAAGAATTACCAAGAATACCGAAAGACTTCCACAGGCCTTACATAGATGAAATAATTCTTGAATGCAAATGTGGTGGCAAGATGAAAAGAATTCCAGATGTGCTTGATGTTTGGTTTGACTCAGGAGTTGCTTCTTGGGCTTCTTTAGGTTTCCCAAGGGAGAAAAAACTTTTCAAGAAGCTTTGGCCCGCTGATTTCATCCTTGAAGGCTCTGATCAGTTTCGTGGCTGGTGGAATTCTTTGATGATAACAAGCATGATGACTTTTGATAAAGCTCCTTTCAAAAGTGTCTTGATGCACGGTTTGGTTTTGGATGCCCATGGTCAGAAGATGTCAAAAAGTTTGCAGAATATTGTAAGCACGGAAGAAGTGATAGAAAAATACGGGAGAGATTTGCTTAGATTTTATTACCTTTCGAACGAGCCTTGGAATGACTCTTACTTCAGTTGGCAAACTATGGAAGAAATAGCAAAATCTTTTGTTGTAGTAAGAAATACTTTCAATTTCGTCAAAACTTATGTTTATTCTCCAGGGAAACCAAAGGGCTTAAAGCAGGAAGACAAATGGATTCTATCTAGGTTAAATTCTTTAGTAGAAAGTTGCACAAAGCATTTTCAAGATCACAATGCCCACAAAGCTGCAAATGAAATTTTGGACTTCGTCTTGAACGATTTCTCAAGATGGTACATCAAGCTGATAAGGGATAGAACATGGCCTTTGTATGACGGCAAGGATAAACAAGCAGCTTTCTTTACTTGTTTAACTGTAACTGAAACTATAGCAAAACTTTTGGCTCCAGTTTGTCCTTTCTTGGCAGAGCAAGTTTATCAAGAAATTGTTAAGCATTTGAAAAAAGGCAAAATCTCGGTTCACATGGAAGATTGGCCAAAGACTGATAAGAAAATGATAAACAAAAATTTAGAGGAAGAGATGAAAGTTGCCAAGCAGATTGTGGAAGCTTGCAGTGCAGCAAGACAAAAAGCAAATTTGAAGCTAAGATGGCCAATCGATTCAGTTCTTATTACCACAAAAGACAAGAGAGTTTTAGCTTCTTTGAAAGATTTGAAAGAAGTTTTGCTCAAAATGTGTAATGCAAAATCAATAAAGCTAGCAAAAGAAGAACCAAAAGGTGAATTTTCTGTAGCAGAATTTAGCTTAGGAAAAATTTTCATTCCATCTAAGCTTGATGAAAAGCTTTTGGACGAAGCTCTCTTGAGAGAAATTGTCAGGAAGATTCAGGAAATGAGAAAGAAATTTGGTTTTGTTGTTGCGGAAAGAATTGTTTTGAGCTTAAGCTCTGATGAAAAAACTAACAAGCTTTTGGAGAAGAACAAAAAAATGATAGAAAAAGAAGTTGGGGCTAAATCTGTGGTAGTAGGAAAAACAAAAGGAAGATTTTCAGAAACTCTCGAGTTTGAAGACAAAAAAATAAACATAGCTTTCAGCAAAGCTTAATTGGCTTTAACAACCCAAGTAGTTCTAAAATTATATAAACCAAATTTTTCAAATTATCAATATGAATTTTGATAAGATTCTTGGGTACGTTGGCTTAATAATTGTTATTTTAGTTATAGTCTATTTGACTTTAAAAGTTTTGGGAATAGTTCAAAGTGTAAGTGTAGAAGAAATTTTGCTTGGTTTTGCAGGAGGTCAAGCTTTGTTAGACATTCATCTTATAAAAGCTATAAGTAGAATAGAAGGGAAAATAGGTCTTTTTGAAAGAAAAATAAAACTCTAGCTATTTATCTTTGTTTTCCTAAATTAATTTAAGGTAATGACAAATGGGTTTAGGGTTAAAATCATTTGAAGATACTTTTAACTTCGTGAAAAAGAACCCGAAAGTATTTTTACTTGCCCTTATTCCAAATCTAGTTGTTCCATTGATAGGCCTAGCCGGAAGACCAAGTTTAACTTTGGAGTGGCTAATTGCTGTTGTTATTTATTTTGTTGTTATAATTATTCTTTCAATTCTTGTGGCTGGGAGTTATCCTTTTGTAGTTTATCAGAGTTTAAAGGGCAAGGAAATTGGCCTTAAAGAGGCCCTTGATTCTTCTTTAAGAAGATTTGGAGATATTATACTTACTTTTATTTTGTTTGGTGTGATAGCTCTTGCTACAATATCCATTCCATTACTACTTTTAATTCCAGCCATATTGTTTGAGTCTCTTACCCTCATCATTATTTCTGCAACCCTTTTGATACCGTTTGGCATATTATTGACATATGTTTTACTAAGATTGCCTCTGGCCATACCAATTTTGACTATTGAAAGCAAAAGGCCAGTGGAGAGTTTAAAAGAAAGTTGGAGGAGAACTAAAGGTTATCTTTGGTCAATTGCCGGGGCAACATTTCTCCTCACTTTAGTTATAACTGTAATCTTAATCCCCGTAAATATCTTAAGTGAAGTTTGCAAGTATCTTAATCTCTCATATGTTTCTACAATAATAGATGTCATATCTTCAACTATAAGTGCAACTTTTTCTGGTTTGCTTATGCCAATTTTTTACTTCAACCTCAAAAGAGAAACTTCTCTTAAATGAAATTTAACTTACTCTTGTAGTTCTAAATCTATATGAATTGTTTTTTATCCAAACTCAAACATGGAAATCAAGAAAAAAATTTTGCTGATAGTCTGTATTTTAATCTCACTCACAGGCTTGGTTTTCATATATTTCTCAGCTTTAGCAATTTCACCTTCTGAAACAAAAATAAGCAAGATAGATTCAAGTCTGATCGGCAAGCTAGTTTCTACCACAGGCAAAATTTCTTATGTGCGAGCCCATTCAGCAGGTCACATTTTTCTAACCTTGTCAGATGGAGATTCAAAAATTGATGTTCCTATTTTCTCAAGTTTGATAAGCAAACTGAATAGCAATGGAATAACTCAATATGACTTGAGAAAAGGTAAGACTGTGAGAATAACGGGAATTGTTGGTGAATACAAGGGCCAGCTTCAAATCGTTCCTAGGAAGCCTGCAGATATTCAAATTTTAGATAGCTTGAAGTGATATGTTAGATTTCATCTTGATTTCAATTCTTGGTGTTTCAATAGGTTTGTTTTCAGGCTTGATGCCGAGTATGCACGTGAACACTTTATTACCTTTGCTTCTTTCTTTCTCAACTTTTCTCAACCTTTCACCCTACCATTTAGCAGTTCTTGTAGTCTCAACTGCTATGAGTGAGATATTCTTTAATTTCATTCCATCAATTTTCATCGGTGCACCCGAGGAAGGCACAGCTTTATCTGTTTTGCCAGGCCATAGACTTCTTTTAGAAGGAAGAGGTTATGAAGCAATTAAACTTACAGTTATAGGTAGCGTAGGCTCTTTGATTCTTAGTCTTCTTTTGATAGCCTTTCTTTCACCCTATTTTACATCCTTCTACAAACTCACAAGACCATACATACATTTTGCCATAATTGCTGTGATAGCTTTTATGATTTTTTCTGAAAGAAAGCCAAAGAAAATAATTTCTTCAGCTTTTATAATTTTGCTTTCAGGGATTTTTGGGTTGCTTGCTTTAAATTCTCAGCTTTTGCCTTCACAGCATATTCTTTTTCCCGTTTTGACCGGAATGTTCGGCTTAAGCACTTTAATAATCAGCTTTTCTGAAACTTCAAAAATTCCAGAACAAAAAGAGGATTTTTCTTTGAAAATTTCAGCAAAAGAAATTTTGAAATCAATTTTTTTAGGCTCAATCGCCGGGATTCTCGTCGGTTTTTTACCGGCAGTTGGGATTTCAGAAGCTGCAGTCATGGTACAATATCTTGGGGGAAGAGGAGATGCAAGAAGTTTTCTTATCACACTCTCTGGAATAAATGTTGGAAATGAAGTTTTTTCCTTGATTTCTCTCTACTTGGTTTCAAATCCAAGAAGTGGTTCAAGTGTTGCAATCCAACAGATCTTAACAGAACTTAGCTTTTATGATGTTTTGCTTTTGGTTGGAACTATTTGCTTTGTTTCAGGAATTTCAGCTTTGCTTACACTTTACCTTGGCAAACAAATACCAAAATTCTTAGTCAGATTAGACTACAAAACTTTAACTCTTTCTATTATAACTTTCATTTGTGCTATGGTCTTCATCTGGACGGGAATTGCTGGCATTATTATACTTTCAATTTCAACTGCAATTGGTTTACTTTGTGCTCATTTAGAAGTAAGAAGAAGCCATTGCATGGGTGTTCTTTTGATTCCAAGCATCTTATTCTTTGCTGACTTAAACTCTTCGATTCTTTCAGCATTGGGTATATGAATATTTTAATTAAATAATAATTTTTATAGGTGATCTATGGTAACAAAAAAAGAATTGATTCAAGAATTTCAAAAGAAGCCCGAGCGCTATTGGAAGGTTAAACTCTTCGATGAATTAAACTTCAAAAGAAGGCAGTGCAACAAATGTGGCAAATATTTCTGGTCAATAAAAGAACAAGAAACTTGCAATGATTCTACTTGTAGAGCTTACGACTTCATAGGCAAGCCACCAACAAAAAAGAGCTGGGATATTTTTAAGACTTGGGAAAAAATTCAAAAATTTTTTGTCGATAACAATCATATTGCCCTCAACCGCTATCCCACAGTCTGTAGATGGTATCCACTTTACTTCACAATCGCAGGTATAGTGAATTTCTATAGAGTTAGTGAGGATGGTAGCCTAGATTGGGAATTTCCAGCAAACCCAACTATCTTGCTGCAGCCTTGCTTGCGCTTTAATGATATACCAAATGTTGGCTTGAATTCAAAGAGCTTCACTTGCTTTGGTATGGTCCAGCAAACTTCTTTGTTTGATGGCAAAAAAGGCTATTGGAAAGATAAATGCATAGAACTTGATTTTGAATTGCTAACAAAAGTTTTTGGAATTAAACCAGAAGAGATAAACTTCATAGAAGACGCTTGGCTTGGCTACGCTGCTTTTGGAAGCAGCTTGGAATACCATGTTCAAGGAATAGAGCTTGGTAATGCCGTCTTCACAGAATTCCTAGGAACCCCTGAGAATTACAGGGAAGCAAAAGAAAAAATAATTGACATGGGCGCTGGTTGGGAAAGGCTTGCTTGGATAACTCAAGGCAAACTAACTTGCTATGATGCAGTTTTTGGTCCAGTTTTAGAGAAGATGAAAAAAACTTGTGGGATAAAGTATGATAAAAAGTTTTTTACACAATACTCAAAAATTTCAGGAAGAATCAATCTTGACGAGTTTGCAGATTTTAGGCCAGTCTTATCTTCTTTAGCTGAAACACTTAAGATATCTCCCGAAGAACTGCAAAAAACAATCGAGCCTGTACAAGCTTTGTACGCAATAGCAGATCATACTAGAGCTTTGGTTTTTGCAATTGCAGATGGCGGTTTGCCGAGCAATGTTGCTGGGGGTTACAACTTGAGAGTTATTTTGAGAAGATCCTTGAGCTTCATAGATAAGTTTGAATGGAATTTGAGAATAGAGGACGTTGCGAATTGGCACATAGACTATTTGAAAAAAATTTTCCCTGAGCTTGAAAAAAAGAGAGAAGAGATAGAAAAAATTTTACAGGTTGAAACTAAAAGGTACAAAACTACTAAAGAAAGAGCTGGCAGAATTATTCAGTCGTTTGCTGGGAGAAAACCAACAGAAGAAGAATTGATAAAGCTATATGATTCTGAAGGAATAACACCTGAGCAACTTGGAATAGAAGTTTCTTCAGATTTCTACACCAAGGTTACAGAAAGGCATATGGCTGAGAAAGAAGAAGGCGAAAAAATAGCTTTGGATGTCTCTGGCTTACCGAAAACAAAAATTTTGTACTACGACGATGTTATCAACTTCAAAGCAAAAGTTTTGAAAATCTCGGGAAACTTTGTCGTTCTGGACCAAACAGCTTTCTATCCGACTTCTGGTGGTCAAGAGCATGATACCGGCTATATTGGTGATAACAAGGTTGTTGATGTGATGAAAATCCATTCTGTCATACTTCATCAGCTTGAAGGATGCAATTTGAAGGAAGGTCAAATTGTTGATTGTAAAGTTGATAAGAAAAGAAGAGAAATTTTGAAGAAGCATCACGATGCAATTCACATAATAAGTGGGGCAGCAAGAAAAGTTTTGGGTCAACATGTCCATCAATATGGTGCAGAAAAGACAGAAGAAAAAGCAAGAATTGACATAACACACTTCGAAGCCTTAAGCGAAGAGGAAGAGGAAAAAATAGAAAAGCTTGCAAATGAAATTGTGCAAAAAGGTTTGCCAATAAATAAGTTTATTTTGGATAGAGGTGAAGCTGAAAAGAAATATGGTTTTGGAATTTATGCAGGTGGCTACATACCTTCAAGAAAGCTTAGGATTGTTGAGATAAAGAGGTTTGATGTTGAAGCTTGTGGAGGCTTGCATGGCAACAACACAAAAGAAGTTGGTTTAATAAAAATCTTGAGGACGAAAAGAATTGCTGATGGTTTGGTTAGAATTGAAATAAAAGCAGGAGATGTTGCTCTAGAATACTTGAAAGAAAAAGAAAGAATATTGAGAGAAGTTGAAAAAAGGCTAGATGTAAAGGAAGAAAAAGTTGTTGAAGCTGTAAAAGAACTTTTCGAAAAGTGGAAAAAACTTAGAAAGCAGTTGAAAAAAATGAGGAAGAAAAAATGATTTCAAGAAGAGAATGGGAAGAATTGAAGAAGAAAGAAAAGATATTGAGAAAAGCTACTGAGATCCTTAGGGTTGAGGATAAAGATTTGCCTAGAGTCATAGAGAGATTTCAAAAGGAGATAAAAGAAATGGAAGAAAAGTTAAGAGAGTAACTCAATAATCGTATGGCACAATCCATAATTCCTCAAAATCTTCTAAACTATACTCCTTAGTTTTTAATCTTTCTCTTTCTTCTTCCAATCCTTTTTTAAATTCTCTCCATTTTTCATCTAATTTAATCAATTCATTACCATATTTTATCACAAAATCAAATGGCCTTATAAACTTTCTATCTTTCGAAAGATGCGAATCAAGACTAACTATATTTTCCACTTCATTTAATTTGGCAAGGGTCAATAGTGCGCCATCAACCGAGCCATATTTTTCTTTATTTTTGATCAACTTCTTATCTAGTCTTATTCGGATAAAATTTCTATTTTTTAAGATATTATAAACCCAAGAACAGCCTAAACCATTATATTTTTTAATCAAACATTTTATAATTTCTTTTTCAGTCCCGTAGGCTATACCAAACTTTAATGTACTATTGTCTTGTGATTCGACTATTCTCCAACAATCTGGATAACACCTAACGGCCCCAATGAAAATATTTGAGTCCAAAAGATTGATTTTTTGAGGAAGTTGACCAAAACCTTTTTCATCCCATATCGTGTAATCTTTCATATTTTTAATCTTTTTGATAATTATTAATCTTTTTTCTTGAATAATACACAGTTATTAAGAAGTCTTCCCTTTAGGCAATATCATCAAACCTTCTTCCGGATCTCCTATTGCAAGATAATTGTTCTCTAAGAACAGCTTTCCGATTAAAGCAGAAGTGATAGCATCTAGCTCATCGTCTGTTATTTTCTCTTTTTCAACATCTCCCCTAAACCCAAATTTTATCAAGGCCTTTCTCAGTTTTTCTATTCCCTTTTTCTTTCTAGAAATCCCAAGTATGTCTTGAGCTGCTCCGGGAAAACTTTCTATAACTTTGTAGCCTTTTCTTTCAAAAAATTTCTTCAGTTTCATTCCTCTTTTAGTCAAGCTTCTCATAGGCCCAAGTGTAATAGGGAAGAATTTTATCTTCATTTTAATCAATTCTCTATCACATGCCCTAAGATGAGGGCCTTTTTGCTCAATAGTTTTCCTACCTTTCGGTAAACTCAGAGGAGCATCTATGCTTATGATGTCAGGATTTCTTTTGAGGCTCTCTTCAATTATTTCTTTGTCTGAATGCAAAGCAAGGGTCTTACAATTCAAATTCTCATCCATAAAACAAAATCCGGTTGTTTGTTTCTCGCTACCAGCCAAATCTATACCAACAATCCTCATCTCAATTCCACTTAAACCTTGGCACATTCAACAGGTGGATAAAGCATGATTTCACACAAAACATCCATTACATTTTCTTCTGTTATGTTTTCTCCTTCCAATTCTTTTTCTTGAAGGTAAATTCTATTCTCTGTTATGTTAAAACCTATGAAGTGGAGCTTTGGAAAGCTTTCATTGACCAAAATCTTTTCCAAGAAAACTTTGTCGCTATACTGATTTGCAAAATCTTCTAGGAGAGAAATCTTTTCTTGACAATCTTGGCAGTCTTGACCATACAGAAATTCCAACAAAACCCTGCCTTGTCTCAAAACAAGATTTTTTTGCTGGACATCCAGCTCATAATTCACTATGTTTCCTTCTGGCAGGGTCGGCCTTGAAATTAAAGAAGATATGAAATAAATAAGGGTAGAGCTAAGCATGAGCAGAGCCAAGAAAATTCCAAGCAAGCTTGACTTCTTCATACTTAACAAATTTAACTCCTTAAGATAAATTTTTATTAGATGATATGGTTCTGGAAAGATTGGTAAGTGTGAGAGGTGCTCTCAAGCAGCCCTTTTGGGTCTTCATCTTGGGCGGCTTGATTTCCACTATAAGCTTAGCTTTGTCTTTCTTAATTTTTCCCGACTCTGTTGGTCTGATCAGCAACTTCTTCATCACATTTGGTATAATGCCTTTCATGCTAGATTTCATAAGGTATGAAGGAGCTAATGTAGAGCAGAAAGCGGAAGAACTGAAGAAGATGAACATCTTCCAAAGACATAGAAATGTAATAATGATCTATACAGCTTTTTTTGCCGGCATGGTTCTGACACAAACAATCCTCTACATGATGATCCCTGAAAATTGGTGTCAAAAACTCTTCAACGATCAGATCACTCAAATAAATTTGATAAGAGGCAAGGCCACTTTTGGTGGGACATTTTCCACTATACTAATAAACAATTCTGGTGTTCTCATGCTCTCTTTTCTCTTTTCTTTCTTGTTCGGCGCAGGAGCAATTTTCATCTTGGCTTGGAATGCTTCAGTTCTTTCTGTTGCAATTGGAATGACGGCAAAAAGTTTAGGCGGCTTTAGAGGGATTCCTCTAGCGATTCTAACTTTCTTCCCTCATGGGAGTCTTGAGATTTTGGCTTACTTCATAGGAGGAATTGCAGGTGGCTTGGCTTCTGTGGCTTTCACAAAAAGGAAAACAGAAAAATTCAGTTTTGTCTTGAGAGATAGTTTTGAGATGATGTTAGCTGCTTTTGTTTTGTTGGTGATAGCAGCCACAATAGAAACCACAATAATCGTGGCTTAATCACTCTAAATAAATCCCGGGTTTACCATACTTTGCTTTTGCTGCCTTGTTTTGTGGATCATACTTTTTCTCATCAGAAGCCTTGAAAGCAAAAATTTTCTTGAATCCAAACTTCTTCTTCAAGAATTTCACATTTTCTTCAAAATATTCCAGCTCTTTGTCGGTCACAAAATAAAAGTAAGCTTTCTCTTTTTTTCCAGCAAGCTTGAGAACTTGAGATACATCTTCCATCAATTTTTTGAAATTTTGCTCTAACTCTAAAACATTCTTATCAATTTTACTCTCTTCAGCTTCAGGCCATTTGGCCACACAAACGAAGTCGTTGTTTCCAAGCTCGTGCCACCACTCTTCAGCCACATGAGGCAAGACAGGAGCAAGAATTTTCACCATGTTTCTAACAGCTTCAGAAATTATTTGCTTGTTGCAATTCTTTATTCCACCGCATCTTTCCAAATATTCTTTCAAATCATTGATGAATTCAAAAAGAGCAACTTGGACTGCTGTTCTGAACTTAAGCTCTTCATAAGCTTCAGTAGCTTTCTTCACATTTTGTTGAACTTTGCTCTGCAACAACAAATCAATTTTTTTTAAATCTTCCCTTTCAGTTTTCTTCAAATCTTTAACAAGTTTTGAGATGAATTTTATCTTTGAAGCATAAGTTGCAACAGTTTCATCTCTCCAATCCCCATCATCCAAATTTTCAGCAGAAGCCGTGATGTTTATTCTGACCAAATCACTTCCAATTTTTTTCACCAAATCTTTCAAAGGTATTATGTTTCCTTTAGACTTACTCATCTTCGTCCCACTTGCATTAACAAAACCATTCACACCAATTGCCTTGGGCCAATACTTTGGATCATCCCAAATGGCGACATGGTGGAAGATATAGAACGTCAAATGATTTTGAACGAGATCTTTGCCAGAGTTCCTCAAGTCAACAGGATAGAAATATTCAAATTCTCTTCTCATTTCTTCTATTATTTCTTTCTCCAAACCAGAGTTTTTACTCACTTCTTCCATATCTCCTTTACCCAAAAAAACATAATCGAAAACTTCATCCGTCAGTTTTTTGGCAGGTATTTTTTTCTCATTTATCACTTTTGCTATTGTGTAGTAGGCCATATAGATCACGCTGTCAGAAAGAGTTTCAATCTTCCAGCTCTTGTCCCATGGCAACGGCGTCCCCAAGCCAGTTTTTCTCGTGCAAGCCTTATCTTTCAGCCAGTCTACCGTGTTCAAGAACTGACTTCTTATCTCTTCTGGATAAAATTTCATAGCTTTTATGCATCGCCTGACCTTTTCTTTCCATTCTTCATCTGAAAATTTCAAGAACCATTGATTCTCTAAAATCTTCACATGATTTTTTGTCCCACATCTACATACAACTAGACCAGTTGATTCCCACATCACATCTGCTATTCCTCTTTCAATGAAATCTTTTGAAAGCTTTTCCTTGCATTCAGAAACTTTCATCCCAGAATATTCACCACAATTTTCTTTCAATACACCAAGATGGAATTCTTTCTTGTAAACTTCGGAAGTAGCTTCCTCTAATTTTTCTTTGTCATTTTGATCTTTAACTCCAAGCTTCTCACAGAATTCTATTCCAGGATGATCCCCAAGTTCAGGTGTTTTTATCAGTGATATTGGTTCAATCTCAAGAACAACTTTTGGATCAATCCCATATTTTTTAACTTCTTCAGGATTTCTTTGCAGATCATAAAGACCAATCCAATCATAAGGGGCATGAGAAGGGACAGACATCACAATTCCAGTAGCAGAATCTGGATCAACAAAGCTTGCAGGCAAAACTATAACTTTATCTCCATTCACAGGATTTTCCACGTACTTACCAACAAACTCTGAACCTTTTATGCTACTCAAAACTTCAACTCTTTTCAATTGGTCTTTGAGCTTCCCAGCAGCCTCTTTGCTTAAGAGCCAAGTTTCAGAATCAACTTTAGCCCAAACATACTCAACATCTGGATTAATCCAAAGATTTGTTACACCATAAGTTGTTTCCGGTCTTAAAGTACCACAAGGTAAAATTTCTCCTGAGCTGAGTCTAAATTTTATCAAGATATAGTCTATTGGGCTTTCACCCTCACCTTTAAGTCTGTCATGATCTCCTGTGGGTGATTGACATTTTGGACACCAAATAACAGGGTGAGTACCTTGAACAACATATCCTTTTTTTCTTAAAGTGTTGTATTGCCATTCAATAAATCTACTGAAACAAGGGTCTATTGCAGTTATGAATTTTCTTCTCCAGTCAACTGAAAAACCCATTGATCTTGCGGCCTTCTCTATTTTCTTCGTCCAGAATTTTGCAACAAATTCCGGTCCCCTCTTTACAAAATTCTCCAGATCTTTGTCAGTTGCACCAAATGAATAGAAAGTCTCAATCTGAGTTTTATCCCTCGATTTAATCCTTTCAATCGAGCCTAAAATCGGTTCACCAGTCGCGTGGAAACCCATGGCAAGCATGGCATTAAATCCTTGCATTCTCTTGAATCTGCAATAAACATCAATCCTGCTGTAAGTGAAAGCATGTCCTATGTGAAGATCAGCATTAACATAAGGAATTATCAAGGAAGTGAAAAATTTTTGTTTGCTTGGGTCAACATTTGCTTCAAAAATCTTAGCCTTTTCCCACTCAGCTTGCCATTTCTTCTCTATTTTCTTTAGGTTCATGAATAACCTCCTCGATAAATTGTAATATAGAGAAAGAGAGCTTTAAGCTTACAGGAGAAGTCGCTCACCCATCTCGCTCACTAAATTATTTTTAAGAAAGAAAGAATAAAAAGCTTTAGGCTACAATGCTCTTCAATACACGATAAATAGATTCTGGTATGTTTGCGCTTAAGTTATGTGTATTGTTACGAAAGTCCGGTCTTGTGTTGAATTCATTTGCATATGGAGTGCATTTGTCCAAATGTTCTAATATAAGTGATTGAGCCTCTAAATATTCTGGTAGGGATTTGAATTCTGCGTATATTTGGTCATGTTCTCTCAAGGTTTTGTTAAATTCACCTTCAGTGCATCTATTTTCCAATCTTTTTTCCAATGCAACTTTAACTTTTGTTTTGACTGGTTCTATTTTCTCGGTTTTGAACTTACTAAGCTTTTTTATTCCTTCATATATTTTTTTTCTTTCCTCACCATCCTCACATACAGGAATTATATCAATCCCTCCATACAATGCGTCTATATTAAATCCCCGAGATCTCGTGAAATTAACAAGTGCATTTATACACTCAACAGCAATTTTCTCATATTTGGGAGGTGTGGGTATTCCTATAGGAATCGCTCCTAAAGCTGTATTTTTAGCAATTATCTCATCACTACTTACAACACGAGCCAAACAACCAATAACAACTGGAGATTTACCCTTCTCTTTTTCTAAAGATATTCTTAAGTCAAGAGCATGTGGTTTGAATTCCTCCGCATATACACCATACGGATTGCTTAGACATGGAAAGAGGGCTTCATTTATTTTTCCACGATCTTTATAATTTTGAAAGGCTGTGACACAAGTCCTTAGGAAGTCTTTTTCACTTTCGATATAAAAAATAGCTTTACCTCTACTTCCTTCCGTAGGCTTTATAACAGCCTTCTTCCATTCTTGAAAGATCAATTTCGAAATTTTTTCTGCAGCATTTCTGTTTAACGAAAATCGATCACCATACTTTTTAATCGGAAAATCTTGAATTAAAATACTATCTATAGTAGGTATTCTATATCTTCTAAAGATATCTTTTAGTCTCGGTTTTGAGTTAGAAAAATATTCAACTCCATATGGATTTATAACAAGTATATCAGCCTTTTCAAAATTTTCTGTGCTATTTTCCCTAAAATTTTTACTCGTGGCTCTATTAACTATAGCTTCTATACCGTACGAATTAATCAAACTGCGGGTTTCTTCAGGTGATTTGAATGAGAAATTTTTTAAATCAATAAACTGAATTTCTACTTTTTTACTTAGTTCTTCTAGTAGTGAAAACTCATCCAATAATATTTCATCACTTGCTAGCCCAATTTTCATAATTAGTTAAAAAATAACAAAGTTTTAAATCCTTAACTATAAGGATTAAAAATATGGTAAAGAATGAAATAAGGCTAGAAAGAATCAACGACACAACTTTAAGAGAAGGGGAACAAACACCAGGCGTTCTATTTAAAAGAGAGGAAAGAACAAAAATAGCGGAAATGTTATCAGATGCTATAGGTAGAAAGTTATTCCTGGAAATTGGTTTTGCGTATAATGAGCTTTTTGCTTCTGGTGTGGCATCTACGATTAAAACCCTGGGAGAAAGTGGTAGAAAAGTTAAGACATTATTACATGCTAGATGCAGAAGAGAAGATATTGATGTTAGCTATAAATGCGGATCTTGGGGAGTAATAGTTTATCTCCCACTTTCTGATGAGCAACTTAAGTTTAAATTGGGTAAATCATATGAATGGGCCTTAGCACAGATAAAAGACGTCATAAGTTATGCAAAGGAGAATGTAGGATTTGAATGTGTTGAATATACGCTTGAGGATATGACTGCAGTACCTAGAGACAGAGCTATAGAAGGTGCTAAGACTGCTTTAGAAGCCGGTGCAGATGTCATAAGGTTGGCAGACACTGCGGCCAGATTTGGTCCAGATGAGTTTGGTGAGGCTGTGAGGAAAATTGTAGAAGCATTGCCAGAAGGAACACAAATTGATGTACATTGCCATAATGATAGAGGCTTAGCATTAGCTAATGCTATAGCAGGGCTTAAAGCCGGGGCGACAGGTGTTCATACAACTGTGTTAGGAATTGGTGAGAGATGTGGCATTCCTGACCTTATAACTTTAATCGAGAACCTTGAGAGCTTGTACAACATAGAGACTGGTGTGAAGCATGAATTAATTCCTCCTATTTATTACTATGTTTCCGCTTGTACAGGAATACCAATACCAAAGAATCATCCAATTATAGGAATTTATGCTAGAACACATAAGGCTGGCACACATCAAGTCACAGTCTTAAGACAGTTAAAAGAAACAGGGGAAGCAACAACTTATGAGACAATTAATTTCAGCAAGTGGGGGTTGGACAGAGAATTTGAGTTTGGTCCTATGCAATCAGAAGAACTCACAAAACATTATTTGGAAAGATACGGTCTAGACACGAGTAACTCAAAAGAGATTACAGAGAGAATAAGAAAATATTCTATGGAAAGAGGAAGGCCGTTGGTTTTGAGAGAATTTAGAGAAATTGTTAAAGAAATAACAGGAAAGGAAATTTTAGTTCCAGCAGGCGAGGAAATGATGATAGCAATTGTAGGCATGAAGGTAGAGATAGGGGCAGACGAAGTTTCAATGATAAGAGAAATAAATAAAGTATGTTTAAAATACGGTGCTACTAATGAAATTTATGAAGTAACGGGTAGTTTTGATTATATATTACATCTCAACAACATCAGAGATATGAATGAAATGAATTCCCTAACCAATGAAATAAGAAAAATAAAAGGAGTCAGCAGCACGGAGACACATATAGTTTTGGACTATTTCAGGTAGTCTTCAATTTTTCTATTATTCGATTTGTAAATTCATCAGTACTCATTTGGACGAAATTCATGTTTTCATCAATTTTCCCATTTTTATAACTTTCTTTTAAGACCTCATCTGTAATTTCCTCTAGTTTTCTTCCTTTTTCATCCCATCCAAAAGAATACAACATCAGACTTAAAGCTCTAATAGCTCCTGAGGGTTAACTCTTTTTGTTTGCCCTCTTTCTATTAAATCGTCTGCCGTGCCATGTACGGGCTCAAAAATATTTGCTTTTTCACCTATGGCAGCACTCCCCACTGACCAAGGGGGTACAGGTGAAATCGAGGAAGCTAAATCTCCTTGAGAGTTTTCCAACACGATAACTTTTTCATTTAAAGTTGCAGGATTTTGTGCGATTTTGTGGAAGCAATCATCCACATTTATTTTTTCTTTTGGAACTAAAGGATAATTTTTTCCAACTTCATCAAATATTTCATTCCAAAAACCGTCTCCCATTTTTATGACAGTTGGTTTGGAAGCACAAATAACACCAAGCTTATTTCTTTCAGCATACTCGAAGGCTTTTGAGAAGAAACTTTCCAATTGTTTTCTAGAAAATACTCTTTCTGTGATAACAATTTCATCATCATTAATTTCTATTCTTTCTTTTCCGGAATACAGCCCTTCTCTACCTTGTCTAAAAATAATAAAATTGTAAGATTCTTTTGACCAAGGAAGACTTTTTATCGGTCTTATGATAGCATTTACTTGGGCAACATCTTTCATGTAAACTACAGCACTTTTTGACATGTCTTTTGTGTTTATCGGGCCTTTGAATATATTTCTATTTCCATCTCAAGATTTTCTATATTGTTCGTGATTACTTGATTAGACTTAGAACGAAAACATTACCGTTTAATGAATCGTTTGCACGAGAGCTAAAAAGAATTGGTATATCTTCTAAAACTGTATATATTTCAGAGCGTGGACAATGGAATACATATGTATGTTCCGTCGAGTTTGCTAAATGGTTAAAAAGCCTCTCACTTAAAAATATCGAAGAAATTGTAACGCGAAATAAAAAGAGTACAATTGCATTCATTAGGGGATTCTACGAAAGTGAAGGTAGCGCAAAAAAGTGGTATAATGTTGTTTATGTTTCAATGGTGAATTCAAAGAGAGAGTTGATCGAATTGTTAAATAGACTCATAACTACTTTTGGTTTTAAAACAACTATACGTAAGAGATTTGATAAGAGGTATGGTTCTTACATCTACGAACTTCATATTTTAGGTAGTAGCAAAGAAAAACTTAAATTCCTGGGCTTGATTAACCCATGTATTAAAGCCAACCCAAAGCAATATCCGCTTAAAAATTCTTGATATAGATCTTTTTTACCTTCTTTGCAAAAGTTGTCTAATTTTTTCAACACACTCAGGATTCATTAAAGTTGTAATATCACCAAGGTCTTCACTTTTCAGTAATCTTTTTAATACACGTCTGAGAATTTTCCCGCTTCTTGTTTTAGGCAAATCTTGCACATAAACAATCTTTGCAGGCTTTGCTATTGGCCCAATTCTCTTGGCCACAAGCTCTACCAGCTCAGAAGAAAGCTTTTCACTTGCTTCAAAACCTGCTTTCAAAACAACAAAAGCTATAGGAACTTCACCTTTAATTTCATCAGGCAATCCAACGACTGCTGACTCAACAACAGCTTCATGTAAGTTCAAAACATCTTCAATTTCAGCATTCGATAAGCGATGACCAGCAACTTTAAGCACATCATCTATCCTTCCTGTAATTCTAATCAAACCATTTTCATCCTTCAAAGCTCCGTCTCCTGCGAGGTAAATTTCCTTTCCATACTTGCTGAAGTAAGCTTCCTCATATTTTTCATGATTTTTGTAAATTCCTCTAAACATACCAGGAGAAAAAGGAGGCAATATAACAAGATTTCCTATTTGGTTCGTTTGACAAGGCTTTCCTTCTTCATTCAGTATATCAACTTTTACCCCAGGAAAAGGCAAACCAACATGAGCCGGCTTGAAAGGTCCAACTCCTGGCAAAGAAGTTATCAATATGCCGCCAGTCTCAGTTTGCCACCAAGTGTCAACTATCAAACATCTCTTCTTTCCAATATTCTCAAAATACCATTTCCAAGCACCTTCATCTATTACTTCACCAACCGAGCCCAAAAGTCTCAAACTTTTGAACTTATACTTCTTTACAGCTTCTCCACTCAATTTTTCAAACATTCTAATTGCAGTAGGCGCCGTGTAGAAAATTGTCACCTTATATTTTTCAATTATTTGGGCCCATCTATCTGGGCTTGGAAAATCTAAAGAGCCTTCAAAAATGAGAAAAGTAATACCATTCAACAAATTAGCGTAACAATTGTAGGTGTGAGAAGTAATCCAACCTATATCTGCAGTACAATTATGAACTACTAGATTGTTTAAAGTATATGAATTATGCTTAGTTTTTAAATTCCAAACTAAGCCTTCATAATAAGAAATTTCTTTTTTATTTATCGGAAAGAAAATCAGGTTGGTGGTAATTATTGCCCTCTGCCAACTATAAGTTTCTTTGGGTTCTTTTAAATTAAATTGAGAATAAAATTTTTGAGCACTTTTACCTGTGATGGCCAATTCATAACTATCTTGGCCACTTTGAATTTTATACCCTTCTTGCCTTTTTCTTGTTTTTTCTGCCGGTAAATAAGTAATTGAAGTAACTATACCAAGTTTATTAAGAATCAATTTTATTTGATAAGCTAGTGTACGGGAAGCGGTTGTAATTCTTACTCTCCTCCTTCTTCTTAAATCGGTGTTACCATCTCCCAACCAATAACCTTTAATAAATTCCCATAGAAGATCTTTCTCCAGCGTTAATATCCAATGAGGGAGATGTTTTTCGTAGCTACGATGACCAAAAAGTTTGGAAAAAAATTCAGCCAAGATTACAGAATTTGCACGCGTTTCCCAACATCCTTTATATTTTAACACTCGAGCTCTTATTCCAAATATTTTTTTAAATAAATTTGCGCTATCTTTGGCAAGCCTCTTTTCTTTCTCTGAAAAGGTAAGCTGGAGCGTATCTTGAGCAATGCTCCCTTCAGCAATATAATAACCGACAAGTCTTAAAAAGTTGTTATCAATTTTGATCTCATCTTTTATTTTTCCCTTTTCACCTTTTTTAGGAAGAATGTAGTTATCTTTAGTTTTTCTGTTTTTGACAATGTCCGAGATTTTAATTGTTTTCTTTTTCCATTCCTTAGCTATCCTTGGAAAAGCAACATAATCCCCAACTTTTAAATCTTTAGCTCTAACCCATTCAGTTATTATAGGCATTCTTTTTTTGAGGACTAAAACTTTATGGTTTGGAGTCAACTCCACTGGAAGGTTAGTGTAAGAAGTGAATAATCTCACAAGCCCTCCTTTATATTCTCGGACAAAAATCTTTTCAACAGGCATAAATCTTCCTCGATGGGTAAGAACTTTTTCCCCGATTTTTATATCTTGAATTTCTTTAACTCCAGGATTTGTAACAACTAAACTTCCAGAAGGCACACACCAAAAAACATCATCATCATGCCAGTCAAAAATCCATTTTCCAGTCCAATAAGCTTGAACAGTATAACCACCACAGACGTGCATGCAGGGT
The DNA here is from genome assembly GCA_039000685.1 of Candidatus Aenigmatarchaeota archaeon. GTDB lineage: Archaea > Aenigmatarchaeota > Aenigmatarchaeia > CG10238-14 > SCSR01 > JAVZGQ01. Next base: position 67,836 of record JAWBNW010000001.1, read on the forward strand.
TTTGGGATACCAGTGCTACCACTTGTTGACAAAATAAATAAAACATCTTCTGAATCCATTATTTCAGCTTCACACTCTTCGCTCTCTTTTTCTACAAGCTCGTGCCACCAAAAATCTTGTCCAGGGTTCCAAGCAATTTGATTCCCAATTCTTTTCACCACAATAATCTTTTTCACACTTGTTTCTTTTACACCCTCATCAGCATTTTCCTTCAAATTTATAATTTTCCCCCTTCTGTAGTAGCCGTCAGCTGTTATCAGAAGTTTTGCCTGAGTTATTTGAAGCCTTATTCTTAAAGCCTGAGGAGAGAATGCAGAAAAAATAACAGTATGAATAGCCCCAATTCTAGCACAAGCAAGCATAGAAATTATGGCTTCTGGAATCATCGGTAAGTAAATTCCAACCACATCTCCCCTCTTGATCCCAAGCTTTTTCAGAGCATTTGCTGCTTTGTTAACTTGTTTGAAAAGCTCTTCATAAGTTAAAATTCTTGGTTTCTCTTCAACTGGTTCAGGCTCCCAAATTATAGCCGGTTTGCTCTTGATCTTCTCCCAGTTGATCCTTTTCTCAAAAATGTTTGAAGTTATGTTTATTTTTCCACCCAAAAACCATTTGAAGTAAGGCGGTGAATGCTCAAAAGCTTTCTCCCACCTCTTGAACCAAAAGAGCTTATCAGCCAAATCTTCCCAAAATTTCACAGGATCTTTATCTGCTTCTTCATAAATTTTCTTGTCGCTAACCCATGCTTTATTCTTCATCTTCCTCGAAGGCCAATAAAGTTCACCTTTCTTTTCAACCCAAGAATTCCCAAAACCAAAAATCATATAGTTTAATTATTCTTTTTATGGTAAAAAACTTACAGTTTAAAGGCTTCTTCAAAAACTTTCTTGTTTGCTTCCAAGAACTGAGGCCTTATCCTTTGAGAAACAGCTTTCCAAGCATTTTCTTTTCTTATTGGCAAAAGCTTCTTCTTCACAGCATAGCCAAGCATGAAGATGTTGCTCATTGCAGCTTCTCCCGTGAGCTTTTCTACAATCTCGCTAGCATTCACAGCTTCAACTTTAGCAATTTTCTTCATTTCTTCCAAGATGTTTTTTACATCTGAAATTTCAGCCAAAGGTTTCGGGCTTAGCAGCTTTTTATCTGTAAGCACAACAGTTCTCTTGTTAGCATAATAACAAGCTCTCCAAGCTTCCAAAACATCTAAGGCTATTATTAAATCAGCCCCTGCTTTTCTCACCAAAGGTGAAAAAACTTTTTCTCCAAATCTAACATGACACTGCAGAGCTCCTCCTCTTTGAGAAAGACCATGAACTTCCACTGCTTTAACCTCATACCCTTCTTCAATCGCTGCTCTAGCTATTATTTCAGCCAAGCTCAAAACCCCTTGACCACCGTAGCCTGCAACAACCAAATTGAATTTCATTTTTCCACCCTTGATCTAATTCCTTTGAAAATTTGAGTGCAAACACCACAACCCCAGCAAAGATTTTGATCTATGTAAAACTTTTCTTCTTTTCTTATCGCCGGACAACCAAAAGCTTTTAGTTCTTCAGCTTTTTCTTGATCAGGCTGATCAACAAACTCAAACTTAGGAATTTTTGCTCCACTTCTTGCGAGCTTCCTCACGGTTTGAAGCCTGCATTCACCTCTTGCAACTATAAGGCTTACCCCCGGCAAAGAATAAAGCTCTTTCGCCACTTTTATGAATTCTTCAAGATTGAAAGCATTAACAACTCTAACATTCTCCACACCACAAGCTTCAGCTATATCTTCTATCGCCAAAGCTTTTGTTTCTTCTCCCATTCCAGTCAAGGCAATTCCAGGATGGGGTTGATGTCCTGTCATGGCAGTTGTTCTGTTATCGAGAACAACAACAAGCAAATTGCTTTTGTTGTGAACAGCATTTATCAGACCAGGAATTCCCGCATGGAAGAAAGTTGAGTCACCGATGAAAACAACAGGTTTTTGTTTTATCGCTTTTTCTATTCCTTGAGAAACGCTCATGCTAGCTCCCATTGAAATAAAAAAGTCTTGTTGGCTTATAGGAGGAAAAATTCCAAGCATGTAGCATCCTATGTCGCCTGCAAAAACTTTATCAGCACCAACAGCTTGCTTGATCGCCCAAAAACTTGCTCTGTGTGGGCAGCCAGGACAAAGTTGGGGAAATCTTTTCTCTATTTTCTCAAGCTCAAACTTGTTTTCCATTTCTTTCGGAACTTTTTTCTTGGCAAGCTTAGCCAAAGCTTGAATCACAATTTCTGGTTTGTATTCGCCAGCGAAAGGAAGTAAGCCTTTGCCTAGAACTTTAAGCTTAGGGTTCACATCTTTCGCTATTTTTTTCACATCTTCTTCAAGAATTGGCTCAAGTTCTTCAACAACCAAAACTTCCTTCAAATTTTTGATGAAGCCTGCTATTAGCTTTTCTGGCAAAGGATAGCTCATGCTGATCTTGAGCAAAGGAAGTTTTAGCCCAAGCTCTTCCAAAGCTTCCAAAGCGTAATTGAAAGAAACACCAGAAGCTATTATTCCAAGTTTGCTTTTAGAATTTTTGTTCAAGATGAAGTTGATCTTGCTTTTTTCTCCAAACTCTTTTATTTTTTCCAGCTTTTCATGGATTTCAGCATGTGTTTGAATTATTTTTGGAGGATAATTTCTGAAAGCAATGTCCTTAACAAATTTTCCTTCAGCCTTACCTTTCTTTATCTCTCCCAATCCAACCAAACTTCTCATATGGCTAACTCGAGTTGTGCTTCTTATGATAAAAGGAATACCAAACTTTTCTGAAAGATCGAAAGCAAGTTTTGTTAAGTCTTTAGCTTCTTGCGGGTCAGAAGGCTCAAGCAAAGGCAAATGGGCAATTCTTGCAAAAAGCCTACTATCTTGCTCTGATTGAGCTGAGCTCCAGCATCCAGGATCATCAGCAACAACTATAACCATGCCTGCTTTAACTCCAGTGTAAGTTAAAGGAAAAACAGAATCGCAGGCAACATTCAGTCCAAAGTCCTTAAAGGAAACGATCGACCTTAAGCCTGAAAGAGCAGCACCAGCAGCAACTTCAACCGCAACTTTTTCATTCGTGCTGTATTCAAAGTAAATTCCAACCTGTTTTGCAACTTCAGCAAAAGTGTCACCAATTTCTGAAGCTGGAGTTCCAGGGTAAGTTGTTGCTACCGCTACACCAGCTTCCAAAGCACCTCTCGCTATAGCTTCATTTCCCAGCAAGAAAGCCTTTTTTTCTTGTGAAAGAACTTCACTCATTTACCCGCCTTTAAACAATTTTGTTCAAGCTCATGTAAATAATTTATTTGTTGTAGAACTAAAAGAAACTATTGAGCCCCCGTAGCTCAGTCAAGATTTAATTAAAAAACTTATGGAAAAACGTTTAATTTTCGCAAAGGGAAAACAGAGGGAACTTCTTAAAACAGCTCTTTCAAAATTTAAATTGAATAGAAAAGAATTTGCTAAATCGTTCAACATACCCTTTAAAACTTTTGAAAAATGGTTATATGAAGAAAGAAGTTTACCTAAGAGTTTTTTTGGCAAGCTGTGCATGAAAGCGCCTGAATTTAAAAACTTCGAAAAGTTTATACAAAATGAAGAAGATCCTAATTGGGGGCGTAGAAAGGGTGGAAAAATAAATATAAACAGAATTTCGGATTTGAATGTTTATATGAAAAGACTACGTGAAAAATTGCAAATACTTGCTACATTAGGATTTAAATTTAGAGTTTCTAGACATAAAGCAAAATGGAGTAAAATTTCAGGTTTATATACGAATCATTTAAGTGAATTTGTTAAATTTTATTCAATAGGAGGATTTGTGAAAGGAGTGAAAATATCCAATAAAAGTAAACTTTTTACTGGTATGGAAAAAAATAAATTATTACGCGAAATAATAAGAAACTATCCAAATAGCCCCCGTAAGTGATGGGGAAAGCTCAGTTTGGATAGAGCGGCTATGTAAGAAGCACCGTAAGCCTTCTAAGCAGATGGTCGAGGGTTCGAATCCCTCCGGGGGCATGCTTATTTTTACAATTTCCATCTGGCTTATATAAGCAATCGAAACAAGGCTAAAATCATGCCTGAACTTTATGGTTATGAGAAAGGAATAGAAAGGGGATTGTTAGCAATTAAACAAATAGATGAAAGGACTTACGAAAAAGTGAAAGAATTTGTGAGGAAGTTGGAAACTAACAATTATTCAAAAAGAAGGATTTTTAAATACATTTATTTCTTGAAAAATCTCAGAGAGTTGCTTGGAAAAGATTTTAGTGAAGCCGAGAAACAAGATGTTGAAGAATTAGTGATAAAGCTTAACAGCAATAACTATTCTGAGAATTCAAAAGCAGATTTCAAGAAGATTTTTAAGTTTTATTACTGCTGGCTTAAGTTTGGAAAGTTTGAAGGGAAGGAAAAGATTTGAAGAGGTGCTTAGGGATTTATTGATTTACTGTGCTGAAAGAGATAAGGATTTTAAGAAAGTTTTCGTTAAATTCATCAAGGAAAGGAACGCTCAAGATTTATTCGAAATGGAAAAAACTGAGAAAATACGCGCCATTGATTTTTTGAAAGGATGGAGTTTATGGAAGAAAAAAGAAAAGAGGGAAGGGGTGAAAAGAAAAAATACCTGAAAAAAACATACTATTTTTGTCAGTGAAAATTGAAGAAAAGCATGTTCTCGCCGTGGCACTTGACTGATGGTTATATAAACATCTGTCACAAATTTGGCAATTTTCATAAAAATCAAGATTTAAATCTTGATTTAAAAATAATAAAATTATGCAATTTGATGTAAAAATACAACCCCCGTATTTGTATCCAAAGAGAAAAAGAAAAGTTAAGTCTAGTATTAGAAAAAAATTAATGTACAAACCTCGCAAATGTGTTTATTGCAGAAAACATGAAGCTATGCATTTACATCATGTTAGAGGTTTTGCAAAAGGCGGTAGTGATAAAGAAAGTAATTTAGTTCCTCTTTGCGCTAACTGCCATTACAAAATCCACCATGGTATAATAACAACAGAACAATTGAAAAGAAGATTAGGAATTAAGACAAAGCTAAGGAAAAAATCAAAAAGAAAAAGAAGACAAGAATATTATAGGTTTGAATTACCTAAGTTTAAGCCACCAAAATTGAGTTTAAAACATTGGTGATATGTATGCCAGAATTTCTTGCAAGAAGAAAGAAGACTAAGACAAAGAGGCCGGTAAGTTTTATGACAAAATACGGCATTGTGTGTTTTAAAGCAAGAAGAAAACCAAAACGAAGATATAGGGTGAGATTTTAATTTTTTATTTTTGAGTGTATAAGAACAGACCGCCTACAAAAGCCATAATTATAGCCCCAAAAATATACCAACCTATATTTGAAAATTCAGGTGTTATTTGAGAAAAATTAGAAATAATTAAAAATACTACATAGATTGCAAGTATACCAACCAATATAAATCTTATAAACTCCGTTATATTTTCCATAATTTTTTTAACCCACTTTTATATAAATATAAATTTATCTTTTATGCTCAATGTTTCTAGATTTAGTCTAAATGTTCTAATCACTGCTGTTAATCTTTTTTATTCTTCTTCATTCTGATAAGTTATGTATTCGATAAATTTAAAATACCAAACTTTTTAACTTCATTTAAACAATAACTTTTCATGTCAGAAGATATAGAAGAGCAAAAATTTGGGATTTTCATAGTAAGGAGAATAAACAAGAAGACAAAACAAATGCAAGTTGAGCTGAAGACAAAAGGCGAAAAATTTCCACTAAGCGAGGCAGTGATAATCCTAGAAGGCTGGATTGAAAGGGTGAAACAAGAAATAAAGAAGCCTTTCAACTTTGACAAGATGATCTTCAAAAGCTTTGACAAGCCAGAAGAAAAGCCTTGAATTCAATCAAATAAAATTAACTTAAGCTTTGCTTTTCCCACTAGCCACAATTTTTTCCAATAACTTTAAAAATAAAAGCTAATAAACTTTTAAACTATAAAAAACAAATTAAGGTTGATTGGATGACAAGGGCGATAGCAATAATAAGTGGTAAGGGCGGGGTTGGCAAAACTACCTTAACCTCAAACCTGGCTTCTGCCTTATGTTTGCAAGGGGAAGATGTTGTTGCTGTTGACGCCAACCTAACAACACCAAACTTGGGCCTGCACTTAGGAATGCATTTCGCCCCAATAACTTTACATGATGTGCTGAAAGGGGAGTCAAAGCTTAGAGATGCAACTTATCCTCATCCATTTGGGTTTAAAGTTGTGCCCGCAAGCATGAGTGTTGATGATTTGACTGGAATTGATCCTTCAAGACTTTACGAAGTAGTTTTAAACTTGACAGGGAAGACCAATTTCATCCTTTTGGATTCAGCAGCAGGCTTGGGCAGGGAAGCAACTTCAGCCTTGCAAGCAACAGAAGAAGTCTTGATAATCACAAATCCAAACTTGCCTTCGGTTGCAGATGCTTTGAAGACCATAAGGCTTGCTGAAAGGCTGGACAAGAAGATAATTGGAGTGGTTGCAAACAGGGTTAGAAAGAAAGAATATGAATTAACAAAAGCTGAGATTGAAGAGATGACTGGCTATCCAGTTTTAGCGCAAATCCCCGAAGATAACAATGTGACAAAAGCAATTTTTGCAAAGATGCCTGTTGTTAATTATTCTCCTCATTCACCAGCTGCGATTGAATTTAAAAGACTGGCTTGCTTGCTTACAGGAAAACCTTTCCTTGAAAAGCCAAGACTTCACTTCACTCTCATCGATAGACTTGTTAACTGGATGATGAGATAGTTTTTGCGATATACATTATCCTGAAGTTTGCATGAAAAGATAAAAGTTAGAAGATTCATTTAAATCAGGGAAATGAGTATGAAGTATTTTTGGCTTAAGAATAAATTCACAATATAAAGCTCAAATCAATCTCAAAAGCTGCTATTGGCATTTCCAACTTCCAATTCTCAAGAACAGAAGGGTGAATTTCGCCAATTATTCCAATAGCCTTGCCTTTAACCAAAATTTCTGCGGTTCTTCCTTCGATGAAGCTGGGATGCTTGCTCTCTCTTAACTTGTATTTTGCTCCAACCAAAGACATGAAAGCATCCAGAACAGCAACAATATCATCATAGCTTACTCTAGAATCAGCAATTGCTACAACAAGCTTCCTCACATCTCTTGTTCTAGTTTCTTGCTTCTCATCAATCAAAACAACATCTCCAACTTCAAATATTTTTTGTGGATATTCAACATGTTGGTTATTTGCAAAAAATTCCATCAAGCTTGGCAATAGCCAATTCCTGAAAACACTCCAGTTTTCCGAGACAATATTCTCTATTTCAGCTACTCTTTCTTCTTTCAAATTCATCTTCTTGAACAAATTCTCTTTGCTTGTTAAAGTGTAAGATAAAATCTCTTGAAAACCTAAGCTAACCATGAGCTCTTCAACTTTTTCAGTTTTCACTTCAATTTCACTAAGTTTCCCTTCAACTTTCATCTTCAAAGGTTCAGGCTTGATCTTGTTGTAGCCGTAAGAAATTATCACATCTTCAACCACATCTCTCTGATGCATTATGTCATTGCGATAAGCAGGGTAAAGCAATTCAATTTTTTTGCCTTTCTTCAAAATCTTGTAGTTTGCTTTCTCAAGCAATTTGCAAATTTCTCCCAAGCTTAAGTCAAGACCAGAAATTTTTCTCACGTAGCTTACATCAACAAAAGTCTTCTTCGGCTTGAAATCTGGTGTGATTATAGTTTTGCTAGGATAAACAACTTTCACAGAGCAAATTTCTCCACCTCGATCGGCCATAGCCGTTACCATCACATTCAAAGCAGGCATCAAAAACTTTAAGTTAAAACCACTGCACTCAATGAAAACATTCTTTGTTTCTTCAGTAACTTTTCCACTATACTCTGAGTTTATGATTGGTGGCAAGGACAAGACTTCATTTCTTGCATCGATGAAAATAGGATATTCTTTCTTTCCAGCAAGCAAATGTCCAAACTCTTTTCCTTTTGGATGCTTTTCCAAAATTTCCCTTGGTGTCAAAGCTTCCTTGAAATCAAGCGGAATGAACTTGATTCCATCAGGCTTTACTGTTGTAAATCTTATTGGTGGCTTAATCTTATCATAATCATAAACCCCAATTGCAACTTCTTTCCTGTTTCTTCCCAAGCTTCCAGCAATTTTTTCTTGAAGCTGAATCATTTGGGAGAGAAAAGCTGGAGTAACTTTTAAGTTTTTCACAACAGCACAAACTGTGTAAGGCCTAACTTTTGAAACTTTTTTATCAACTTCAACAACAACTTCTGAGCTCTTGACTTCATATTCAGGAAAAATTGGCTCGAAAGCCCTACTTCTTATTTCTCTTGCTATTCCTTCTGAGCTCCATAAGTCTGGCCTGTTTGTGTCTTTTGCTTCAATTTTCAGATTGTCTCCTTCCACAGCCTCTATTTCACACTTTGCAAAATTTACAAGTTCTTTCAATTCTTCTATTTCAATTTTTCTTCCGATCAATTCACACAAATCTTGATAAGAAGCTTCTATGGTTGGCATTCAAATCCTCCTCAACCAATTCAACTTTCTTTTTTGAAATATATTTCCCACAATTTGGACAGATATAGCGTGGATATTTTTTATCTTTATATTTCCAAAATCCACATTTCCAAATTTTTTCATATCCACAATATGGGCAAGGAATTTCAATAGATGAGGCTCGTTTAAAGAAAGATTCTAACTCAATTATCTTTTGTATTTTATTTTGTTTTTCTTTATGTTTACTCAAAGGCAATAAAATTTTTGCTAATCTTATCACATCCTTTATGCGCATTAACATGACTCTATATAAATCGAAATTACAAACCCCTATGCCTGTGTAAGTACCTCTTTTTCTTACTAAATAAAAATGTGATTTAAATCCAAGTTCTTTTAATTTCTTATGAATTTGTTCTAAAATGGTTTTGTCACAAGTTCCTAAACTAAATACTAAGTCCTTATATTTTCCATTATATTTTTTGTGTTTGGTTATTATCCAACTACCTTCACTATCTACATATCCTGCTAAAAAAGAATAAAATAATTCTTCCTTATTTAATATCCATTCTGGAATGTACGTGGGTTTATTTACTAAGAACTCAAAACTACTGTTCAAAGAACAATAAGCTCTAGTAGTTTTTTCTGTTGCACCACCTTTTTTCTCATACCACGAAACCTTTCCATAGCTTGAGAATACATTTTGAAACATCTCTATTTGTACAGGCTTAGAAGATGTTACCTCCACAATAACACGATTAGAATCTTTCCTCGCATATATATCACCAGCCCTTAAACCTAAAAGATAAGCTTTTTCTTCATCTGAAAGCAAAGGTATAGACAATTCGTTCATTCACATCTACCTATTCTACAGATTGCTTCAGTCTCAGCCACTTTAAATCTTTGGAAAAAAGTTCTCTTATATCGTTTATATTTAGTTTAAACATAGCTAATCTATCGATGCCTAAACCCCAAGCCAACACTGGTACTTTTATACCTAAGGGGTAGGTTACCTCTTCTCTGAAAATTCCTGAACCACCAAGTTCAATCCATCCAAGTTGGGGGTGCTTGCAAGATAATTGGGCCGAGCATTCTGTGAAAGGATAGTAGTCAGGAATGAACTTAACCTCTTCAGCTCCAGCTATTTCTTTTGCAAACATTTTTAAAATTCCCAATAAATTTCTGAAGTTTACATCTTCACCCAAAACAATCCCTTCAACTTGATTAAACTCAACTCCATGAGAAGCATCAATCACATCTGGCCTATAGCACCTAGCTATAGCAAAGTATTTTCCAGGAATTTTTGGTTTACTTGCTAAAGTTCTTGCAGACAAGCAAGTACCATGTGCTCTTGGCATGAGCTGCATTGCAATTCTTGGATCCCATTTATAACCCCAGCCTGTGCTTCCAGCAATTCCTTTTTCATGAGCTTTTTTCACTGCTTGAACAAACTTTTTTGGTAAACTCCCAAGCTTTGGATATTTCATCATGTAAGTGCTCCACCAATCTCTTGCAGGATGATTTTGTGGCTGATACAAGGCATCGAAATTCCAGAACTGTGTTTCTATTGTAGGGCCTCTCATTTCAATGAAGCCCATGTCAACAAGCTTCTTTCTGATTTGACTCAAAAATTGTAAGTAAGGTTGCCTTTTTCCATGAGAAATTTTGTCCAATTCAAGCTTCTTTCTAACAGTCACAACATCAACAGGCTTGAATTTTCGTCCTTTCCACAATTTTGTGACCAAAAGTTCATGGCTTAGAACATCAATTATATTTCCAGCTTTAGCTAAAGCTTCTTCAACCGCTTTGTAAGTTTCTGTAACTTTTTCAACCAAATTCCTTTCAATCAAAGTTTTCAAAGTTTCTTCATCAACTTCTTTTCCTTTAGCAATTTTCTTCAGAGCTTCTTCTTCCGGAATTTCTTCAGGCACAGGTTTCATAAGAATTATTTCATCACCTTTTTTCATCACCCATCCTTTTTCCAAAGCCCATTTCAAAGCTATGGGAAAATTCTTGATTTTTGGTATGAGCTTGCCAAGAGTTGCAGTTTTTTGGGGCATGCTGTCTAGCAGCAAAACAAGATTCTTCTCAGGCAAGCCTTTCTCCAAGTACTCCTTTCCTTCTTCTGTCAGCTTATAGCTTGACATTTAATCACTATTTGATTTTTTTAATATTATTTGTATGTCCATGCGATTCCTTTTTCAATTTTTCTTAGAGCTTTATAAAGCTCTTCTCCTTTACACTTCCACCCCCCCATCCTATAATATATTTTACCATCAGCATTCATTGCTACTATAATTTTATCTTTATTCTCCAACTCGGAGATTATCAAAGTGGATATTTCTTCTGGTTGTACAAATGGAGGTGGTGGAAAAATTAATGCATCTTTCAGTGACATTATCTTTGGTGGGCCACCACTTCGTTCGTAAACCATTATTTCTTGTAGAGCTTTAATTATCACTCTTTCACCTCCTTTTATTGAAAACAAAAAAATCTGAAGTCAAGAATTTTAGATAAAATGCCTTAGAAAAAGTTCTGGAAAAACTCAAATTCAGCCAATAAATTGGAGTGGCATCACCATCACGTATTTTAATCTATAGGAATTTTAAGTTTATAAGCTTTCATCTAACTTCAGTATACTTATCAATGCTCGGTGTCCTCCCAGCCAGCAAGTAAGTCAAGTAGAGCTTCACATACTTTATCGCAGCTTTTGTCTTACCCCACTTTCTTATTCGTCTGGGTGAGCTCATCACAAAAGTTGAATCCACGCAAACAATTTTTCCAAGCTTCGAAATCCTTTCAGAAATATCATAATCATCCCAAGCCCTTATGCTCTCGTCGAAACCACCAATCTTTTCAAAAGCTTTTCTTTCATAAGCCACACACATCCCAGCAACTTGAGGTTTTTTTGTTTTGAGAGAAGCTCTCATGAACTGATCATAAAACCAGAAGAGCAGAAATTCAGACATGCTTGTACTCAAGGGTATGACAGGGCATGTAACTCCGACAACACCTTTTTCAAAACCTTTCACAAGTTCTGTAAGCAAATTGAAAGCTACAACTGTGTCAGCATCAATGAAAACAAAAATTTCCCCTTTAGCTTCCTTAGCTCCAGCATTCCTTCCCACAGCCACTCCTTTCTTCTTAACAACAATAACCTTATCAGCATACTTCTTCGCAATTTCCACTGTTTTGTCTTTGCTGTTTCCATCAGCAACAATTATCTCATACCTTCCTTGGTAATCTTGAGCTTTCAAAGCTTTCAAGCAGCTCTCTACATATTTTTCTTCATTTAGCGTGGGAACTATCACAGAAACAAAAGGCAATTTCTTCATCCTCATCCCTTAAAAATGAATTTTTCAACTTGGTCTTTAGCTTTTTCCCTCTTCTTCTGATGCTCTTTCAGAAAATTATTTAACTTTTCAATTAAGATATTCTTTAATTCTCCTGTAAGAAGCTTCCCACTCTTGTAATCTTCCCTGATTTGCTCCAGCTTCTTGTCATCTTCTTCGAAGAAAGTTAACCATTGATAAGAAACATCTATGTCCGGGTCTCCCCCCTTCTTTCTATGTTCTTCTATTGTAGGCTGACCACCAGAAAAAGCATATTTGATTATTTTTTCTCTAACCATTTCAGGAGTATCTATAGTGAAAATTGCAGTTTGTTTCTCAGAAGAAGACATTTTTCCTTGTTGCATCATTCCGCCTAGCCCGGGCAAGAAAATACAATGAATTATTGCAGGCTTGTAGAAACCAAGCTTCGGCAAAACATCCCTAGCTACTCTGAAATGTGGGTCTTGATCTACTGCCAAAGGAACAAGACAAGGAATATTTTTTCCTCTAAGAACAGAAGGTAAAAAAGCTGGCACAGCCTGCATTGCTGTATAAAAAATTGATCCAATGTTTGTTTCATTAGTAAAACCAAAAACAGCTTTGGCTGTGGAAAAAGTTATTTTTTTTGCTACTTTACAAGCTTCTTTGTACATCAAGTTGGCATGAATGGTATCTACAAGGAAATGAGTCTTCTTTGGATCAAAACCTAAAGCTATGACATCAAGCATGTTCTCATAAGTATACTTTTTTGTGTCTTCAAGGCTAAGCTCTTCATGAAACAGAAATTTCTCTTCATCTGGAAATTGGAACCAAAGCTCAACGTCAAATTTATCTTGTAGCCACTTTGTGAAAATCCAAGGTACCAAATGACCCATGTGAACAGGACCAGAAGGTGCTCTGCCTGTATAAAGGAAGAATTCATTCCCCTTTTCATATTCATTCAAAATCCAATCCAAATCACGATGGGCAAAGAAAATACCTCTTCTCAAGAAGTGATGTAGCTCTTTTGTGTGTTTTTTTATTCTGTTCAAAAGCTTCTCGTCTATTTGGCTGATTCCAAATTGTTTTATCAGCTTACCATAATCTATTTCTCCCTTGACTTCCCATGGTGTCACAATAAACTTTTGTTTTTCCATTTAATCACTAAATATTAATTTCTAAATTGATTTAACAAATAAATATATGCAATTTCAACTTCAATAAAAGTGGTTTAAATGGCTTCATTCAAGTTTGTGGTAAGCGACCCGGAAACAAGGAAGGGCTATCAGCTTGAAGTAGACCAATCTAAAGCTTTGGGCTTGATTGGGAAGAAAATAGGGGAAGAATTCAATGGAGATTTAATCGGCTTGCCAGGCTATTCTTTGAAAATCACAGGCGGTACTGATAAAGACGGCTTTCCCATGCATCCTTCCATTCCAGGAAGCGTGAAGAAGAAAGCTTTGCTCTCAAGCCCACCTTGCTTCCATCCTACAAAAAAAGGAGAAAGAAGGAGAAAGACTGTGAGAGGAAACACGATTTCTTCCGATATAGTACAAATCAACGTCAAGATAACCAAGAAAGGAGAAAAGCCTTTAGAAGAGCTAATTCCAACAAAACAAAAAACTGAACAAAAGGGAGGTGAGGAAGTTCAAGGAAGTAAACCCTAAGCTGATACCAGAAGTTAATATAGGCCTTGTTGGCCATGTTGCCCATGGCAAAACTAGCCTGGTTGAAGCAATTTCTGGCAAAAGAACCTTAACCCATTCTGAAGAGCTTAAGCGTGGCATAACAATTAGATTGGGATATGCCGATGCTTCTTTCTATAAATGCTTAAGCTGTGGACGCTACTCGACTTCTTCCAAATGTCCCTTTTGCTTCTCTGACACAGAGCTCCAAAGGACAGTAAGCTTCATCGATGCTCCAGGTCACGAGACTCTAATGGCAACAGTCCTCACAGGGGCAGCTTTAATGGACGGTGCAATCTTGGTTATAGCTGCAAACGAAAAATGTCCTCAGCCTCAAACAAGGGAGCATTTGAAAGCTTTGGAGCTCATAGGAATAAAGAATGTTATAATAGTCCAAACAAAAATAGACCTTGTTTCAGAAGAAGAAGCTTTAAAGAACTACCAGCAAATAAAAGATTTTGTAAAAGGAACTACACTTGAAAACTCTCCTGTAATTCCTGTTTCTTCTCAGCATAGAG
>JAWBNW010000010.1:0-6456 GCA_039000685.1 Candidatus Aenigmatarchaeota archaeon
GGGTGGCGGCCGGACTGCCCGACCCGGGCACGCCCTGGTGGCTCCTGGTCGTCTTCGCCGTCGTCTTCTTCGCCGGCTCTATTGCAAGCAAGATAAGTACGAAGATAAGAATAAAAATCACTCCGACAAATTGTGGGAGAATTGAAGCTACCTGAGAAATAAGATCTTGAGCAAAAACTGAAGTGGCAAAAAGAAATAAGAATATCAAAAATGAAAAAACTCTTTTCTCCATAAATTTTATTTAACTGTTATGAATATAAGTATTTCATTTTTTTGTCTCTTTTCTAGAAAAATACAACAAAGCTAAAGAGAAGGCTATGAGGAGAAAAATAAAAAGAAATGCTAAAACTTGCATAAGGTTCTCAAAGTAGTAAAGAGAAACAAAAAGCACGTAAAAGGCTATCACAAATGAGATTATCAGGTTCACACTAGACTGAAAAATCTTGACCTTTCTCAAAAATCCGTAAGAGAGTAAAAAGGAGAGGAGGAAAAGCAGGAATTGGAAGATTGTTTCGATCATTGGCCTCTACCCAAACCAGCTATTGCCTCCTCGTATTTTTTATACCAGTCGTAATCGTAAAGATTTATACCCAGCTTTTCTGCAAGTGGTTTAATCTTTTCAACTTCATTTTTCATCTCGCCTAAAATCATTACTTTTTTACTGACATTGCTCTCTGCTTCAAACCTTTCCCATATTTTCTTGCAGTTTTCTACTCCTATCTCAAATTTCTTCTTGTCTCCTATCGCTTCCTCTTTATAAAAAGCCACTTTCTTCAGAGCATAGCTCCCAACACCATAAGCATACATAAGCAAGAAAGCCGCCACTGCTAAAAAAGCTGCTAGGAAAGGAAGCCATGTCGTGAGACCTAAAGAGTAAAGAGAAAAAATACCTAAGGCGGAGAGAATCAAAGCTAAAAGCAAGTTAAGCCTATTTGCTTGATCGCCTAAAATTTTAGTTTTCTTGAGCAAACCATAAATCAACAAGAAGAAGAAAAGGAAGGGAAGAAATATTGAAAAGATCAGTTCTTGAAGACCGAAACTGAAAACTTCCATAGAGTAAATTTGCTGTGAATTAAATAAATTTTTTGAAATAGAAAAGCTTAAATAGTTAATTTTGTATCACTAGTATGTAGTGATAATATGAAAATAAAGAAAGGAAAGAATACTAGAAAAACTTTAAGTGTTCCTGATCTACCTCAAGGTGAAATTGTTTTTACTTACTCTACATCTATTCAGCCAGTAGGCTTAAATGTTTATAGAATTGATGGAGCTTATCTCTTGACAGAAGGAAGGATTCCTCTGGATATCACACGATATAGATCTTCTGAAATGGAAGAAGTATTACAAAAATTACAAGAAATGGAAAAACAAATTAGAGACTTGAATCTCAAAGTTGAAGAATATAACTCTAGATTGGAAGCAACTGAAAATTTTATCTATGATAGAAAACCCGAATCTTCTAATCAAAATCCTTCTGACCCGCCAGAAACCCTTTCAGATGTTATAAAAAATACAGTTAAAGTAGAGGTAGAAAAATATTTCCAAGAACAGAAGAAAATACTTGATGAGCATCAACAGCGATTATCTAAACTTGAGAAAGAAATAATGGATATCCGATTATTGATAGATGAATTACCAAATAGAATTTCTCAAATGTTAGAAGATAAGATGAAATCGAAAGGAGAAGATGAAGATAAACAGAAGGTGGTAAAAATTTCTTCACAACCTGTTTTGCAATCAATTCCACCACTTAAATTTGTTTACGAGCCGAAGAAAAAGATAGATACTTCCATTACACAAGATATGGCAGCAGAATTTGATAAGTTGCTTGCACGATATGCTACACCTGAAAAATATTTCCATGAAGCGAGTTTATCAGATGAAACTTTGTTTAATATATGGAAATTGAGCTATGAGCTTTTAGAAAAAGATAGAAAAAAAGAAATAAATGGTCCTCTACTTATTTGGTATGCTCGCAAATATAACAATTATCCAAGAAATTACATACCTCTTGTAGTTTATCAACGCACATTCACATACTTCCCAAATGAAGGCCCATTTGAATATACAGGAATAACGGAAGAAGAACGGATGATTTGGGAAGAATTTTTATCCAAATTAACACTTGAACAGCAGCAAAAGTATGTGTCAAATCTACTGATTGGTGTGACTCCTCCTGAAAAGACAAACTAGGAAGGCAAAGATTTTTTAATATTTTCTATTGCATTATCGTCAGGATTAGCCAAAGAATTAAAAATTTTCATCTTAACTGCCGCTTTTATAGGGTCTGAGAATCGAGATACAGGTGATTGTGAATCAGTTATTAAGAAATGCAATGCCTTTCTTCTTGCGGGCATATCTGGAATATTTTTAATTTGATCTAATCTCATCCTAACTTCTTTCGCCACTTCTTTATCTAAGTCTATTTCAGTCTGTATAGCTTTTCTTGTCTCTTCTGCCATTTCTTCAACACCATACCAACCTTCCATCATTTTTTGTACTCCTTTCGTGAATAAAATTGCTCCAAATATTCCTGCCAATCCCCAAGCACCATATCCATAAAAATCTAGGAGGAAAAAACCGAAGATTTGTCTACTAGCAAACATAGCTATGATGAAAGAAAGCAGAAGAGGAACCCAATCCATATTTCCCAACCAATCTTTAATCCCCAAACCTTTCATTAAACCGTACAAGAATACCCAAATGAATATAAACGGCAGCAATATGTAAAAAATGAAGAATATGTTCCATCCAAGGCTAGAATAGTCTTTTGGATAATAGCCAAGGGTTATACATGCCCAAACTGCAATTGAATCCCAAGCTTCTGTTGGTTTTTCTTTGCTTCCAAAAATAGTCGTACATTTCTCTAGGGTAACTTGGGGTGGCTGATATTCAGCAAATGCTGTTTTTAGAATGGTTATCTCTAAAATTATAATTAAGAAAAAAAGGGTGAAATAAGTTAGCTCCCTTAAAATTTTTCCCCATTCATATGGAAGAAAACCACTTATAATAAGTGGGATAGAAGCTAGCAGTATAATTGGCAAAACAAAAGGATAAATATTTTCTGGTATTCGTATACCTACCCATGGAAGGATAACAAAAACCACCAAACAAAAAATAATTAAAAGTGCAATTCCTACAGCTATCACTTTACCCTTAATTGCCATAATTAATATTTTGGAACCTATGTTTAAATTATTTTTTGAAGGAAGTACTATGATTGGTTTTAATAAACCTTCAAGAAAATGGTCTTTTTTTCTCATTTATAATTAGCTTTAAGAGAATTAATTTTTAGAAATGCTCATGGTAAATGCCAGATTTTTAAATTATCAAAAATGGTCGATTTTATACCATTTGGATTCCGTAGGAAAAATTAAACCTGTCCTTGATTATGAGATTAAAGTTAAAAATGAAATTCATTTCATAAGCATGTTTACATCATTATTTTGTATGTTTGATGTTGACCTCACGCTAACAGAAGACAGCACGATTTTTGAAGAATTTTACTTCAGACAATTACCTGAAGTAAACCCAAATGTAGGGAAAAATCTTCATGTGATGAAAGAAATTATTAGAGAGGTAGGTAGATCACAAGATCTTGATAAACCGCATGCAAAGCTAGATAGATTCTTGCGAAATTCTGAACTTACTAAAGAACAAGTAATAGAAGCTAGTGTAAGAACAGGAGAAAGCAAAAATATAAAGATAATTCCTTATGCTTTTGAAGCTATAAATGAAATTGAAAAAATGAATTGTAAAGTGGGATTAAACACAGGTTCGGTTAAAACAGCAGTTGAAGAAGTATCAAGAAGGAAAATTGGTATTGAAGCAACAAATATTGCCGCCACGAAATTTTTTTATGATGAAAAAGGTGTGTTTTTAAAGTCTTGGTTGAACTTGGGGAAAAATAAAGAAATTAGCATGAGTACTTACTTCTTGCCAGAAGCATATTGCAATTTTTCATTCACCATAAATCCAAACTGGCCAAAAATAGTTTATGTGGCAGATAAAACTCTTTCTCATTTTGAAAAATATGTGGCCGCAAAAGTTGGCTCGTCTTCAGGCATAGTTTTAGAAGTTGGAGAAAATCCTCCTGAAAGTAATGAAGAGTATGAATATGTGGTCAATGCTTTGGAAATTAAGAAAGATTTAAGGAAAATTAAACCTTATCTCGAGCTTATTAGAAGAGCAACTATTTATCCTTTTTTAATCAGACCGGAAGAAGCTTACGAAGCAATAAAGCTAGCAGATGAGATAAAATTTTCAGAATTTGAAAATTTGGAAGATCTTTTAAATAAAATTCAAGATTTCATTTCTATTGAAATCTTATTCCCCACTTTAACCAAAAGAATTGATAAGAAATGCAAAGAACTGAAAAGAAAATTGAAGGATAATGATTTAAAAAAGGAAGAAGTAGAAGAAGTTGTGAATGTTTTGAAAGCTTTTGACCCTGCTTTTCATGCTAAAGAAGAAAGAAAAAAAGAACTTAAAGAAATTGTTCTTTCATCAACCTCTCCATGATTTTATTCTTTTTCCTTTCTATATCTTCCTCTCTTTCTTTTATGTAATCTCCTAGCTCTATCAAAGTTTCTTCATAGAGCTTTTTATATTCTCTTAAATCAGATTTGAGTAGCGGCATGTCTGATGGAATTTTTTCATCAGCTTCCCTTGTTTGAACTAGTTTTTTATAAAACTCTTCATTTTCAAGTTGTGTTTCTTCCAATTTTCCTATCAACTTTTCTCTTACCAACTTAACTTCCAAATAAGGCCTATAATCGCTTCCGACTAAAATTGCTAGCTCTCTAGCATCTTCCTTTATTTCAGAAAAAAGCTCTGGTAATTGCATCACAACACTTAATTTTTCCTGTTTCTCTGGTTTTAAAATTTCAATTGAAAGCGAGTTGCCAAAATCTCTTATCTTGTAATTTGTCACGATTTCATTTTTTTCAAACTTTAAGCATAAAGATGAAGCATCTTCTTGATTTAAAGCTATGTAAAATCTCCAAGGCTCTTCAAAAAGACTTAAAGGCAAATAAAGCTCGACTCCATCAAAACCCAAAGAGGTTGGCTTGTTTATGAAGTTAATTTTCAATTCCTTGAAAGTGTGTTGATCTTTGTATACAAATCCTTCTCTCAGGCTGTCGTAAAAATAACGAAAGAATGGATGAATGCCAACCATCTTATCCTTAACTTTCCCGACAAAAATTAATTTTCTTGGTGTCTTTTCAAAAATTTCCTTTAAAGGACTTCCTAATTTTTCCACAAGCTTTCCATACTCTATTCCTGGAAAAATTCTTTTCTCATTTAATTCTCTCAAAATTAGAGCTTTGCAAACACCTTGAATGAAGATTTCCATTTCTTCTAAAGTCCTTGGTGCTTCTTTATAATCACGCAGCTTCTCAAGAGCTTCTTTTGGTTTTTCGTAATTATCTGCTATCACTTCAAGTATTTCACAAAGTTCTTCAAAATAGGCTGTACTCACAATTCAAAATTATGAAGTTAAAACATAAATTTTCTTGAGAAAAATAATTATTATGGAAAGACCTTTTGTTTTACTGTTTTTATTGGTTCTGGTTATTTTCATCTCTGGTTGTATAGGTGGTGGGGAAGAAAAGCCTTCTGGTGTAGGTTTAAGCTCAACCTTAACTTCAGATACAAAAAAAGTTATGGCTTCTTCACCAGTAACTTTTGTATTAACTATAAAAAACCTTGCTTCCGAAACAGCAGAAGATATAAAAGTTCAGCTTCTGAACTTAACGGAATGGCGAGTAGAAAATGAAATTCAAGAACTTAAAGAACTAAAACCAAATGACCTCTACAAGTTTTCTTGGGTTGCTTATGCCCCATCTCAAAATAAAACTTTCATAGCAACCGCAAATGTTTTCTACTACATGAGAACAAAAGCAAACATAAAACTGAGAGTTTATGACAATGAATATTTAAATACTCTTAATCAAGAAGAAAGAAATAAAATTAAAGAAAAATCTGCCTTATTGTCTTCAATGATGAGCAAGAATACACAAATAGGTGTGCAAATAAACCTTAAACAACCTTTTATCTTAACTCGCTACAGAGAAACTTTTCCTTTTGTTTTAGAAATAAAAAATGTTGGTTTTGGTGAAGTATATAGTGATACAAGTAATTATCCTCCACCTGAAAGATATAAAGAATATGTGAGGTTCGAGTTCAACAGTAATTCAACTCTACAATGTGATTTTGATGATGGTGAGCTTGTAAAACTTTCTAACAAGAGCAAAAATATTGTATGTAGGCTTGTAATAACAAAAGATGATATCAAAAATTATGCCGACTTTTCAATAAACTTTACAATAGGTTATACTTATCTTGATAAAGCTAGGACAAAAATTGAAGTTGTTTAATCTTGTTTTTTAAATTTGTAAATCTAACTTTTTTTTATGAAAGGCATTGCTCTTGCCCTGATCGGTATTTGTCTAA
>JAWBNW010000010.1:6466-22042 GCA_039000685.1 Candidatus Aenigmatarchaeota archaeon
ATTGTTGTGGTGGGGGGTTATTTTGTTTATCAAAACTTTAGCACTAAAGTATTTGTTGAGGCTTATACCCCCAACATACCAAATTTTGTCGATGTAAATTTCTTTATTGGAACTGAAGGTAAAGAAGGACTTCCTACAAGATTCTTGGATGTAAAAAAGGGTTATTTTGAATTTCCTTTTAATATAAAAAATTTGTTTGACGAAAAAATTAAAACAAGGATTTGTCCAAGCATTGTTGTCAAACACTTAAATTCGATTTCTTCGATAGACGCTGATTGCCTAGAATTTGAAATGAATCAGGGGGAAGAGAAAAAACTAAACATAAAAATCCCTTTTAGTGGAGAGGAACAGAAACTTCTAAATTCAACAAAAACTGTTTTGAGAATAGAAGTGGAGTATAGTGGTGTGATAAAAAGTCTTTGTGATTTGTATTTGAATACCGGCTATCCTTATTGTAAAATTTCAGATTCTTCGTCTCTTAAAATCTCGCCAGACTTAAGACCAAACCCAATAAATTTGGTTAAAGATGAAAAATTCTCTGTTTATCTTGGAATCAAAAAATTTTCAGAATATCTTGAACTTAAAGGAGTAGAAATCTTCCCGATTGAAACTAGGGTTAGGACAATTTCTTATGGTAAAGAAACTGTGGAAACGATAACTTTGGAAGAAAACTACAGTTCTGATTTATCTTATGTTGTTTCTTTGCCAGAAGATTATATATTCTTACATGAATTCAATGCCCCAAAAATAAAAGTTGAGGAAATGGGAAATCAAGAATACATAAATATAAACTGTGAATCTGAATTTGCAAAAAAACTCAAGATTTGTGATCTTAAAGGGAAGGATGAAAGAGTAGAACAAGCTTTCAAGAAGCTTATTTTAGAAATAAAACTATATTTCTTAAACAAAAGATCAATAGAAGAAAGTTTATACGTAGTTAGCTAAGCAGCTGTTTGACAATTACAACTTTTTAGACAATCGTCAAAATTCTTGTAACCAAAAAAGCTACAGACTTCACCAAAACTTGCTCTATTTATATCAGAATTGCGATTATTTGGATCTGGCAATCTCTGACCTATTTGATCATACAGGATTCCGCCTTTTTCGTATTCAAGTGTTGGCATGTAAGAATTTATACATCCTCTTGTGTTTAATTGCCTACATAGCTCCTGGTGTCCTGTTATTTTAAATGTCCATGCTTTGAATGGTCCGAATTGGCCACCAAATAAGGCAACTAGAGCAACTGCCACTACTATGATTATTACGAGTGCTGCGATTATCCAAAAGGTTTGTTCAGCCATAAATAAATTTTGATTTTACCAGAATTTAAACCTGTTGGTAAGAAAACTAGGTCGAAAATTTAAATATAATATCTTTCGATAAATTTGCTTCAGTTGTAGAATCTTTGTAATTGTAAGATATCTTACCCTTCACGATGAAAAAGCCTGATTCTTCATATGTCTCTACAAGTTTAAATGTTGAATCAGAATTATCGAGATGGAGAGAAATTGTTTTTGGCGTTTCTTTTGCTATAGTTTCATAAGAAACACCTTTAGCCCTATTTTCTGAAAGTTTAGCTTCAAAATATTTCCGAAAATAGAATTGGGAATATTCTGCCTCATTGATGATAGAGGAGTATTTTCGTGAAATTGTAGAAATTTCAATCTCTCTGCTTAACAGTTGACCTAAAAAATAAAATGCTACAACAGTTAAACAGGACGCTATTAAAATCGCTAATATATAGCCTACTAAACCCTTCATACAACAACCTCTATTTTAATTCTTTTATTGTTAGCAAACGCCTCAATTATAGTTCTTTCACCAGAAATTTTAGGGTTTCCTATTTCTTTATCTCCAATTGAAAGCTTATAATTTGGTAATACCTGACTTATCTTTGCTTCTATCGTACTCTTATTTATTTTTCCTTCCAAGTAGTTTAGTAACATTTCGCTTATCTCAGATTGAGCTATGCTTATTGAGAGCATCTGGGATTTCAAAGGATTATAAATTGGTTTGTAAGTTATCTCAACTCCTATCTTAATGTTAAGAAAAGACATTATTATAAATAAAACACTGGCAAAAATTATAAAAACCACTAAAAAAATTATGAAGCTGAAAATTTTAGGCAATAGTAAACCTTTAATAACTTATCACCATTTTTCCAAACTTAAATTTTCCTCTCGAATAAATTGTAATTGGGAGTATGAAACTTTTTTTATGTTGAGAAGTACCAAGCTTCCATGTAGTTTCAAAATCTGAGATTTCAATTTCAAATTCATTTGAATTTAAACAAATATTGCCTTGATTTAATTTTTCATCATCGAATATACTTCTGTAAAAATTTCCACTTTCATCTTCATAAATCAAGCATTTGTCCCCAATGATTGAATTGACGGCATCGAAAGTCATTCTTTCATCGATTACTTCATTAATCTTGACATGATATATTGAAAAAAGGAGAAAGATACCAAGAATGGTCGCTATTGTTATAATGTTTTTTAATATATCTATCATGGTATCTGAGATTATATATGCTTGTCCTTTCATTCTATCCAAACCTCATCCCCAATTTTCTTTATTGTTATGAAAGCGTCTAGGCAAGTAGAATTGCTGTCTTTAATTTTAACATAGTTGGGTGCTATAATTTCATGTGAATAAATATCATTTTCTATCTTTGTAACTACTTTATCATTCATAATCTTAACATCACAAGATTTACCAACAAAAATTTTTGAAGATACATCAAAACTAGATGAAGATATTGAAGAAATTGTGCTAGCTAATGTTTCTGAAAAAAGTTTAGTGTTTATCCAGTTTCTTTTGAAGATGGATAAGCCAACTATATAAGAAGAATAGATTATCAACAAAATTATAACTAAATCAGCAAAAAATTGCAAAAATGTAATAAGCAAAGAGCCTTTCATAATTTAATTTAGGGTTGGAATCTTAAAATCTATTAAACCTGGGTGATTTATATAAACATCTGGATAGACAAATTGTGTCTCTCTGTAGATATCGATTATAAGCCCAACAAATTCTGAAACTACAGAACAGGCGCCCGTGAACTTTTGCCCAAATCCTAGACACGCTGTCACAGCATCTAAAATCCCACCACCCATTGTTGCCACGGCACAAAGTGCAGAAGAAACGCATTTTGCAATATATTCTCCCGCCTCTAGCCCAACATACCAGTTGACAAGACCTGCAGTTGCGTAGCAGTAATTCTTTTTGTTGTAAGTTAAAGGCATGTAAGGTTCAACATAGATTGTGTCTCCTTCTTGATAAATCTTGAGCTCTGAATAACATGGACTTACCAAATAAAATCTGGGATCTTGAGCAACTATGCTGTTTCTTTTCAGTTTTATTGAATCTATTCCTTTAGCTTGGCAAGCTTCTGGTAATGAGTAAGCTCTTACACAAGCACCGAGCTGGACACAAATTGCCCCATCTTGACAAGAAGTTTGGCAATAACCTTCTGGTGGTTTGACTGGAGATTCATAGCCATAGTAAGAAAAATATCTGTCCCAATAAGTTGCTCCCAATGGTGTGTAAAGGTCTTGAATTCTAAGAATAGCATAGCCCAAAGTTCCTCTTGAAAAGATTTCTGCATCTTCTTTTAGTCTCAATCTCTTACCACCTAATAAATTCCACAAATTTTTAGCTTCAGCTGAATCTGTTAAAACATCTTCCTTTAAATACTTTGACACGGCATCTTCGGTTTCACGTAAGATTGTTCTTTCAGAAACATCTTTACCCTCCATAAACAAATCGTACAATTTCTCATCAATGTTACCAGTAAGTTTTTCCATCTTTGATCCCCTTTCCATAACAGCAAAAAATATACCTTCGTTGGCCTCTTTCTCCAATTTACCTAATTTAATGGAAATTAATCTTAAGGCTTCGTCTTTATCGGCAACTTTGATTCCGTTGCGCTTAAGGAATTCTACCGCATCATCAGGATTTTCTTCAAAATATTTTTTCATACTTTTTCCTATTTTTGAAAAAGAATCAGAATCTAAAACCTTATCACTCATTACAGTTTCTTCTAATCTACCTATCTTTTTTTCAAATGGTAAAACTATCTTTTTCTTGATTTTGTCAAAAACCCCATCTTTTTCAAGAATAACTTCTTTTATCCTTTTGTTTCCATATTCATCCACTTCATAGATGGGTGTGAAAATATCATCTATTGTGTCGGGCCATCCTTTTACACGAGCGTATTCTTCCAAAGGGTTTATCACATTTTCTACCGCTTCATCACCAAAATCTCTTGCTACTCTCCATTCTTTAAGAGCAGTATCATATTTCCATCCTTTCTTTTTCCAAAGTTCTGCCAACTCATCACCTTCTTCCACCTCTTCCTTAAAGTAACTTGAAATTTTATCTTTCAAATCGCTCATTTTTATCGAAAATCCTCTCTTAGTTTCAGCTATTTTTGTTTTCAAATAATTCTGAACTTTTGGTATAACAAATTTTTGTAAAGTAATTTTAGCCACATCTGCACCAATCCCTACAATTACACCTTCCTTCAAACAATCGCCAAGGGTTTTATCTTGCATCGCTAAACAAAGTAAAGTATAGCCTGCTGTGACTTTTCCTATGAATTTTCCTTCCCCCACTACAAATTTTCCAGCTTTTATCACACCGCTTTTCAATTTTCCTACATTTTCCACCACATCATCGGCACCATTTTCTAGAGCATTCCATGCTCTTCTTAATTTGGAAAAAGTCTCCGGGGAAATCGATTCTATTTTGTCTCTGATTTTGTTGGCAATTTTCCTTCCAACTGTTATAGTACCTTCTTTTCCAGCCTCTGCAGCAGTTTCTAGGCCAAATATATCCATACCCAAAAACACAGAGTCCAAAGTAACTGTCAACAAAAAATTAGAGCTCCATGGCAAATCCTCCGACCAGGGGATGAAGACTGAAGCTGCTGTTTCCAGAACACCTTGACCAAATTGATATGGTGGTTCTGGAGGAAAATATTCCCAATAAACTTTATAATAAGGATCATTGAATAATTGTACAGGAATTTCAAGTTCTGGCCCACCTAAACCAATTTTTTTCTTAACCCAGTTTATTCCATTTTCTATTTCATCCTTTAGACTTGCAATTCTATTTTGTTCTAACTCAAATTTCAATGTTTTTTCTTCTCCAGTTTCACAAACATATTCCACACTTTTATAAAAATTATAAGCATTTTGCTCAGCAATCTTATCACTAGAATTGTGGATAGAAGACCACAAACCGAATCCTACCAACACAGCA
This sequence comes from Candidatus Aenigmatarchaeota archaeon, assembly GCA_039000685.1. Classification (GTDB taxonomy): domain Archaea; phylum Aenigmatarchaeota; class Aenigmatarchaeia; order CG10238-14; family SCSR01; genus JAVZGQ01. The sequence goes on from JAWBNW010000010.1 coordinate 11,735, forward strand.
ATTACTCCACCAACAACCAAAAATCTTAAAGTATACTCATTCAAAATTAACACCCACAATATTTTTTACAGTTTTCTAGTTTCATACCATTTTGATTGCAAATCTCATCAAAACTCTTTGAGTCAATAACAACAAGATTATCATCACAACCTTTTTTTATGAGCTCTAAACAAGCTTGATTTAATCTTATAGTTGGCTCGTTGGTACCACTTTTCATCATTTGCAAAATTACCATGACTGCAAAGATTAATACGAATGACAAAATTATTAAGAGAATTATGGATAACGGCTTTTCCATAAAATAATTTTGATTTTATGGAAAAATAAACTTAACAATACTAAGAAATTTTTCTCTGGCAAAGAAAACTAAAAAAAATGTCAGCAACAATAAAGAAATGAGCATGATGACATAAACCAAGTATTTGAAAGGCAAACTTATTCCTTTCATCATTTCCACGGCTTTGGTATTTTTATATTAGCAATCAATTGTAAGAAATCCACATTTTTTATGATGTAGAATATCACAAAAATTATTATAGCTAAAGTTATTATGGAAAGTATCAGAATCCACTCATCTTCACTCATCAAGTTCCACCAAACATTTTCTTCAAAAATTCTGGTACATTCAATATTTGAGTAAGTGTAGAAGTTCCTGATTCTTTAATTTTCGAATAAAAATATAAAGTTAGGAGTATCATACACATTGCTACAATAATTATTACTACCGTGCTTAATGTCAGTTCCATAATTCAATTTTTAATTTTTCTAAATAAATACTTCACAAAGCTCCGCCTTTCCAAAAAGTTTACCTATAGTCATAAGACATAATTCTTTACTTGTCCAACCAAAAACATTAGAATGGAAGAAGATCGAAAGAAAGATTATTGCCAAAACAATGGTCAAAATTATTCCTATTAGTATCACGGTCCAATTCAAAGTCAATTCAATTGCACCCTTCATTTTCCTATCACTTTCTTCAGAAACTCTTCTACTTTTTCATATATTTTTCCTGATTTCAAATCTTCCATAAATCCTTTTGACATCATGAGTAAAATTCCTATTATAACTATTGCAACGAGTAAGAAAAGAATTATTATATAAATGTGGTCTAGCAAATTTATCCCCTTCATTTGAAAACAACCTCAACAGGAAATTTTAACAAATATCTAACTACGACCATTACCAATATTAAAAAAATTATCAATCCTATGGCCAATGATAAAACAATTTTTTGTGTCCTTTCTTCCAATCACATCACCTGAAACACATTAACTATCATCCCAGAAAGCATAATGTAAATAGAAATTGAAAATATAACAAAAATAATTATTGAAATCAGCAGTATTTTAGAAGTGTAATTAATCCAAACAATATAGTCAAAGCCAGTTTCAAGACCAACAACCAAAATTCCTGAAATTATCGAAATCTCTATGAGGTAAATGCCTATAACAAGCTGAAAGATAGCTGGGGAAACTCTAGCAGCCTTCCAAACTTCAAGCATTGGAAAACCAATGGAAGGAATACCGGAAACTTCTTGTGGCATAATCTTTCCCATGCTAATTGAAAGTGAGACTAAAATTCCCATAATAATTAATCCCAAAGCTGTTGCCACACCCGCAACTATTGGGTTCAAGAAGAATGACATGAATTTAATAGTAGAAACATTATCTGAAACTAAGTCTTCTATTTTATTTTGAAGTAAAGAAAGCTTTTTCAGATGTCTAGAAATTGTCTCAAGGGCTTGAGAAAGAAATGCAGACCCTTTTGAAGAAATATCAGCTATTATTCTGAAAATTGATGTGAGCATCACAGAATTATATTTTTTTACAATTCCTATGTTTTTATCAAAAAGTGCTGAGTTCAAACTTTTGCCCAGTAATATGTTTTCTTTCAGATCTTTGAAAAGCTCTTCTATTTCAAAAATTTTTGATCTTGCTGAAAGAGAAATTATTGATTTTTCAAAAGGTGTTCCAATTTTTAATGAGTGTGAAATCTGAAGAAGAACTGAATCCAATTCAGATTCGATTCTTCTTATTTTTTTCATCTTTTCTATTATATTTCCTGTATATAGGATCAGGGGTAAGGTAAAAATTATTATAAGAATAAGAAGAAATAGAGAAGCTGTAAGTGCTGGCGTCGTCAAATCACTTACAAGAGCTTCACATTCTTGAATATTCAGATCGAGTGTTTCTGGTTTTTTTTCCGCTTCAAATTTATCATTCATCCAAATTGAACAAAGTTGAAAGTTTCTCATATGAGAATAAATATTTGGGATAAAGATTATTGATACTACCAAACCCAAAAATAAAAGCAGTGGGATAAATTTGATTTGTCTATTTAAAAAACTGACTGTGAAAATTGGTTTATCCAATTCTATGGGCGATGTTACAAGAGGTCTTCCGTTTATCACAAACATAATTAAGATGAGAAGAATTGTTGGTAAGAAAATGTCATAAACAAAAAATACACCTATGATGTTGAGAAGTTCTGGTAAGAAAATAGTGAGCAGTGGGATAAGAGTAAGGCCAATAATCGGAAGTATCAGACCTAAAACCATTATGGCTGTTGTGGGAAGCTTTAATTCTCTTGCATATTTTTCCATCCTTTGATAGCTTTCATCAACAGCCAAGTTCGTGGCTTCATCCAAGAGTTTTTCTCCTTGGTATGGGTTTTTAGAATACTCTATTAAGAGCTTTAGTGCTTCACTAAACTCTTTTGCTTCCACATACCACTTATCTACAACCTCATTCAAACCCTCTTCAAAAGTGAATATCTTTTGAGAAATGAAATCAGACAAAACTTTACCAAAGTCTTTTTTTATTGGGCCTCTTAAGTTTTTATAAGCCAAAATCACTGCATTTTCGAGATTCGGAAGTTGGGAAAGGGAAATGACCATGTAAGTTATACAATGTACCATTTCAGAAGATGCTTGAGCGCGAACAATTTTTACTTTCAAATATGGATAATAGTAAATAGAAAAAGAGAAAAATCCGATTATAAAAAGTAAATAGAAAAAATAAGAAAAGTCAAATAAAATAGAAATCACAAAAACCATTAAAGTAGAAAAAATGAAGAAAAGAATTGTAGCAGAGATGTTCGATGTCGGTGGTATCTTTAGCATAGAAAATTTTATGATCTTCTCTTCTTCTTTCATCTTCCTTTCATTGAACTTTATTCTCAAAATGTTGTAAGAGAAATTGCAAAAAATCTCATACAGGCTTTTCTTTTTTTCTCTTTCTATTTCCTTATAAATTTCTAGCACTTCTCTTGATACCATCTAATCATCTTTTAATCTTCTCCTTAAACCAATTTAGCCATCTTTCATAAATCATCTTTGAATCTAGACCACCAACTTCTTGTCTAACCTGTTCTGAAATCATGTGAAACATTTCATTGCTTTGAACTACCATCCCAGCTTCCAATATATCATCTCTTCCCAATTCTCTGGAAAAATCAACCATTGTCTGTCTTATTTTTCCCCTGAGCAAAATGTTGTCCCAAACAGCGTCCCAGTCCCCATGCCACTCTCTAACACGTTTTGAGATTTCATTCAAAACATAGCTTTCCCCGTCAATTAAAGTATCTGTGGGTTTGAGCCTGTCTTCTTTAGCAGAATATTCCATAAGTGTGACGAAGCCTCCCTCATCAGCAGGATCTTGTTTCCAGTGTTTTCTCACTTCTGTGAGTTCTGTCACACGCCTGAATCTCCTCAAGCCGTCTGGTGTCTTGAGCAAATTGCAAATTGTTATCACATCCATGGCTTTGAAGCTTGTTGGTGGAACTTTCAAATCATTCACAACTCTATCATAAACACCATAGGCTGATTCACCGTGAATGGTGCCGGCAACCAGATTTGCTAGGGCCCCAATTCTCATTGCCTCGAACAGAGCTAATGCTTCCATGCTTCTGACTTCACCAACAATCAACACAGAATCACCCAATCTCAAAGCAGTTCTCAAAGCTTCTTCTGCTGGAAGCTCTGCTTCAACCCTTGTTATAACTGACCGAGATTTCAATCTTTCTATGTTATAACCCAAATTCATCAGTTGCACTGCTGGAAGCTCCAATGTGTCTTCTACGAGACATAAACGGAACTTTTTCATAACTTCAAGCATAATTGCCCCAAGCAAGCTTGTTTTACCTGAACCTCGACCACCAGCGACGAGCAAGCTCCTACCACCATCTATAATGAAACTCATCACTCCAGCATAGAGAGAATCAAAAAATCCAGATTTGATGAAAAGTGGGAATGTCCAAGGCTTGTCCCTGTGTCTTCTAAAAGCATAACCAAGACCATAAGGAGATAAAGTTCTTGTTATTGCCGCAACTCTTGCCCTACCCCTAGGTACTAAAAGCTCTGTATCAAGGACGGGATTCGCTTCATCCAAAGGCCTTCCTGAGTAAAGTCTAAACCTTGTTGCCCAAGCATCTGCATCCTCTCTTGTTGGCAACAAATTTGTTTCACATTCTTCAAATTCGGCATGGTTGATGAAGATTGGTGTGGAGCCTATTGGTGAGTTTATGTAAACATCTTGAACTTTTTCGTCTGCAAGCAAAACTTCTAAGATACCAAAACCTGCAGTGTATCTTGAAAGGATTTCTGCCAGTTCTTCAAGCTCTTGAGAGGAAAGCTCAACCCCCCTGCTTCTGGCTATATCTCTTATCAAATCCCTTCCTATACTCATAAAGACTTCTCTTGCCTTTTCTGGCTCGGTGAATTCCCTTTCTGAAGGCCTATGTTCAGCAAGGTATCTTCTAGCTAGATCCAAAATCATATACTTTTCTTCACTCAAAGTGAATTCTGGGGGAATCACGTGATAAACATACCTTATTTTTCCCGGAACTCTGAAAATCTCGATAGATGTCTTGCCTATGAAATATTTTTGAATTGAAATTCCGTCCTTTGGTGGCATTACCATGTAGCGTGTGAGCATGAAGTTTGGCCTTATCAAAGGTCTAAAAACTTGTCTGTAAAAGCTTCTGTCTCCTGGTTTGAATTGGGAAAGCTTTGATTTGAAAATTTGAATTAAAGTGCAACTAGACAAGATTTTTTCCATTGGTAGCAAAACCTTTTCCAAATATTCTGTGTGACAAAGTCTTGTTTGATCTTGAAATTTTTCTGCCATCATTTTTTCTCTAGAAATCATTTTTTGGAGCATCACGTAAGCCCCTATGGGGTCTTTTCTCAAAACTTGAGTGACGAGAAACTGAAGCTCGGAAAGCCTCCTTGGAAAAAGTTTCTCACATTGTCTTGGCCCAAATTTTTCTATTGATATCAGCTTATCTTCATTCAAGATCTTGTTGTAGGCATTTGCTATTTCTCTCAGGAGCTTAACTTGCTCGTAATCGTACTCTCTTTCCCTAGCTTCAACTATAACAACTCTTTCAGCGGCTTTAACTTCAAGCAAGACGTCGATGACAACAGCCATGCAAGCTTCTGAATCTTCTATGCTTGGCTCTATGGCCCAATTCATGGCATTTATTCTAACCGTATTCTCGAAAACTTCATAATCTACCATACAATTAATTTATCTATTCCACAAAACAAATGTTTATTGATGGGTATGGCTGCCAAAGAAACTGGTATCGAGCTTTTGACGAATGAGATGGTAAGGAGATTGAACGAGTATAGCAGCAGGATAAAGAATGTGGAATTGAGGCTTGAAAGAATAGAGGGTAGGGTGAGTAGTATAGAGGAAACGGTCTTGAACCAATTAAGTAGCTTAAAAATTGGTTTGGATAAACTTTCTCAAAAAATTTCTTCTCTTGCAGAGAGGCTAAACTCAATAGAAAGTGAGATTCTGAGAATAAATAAAGAACTTGGTAAAACTGCTCTAAAGAGTGACATCAAGAAAATAGAAACTTTCATAGATGTTGTAAACCCTGTGACTTCTAAGTTTGTCACAAGAGACGAGCTAGAAAGGGTCCTAGAAGAGAAGTTAAAAAAAGCATAAATTTGTATTTAAAAAACAGAAATAATATAAGGAGAAAATATGCCCTTGCCATTTTTGCAACAGAAGCCTGAAGCTGTAAAAGGTAGGCCACCCGTAGAAAGAATAAAAGAGCTTTCCTCAAAAGGGTTCTCAGAAGTTGAGATAATTGATGTCCTTAGGAAAGAAGGTTATTCCCCAGAAGAAATAGATGCTGGTCTTACAGAAGCTTTGAAGATGGGAGTTAGTGGTATATCCCCCCCGACAGAAGGTCCTGTAAACTTGCCTAAGCTTGAAGAACTGCAACCAAGACAAGCACCAGTAGAAGTACCTGAAACCTCCTTGCCCCAAGACTATTCCTATTATACCACACCTGTCTATCCTTCTCAGTCAGCACAGGCATATCCAGCAGAAGAATACATAGATTTCATTGTAAAGGAAAGGACTGCTGAGCTTAATGATAAACTGAAAGAATTCATGATAAAGTATTCTGAGCTTGAAAAGAGATTTGCAGAAATTCATGAACAGCTTAATGAGCTTACAAAAGCAAAAACAAGTGGTGAACAACTTGTGTTAGCAAGATTGGATGAAGTGAAATCTGTTTTAGTTGATATGGAAACAAGGATTGCTGGTCTAGAAAAGGCTTTTAAAGATGCTTTGCCTGCCCTAATAGAAAGCGTGAGGGCTTTGAGCGATGTCGTGCAGAGGATGAAAAGGATTGCTTGAACAAACTTAAATTTTTCAGAAATCAAATAAAAATTGAGGAAAATGGGCAAGGTTTTCAAAATTTCAATTGCTTTTCTCGTCTCTTTAACAGTATTTTCTTTTTCTGTTCTGGCACAAAACCCCTTCCTTGACATGATTCAAAGTTTCAGGGAAAGTGGTGTCTTTGATATTTTTCTTTTCATCCTGTTTTTTGTTAGTTTTTATGCGATTTTGATGAAGGCAAAAGTTCTTGGAAGTAATCCTGGGGTAAATGGTGTTGTTGCTTTGGTGATAGCCTTCTTCCTCTCTCTTTATTCTACCTTCACGGGCTTCAGTCTTGTTGAACCTATGTCTAGATTCTTCACCCAAGCAAGTGTTATAGTACTCATGTTTATTGCAGCTCTTGTTGTTGCCAGTTTGTTCTATCCAGATTTACCCAAGATGCTTGCAGAACACATAAAAGGACCGACTATTCTCTACATATTGATTCCTTTGGCTTTGGCATTGCTCATAACTTCTAGAGGAATATGGGTTTTTTGGGCTGGATATAAAACTACTCCTGGGGCCGGTAGTGATATCATGGTATTGATAGTTGGTTTATTAATTTTTGGGATCATATTGTTAATAGCAACGGCAATTGTAGGGGGAGGCAAGAAATAATGGTAAACCCGTTTGAGCTCGTGATATTGAGATTGAAAGATATGGGTTTCTTCACTTTCCTACTTCCTTTCATCTTAGTATCTGCTATTCTTTATGGTTTGCTCAGAAAATCTCAAATTTTTGGTCCGCCAGAAAAAAATGTTGCCGTTAATGCTGTTGTTGCAATAGTTGCAAGCTTCATGGTCTGGGCAGCACCAGTAATAGCTGGAATAAACATAGAAGAGCAGCTTGCAAATTTCTTCGTTCAGAGCATGATAGTGACTGTTGTGCTGATGGTTGCTGTCCTCGCTGCTGGCATGTTCTTTGGACCAGACTTGCCATCAAGACTTGAAAAATTGGGCTCGAAATATCTCGGAGGGTTTTTGATTGGAAGTATCCTTATAGGGATCGCTCTCTTTTTGACAAGTGGCTTGAGCACAGTCTTCTTCCCAGAAGGATTTGGGGAGATTCCTGAAGATGTTGTAATATCGATAGCAACAATAGCCATACTCGTGATAGTTGTTGGAGTTATAGTGGTTTTTGTTAGCCGCGAGGAAAAGAAGAAGTCATAACACTTAGGAATTCTTTTTCAGTAAAATGGAGCAAGCCTGGAATTATTAAAACAGACGGTGGTTTTATTTCAATTTTCATCAAATCTTTGATTTCCCCGAAGAAAATTTTATTCTCTTCGCTTCCTGCTCTGGAGAAAACAACTATTCTTTCATTCAATTTTATAATCCCGTCTTTTCTTGCTCTTTCGATCTTAAGAAGAATTTCCAAAGCCTCTTTCACGCCCATGAGTTTATTTTCCTCGGCATCTATGTCCAAAAGGCATAATGTGTGAAGCCCTCTTTCTTTATTCATTTTTATTGTTTCGTAGACAGATTCGGGAAGCCTACCTTTTGTTTTATCTGGAAAAGGAATTGTGACTGAAGGGCCAAACTTGTAAAGATGAAGACCAGTTTCAGCTATAGCTGAAGCAATTGAAGAATTGTGAATAACTTTAGTCTTTATCCCTCTTTTTCTTGCTTCTAAGATTAAAGCCGAATGTGTAGTAGCAACCAGGGGATCTCCCCCAACAAGAATTGCTATATCTTGGGCTTTGGCTTCTTCCAAAACCCTATCAGAATTTTCTTCCAAATCTTTTCTTTTCAAGATTTCAACTTTTTTGCCAAAAATTTCTTCCAATTTTTTAATGTTGCCAAACCAAGCTGTTGTATATAATTCCAAGTAAGCTTTTTTTGCTCTCTTAGCCTCTTCTATCCCCCTCAAACTCAAATCTTTCTCGTCAAACAAGCCTAAACCTATGAACACAAGCATAATTCAATAATAGACTGAAAGATATTTATGAGGATTTTGTGGGCAGGAAAATCTGTTCAAGGCAAGGATCATAAGGAGAATGAAGATAGCTTGCTAATTGAACCTGAGCTAAAGCTTTTTGCTGTAGCTGATGGTGTGAGCATACCAAAAGGTGGAAAAGAAGCGAGCCAAAAAGTTTTGAAATATTTGAAAAAATTTTTCAAAGGAAATTTGAAAGAAGCGATAGAAAAGACTAATAGGGCTTTTGTAGAAGAAAAGACAAAAGAATTTTTTGAAGGTTATACAACAATAGCTGCTGTTCACTTGAAAGAAAATTATCTTGATGCTTGCAATGTTGGGGACAGCTCAATCTTTTTGGTCAGAAAAAATGAAATTGAAAGTCTTGCTTTTATTGACAAGCTTCTTGGAACAAGCACTTTAACCCAAGCGATGGGAGAAGATTTTATCAAAGTTCACTTTACTGAAAAAGAATTGGAAGTTGGGGATTTTATTTTGTTAGCAACCGATGGAATAACTGATGTGCTGAGTGAAGAAGAAATTGTCAAATTTTTAAATAAAAAATCTGAGTTAGAAGAAATCGTGAAAGGTATTATAAGCGAAGCTGAAAGAAAAACAAGCTTTTATCAAGATGATAAGACCTTGATTTTAATTAAGGTGGTTGAATGAGCTTTGATATTATAGGTAGCAAAGAAAAGGCTGTGGCAATTGTTGAGATCAAAGAAAGCGAAGACGAGAAAAAAATAGCTGAAGAGATAATGAAGAAGCACAAAAATGTTAAGTCTGTTTTGAAGAAAGTTTCTGCAAGAAAAGGTGAGCTTAGGCTGAGAGAATATGAGCTGATAGCTGGTGATGAAAACACTGAAGTTGTCCATAAAGAATATGGCTATAGCCTAAAGCTTGATCCACAAAAAGTATATTTTTCACCAAGAGAAGCCGAAGAGAGACAAAGGATAGCCGAGCAAGCCAAGCCCGGTGAAAGAATTTTAGTGATGTTCTCTGGAATAGCTCCCATAGCAATAGCCATAGCAAAAAAACAGCCTGAAGTTGATAAAATTTATTGCATAGAGAAAAATGAAGAAGCACATAAATATGCGGAAGAAAATGTGAGGAGAAACAAACTTTCACATAAGATCTTCTTGATTCATGGGGATGCTGAAGAAGAAGCAAAAAAGTTGGGAATAAAATTTGATAGAATTGTGATGCCTTTGCCTTTTGGAGCTAAGAGTTTTCTTGATGTTGCTTTTAGCTGCCTGAAAGATAGAGGCATAATTCATTTTTACTCTGTTGAAGAAGAGGGCAACTTAAAAGCATTAAGTGAGATAGAAGCTACTGCAAAAAAATATGGGAAAAAAATAAAGGTTCTGAATGTTAAAAAAGTTTCAGAGTATGCACCAAGAAAATGGAAAGTTTGTATAGATTTTCTGGTGAGTTAGTGGATTTGGAAAAAGAAATAGAAAATACGCAAGTCTTAATTTTGACGGGAGGAAGTGGCAAAAGGATGGGAAATCCTGAATCACCAAAGGCCTTAATGAAAGTTGGGGGGAAAGCTCTAATAGATCGTTGCATAGAATTCTATGCTAAACATGGGTTTAAGGATTTCATACTTCTTGTTGGTTTTATGCATGAAAAAATTGAAGAGCATGTTGGAGATGGCTCTAAGTATGGTGTAAAGGTAAGGTATTGTTTAGATCCACCAATTGAAAAAGTTGGTAAA
>JAWBNW010000011.1:0-19726 GCA_039000685.1 Candidatus Aenigmatarchaeota archaeon
TTCTTCTCGTCAGCAAGCTTCTTCATGTTCACAATCTTGTTCCAAACTTCAGCATAGTAAGGGTCTATAAGCTTTGAGTCAACAAACTCTTTCTTGAAGGCTATTGGTACTTCTTCCTCTTTCTCAGGCATCTTCTTCAAGCTTTTTAAAGCTGTTATTGCAGCCTTGTGCATGACTTCATAAGTTCTCTCCAAGATCTTCTCCCTCTTCCTTATCTCCAGAGCATTTAGCAACCCAAACATCTTGTTCACAAATTTCTCCGCTTTCTCAATCCACTCATCAACAAACTTTCCTTCAACATCCATGAGCTCTTTGTGCTCTATTTTTTTCCTTATCTCGATTATTTCCTTGAGCCATTCAGCATATTCCGGTTCAAGAATTCCGGGCTCAACCAAAAATTTCTTGACATCATCATAAGCTTTTGACGGAACAGGAGGAGCCAAGCCCATGAACATCAAAACAGCTTGAGCTGTGTTGAGCATGGCATAATAGCAATCTTCCGCAAGCATCAGCAGCTTAACAGTCTTTGCCCTCATCAGCTTCTTTGGAGCTCCTTCCATGTAGCTCTCTATTGCTTCTCTCGTCGCCGGTATCCTTCCCATCTCAAGAAGCTTTTTTATTGGAGCAAAAAAGCCAGTATCGTAAACTGCCACTCCCTCTTTGATGAAATTGTAGATTATTGGGTGGCAAACTCTTGCGTAGTCCCAGAATTCAGTTAAAGTGTAGCTCGGTTGGATTGAAAGCTTGTCAGAAATCTTTTCAGCAATTTTCTCCATATCTTCGTCAATTTTATCGTGTTGCTCTGGAGTGATTTCAAAAGTGGTGTCATCTATGACAACAAAGATATCGATATCACTCTTCGGCTTGAATTCGTCCCTTGCCACAGAGCCCATCATGACTATGCATTTTATGTATTTGCCGTATTTTTCCAAAACCTGCTTTGCAAACTCTTCCACTTCTTTCAGCCTTTGCTCCCTTGTCTCCGGCTTCTCCTCTTTTTTCTCCTCTTCTTTCATCTTATCCTCTCCATTTTACCAATACCAGAGCTATGATTAACTTCTTTATTTGTAGAAGGTGGCGGGTTTCCACCGCAATAATCACATTCCAAAAACATAGAATTGGCAGTATAGCTATAATCTGATGGTGGTGCTACATTTCCAAATTTTTTATTATATTCCTCTTTTTTTCTTTCCACTTCTGGGGTTTTTTCATTTGAAAAATTGGCAAGGCAAAAACCATTTCTAAAATATTTGCATCCTATATGTGGTATATTAGTCTTAGATAAAGGCAATTCAACTTCACCCATAACTATCAATTTAAAAAGACCAAGTATACGTCCTTGTGAATCAGTTTCAGGTATACATTCTTTTATAGCTTCAATCATTTTTGATCTATAGAAATTGATTGTACTCTCAATTTCTATTTCAAGTTTCTTCTCTCCCCATTCTTTCTTTACAGTTTTGAAAAATTCTTCTTTTGATTTTTCAATTTCTTCCGGTTCAGGTAATTTTTTTTGAAGAACCTCTTCCAAACTTTTTCCTTTATAAGATTCAGAATCCATCTCACTCAACCTCAGGCAATTCTTCCCCTTTTAATTCTTCTGGAAGCAACTGCTTAAACCTATCTATTATCTCTTTCGTAAGCTTGAGAGCCTTATCAAAATAAGCAGCATCCACCTCTTTCACAATCTTGTGGTCAATATCTTTCCAAAGCTTGTCCAATTCCTTGAATTTCTCCACGTATTCTTTCTCCAGTTTTTTCTCTTCCACCAGCTTTTCCAAAAATTCTGGTATTGCTTTCTGATCTGGTTGGGCTTTGTAGTAGTGCATGACAACAGCTTGAATGATGTCAGTGGCAGCATATCTCAGCTCGAAGATCATGCTCTTCAAGTCAGCTTTTATTTTTCTATACCTCACTTCTCCTGCTTTTGCTTTCAAGCTTATCGTCTCTTCGCTTGGTGGCAACAGACCCATTTGGAGCATCCTTTGAACAGGTTTGATGAAGCCCGTGTCGTAGATCGGCAAACCATACCTCAAGAAATTCACAAGCTCAGGCGATCCGGACTTGACCCACTGCCAGAATTCCGTCAACAAAGTGATTTGAATGTGAAGATCCTTGAGCTCATGAGCTATCAAATAAAGCTGAGAGCTTACCTTGTCCAAATCTTCAGAGCTTTTTGTTGCCGTGTCATCCAAAATAACCCAAACATCAGCATCGCTCCCCTTCTTCATCGTCCCCTTTGCAGCAGAACCAAAAATTAGAACCGACTTCACCAAATTTCCATACTGCTTCCTAGCCTCATTCGTGAACTTCACAACTTTCTCTATTACTTTCCTTTGGAGCTCTGCCTGCTCTTGCTCTTCCTTCTTCGCCAATTCAACATCCTCCAACTCATCTTCCAAATTTTCTATCACCATACTTTATTTATCTCCCACCGAAATACTTAAATTAATCTGTTGCTATCGAAATCTTTCCCTCCTCCATTCTTCTGCCTTCCCCCTTTCAACTGCTGCTTTGCCAAGAAAGCCATGTGTTTCTTCCGGCACAACCACCAACCCCCTCAGTGGATCGAAAGCATGCTCTCTTATGATCGTCTTTTGTCTTTCTTCCGATGCAACCTGCTTTACATCTATTCCGAAAAACTCAAGATGTTCGATAAGCTTTTCAGGCAGTATGTCTTTATTTAAATAATCAACTATGAGTCTCAAGGCAAGAACAGATTGTTGAAAGCTTTCCGGCCCACCTCTTTCAAAAATTATGTAACAATCTTTATCCTTCCCAAAACCCTTTTGTCTCAGCTTGTAGTACATCTCATACAAGTATTTTTGTTGGTCTGAGCCAACTTCTATTGGTAAGTGGGCAGGTGCCAAAGTAGAGGGCCAGCCTGTATGGATCACTCTAACATGTTTGCCTCCATCTTCCGGAAGCAAGTCTATGACTTTTTCAGGATCTATCCTCAAGCTAAGCATGTGCTCAAAATCCATGGCAACTGCAAAGATATTTTTTCCTGTTTGTTTGTTTGCTTCTTCTACCAAAAAGTAATACTGGTATGGATTAGCCAACCTAAGCCACTCCTCTATTCCTCTTCCTCCCATTGGCGATTCTAAAGCAAAAATCATCCCCTCTTCGTCCAAATATTTTTTCGGATCTTCATACTCTTTTCTTGTTGGAAAAAAATGACCATAAATATATCTTGCAGAAACAGCTGGAACCCAAATCTCATAAACTGTCTTGAAGTTTTCATCTTCTATAGTAAGTCTTTGTGGGCTTATCCCCTTTTTCTTCATCCATTCCTCTACGCTTATACCATCCCTTTTAGCAAAAAATCTTATGCTAGCATTCACTATTTTCTCCCACAAAGGGTCTTTGTTTTCTTCCATCCATTTTGCAACGAAATAGTAAGCCCATCTTTCTGGACCATAGTGCAAATCTCTTGATTGAACCAGCGAAACAACATAATCCACAATATCAACAAAAGTTATTTCCAAAGACCTTCTTATTCCTTCGTCAATCATATTTTTCAAAGCTTCTTCTGCTTCAACATACTTTTTTCCTCTGGATATTTCTTCACTTTGCACTCTGTTCATTATCCTGTCTTGCAAATATTCTTCAAAAGTTCTTCCTCTCAAAATCTCAAGCCAGAAAAAATTCTGCGGTTTTATTCCTTTTTCCCTGAAAGCATTTTCTATGTCTTTTTTGTCTATTTGTCCTGTAGCTTTCCCCCCTTCTTTCCAAACATTCATCAAAATCTCAATCATCTCTTTTGATTTGTTTTCTTTGCTTCCGCTAATCAACCAATTCAAAAGCCAATTATTTTGAGTTAGAAATTCCCTGAAGGGATTCCCTTGAGGATCAACCAAATCACAAGCTTGTAGAGTTCTTTCTAAAAGCCTGAAAGGCTCTGATTCTGAAGAATGGATCAAAACATATTTTGCCCCTATATCTTTTGAACGCTTCAAAACCCAAATGATCCTATCATGAGCTCTCTCGTATTCCATCTTTATCGCAGAATCGAGCTCAGCAGCCTCGACACCAAAAGCCCTCGTTTCACTATGAATTCCAAATTCTATTCCGAGCTTTTCCTTGATGTCCTTCTTCATCTTCTTTTCCAGTTCAGGCTCTTCAAATTCCGAAAGAGACTCTAGATCAAGCTGAACAAAATTCACACCTTTTGTTATTCCCGCTTGGGCCTTCTTGAACAAGCCAGCAAGTTGAGGCTTTTCTTCACCACCAGCAACCCCAAAAGCTCCTGTTGAGACCCCAAGAACATAACCCATTCAATCACCCTAAGGCACACCAAAAGAAGATTTTATGAAGCCGACTATCATGGCCCAAGTTGCTCCAATTTCTCTCAAATAGTATTTTGTTATCCTCTCCTTGAAAGCAAACTCGTAAGGAACTTCATAAGGAACTTTTGCTCTGAAGAATTTCAACTTCAAACCAAAGAACTCGAAAAATTTTTCGAAAGCTTTGCTTATTCCCTTGAAAGGATTTTCCATTTTTTCCTTCTTCTTCTCTTCCTTCTTCTCTTCCTCGAGCTTTATCGTGTATTCTTTCACAAGCTCATCTATGTCTACAACCTCCTTTTTTCCTTCTTTCTCCAAAACCCCAGCCTCGCCCAACATTTGTTTCAAATAATTTTCAAGTTGCTTGTCTTTTGCTTCAAGCTCTATCAGCCTGCCTATTATCACATTTTGAGTCTCAAGCCAAGCCGTTAACCTATCAAACATCAAATCTTCAATTTCTGTTCCATTTGGCAAGCGAATCACAGCTCTCATCACAGGGATTTCAAAGAACATGAAGTATGGGCTAAATACCCAGGCCTCATAATCCGTAACACCAGTAACAGATTTTTCAAACCTTTCAACAAGCCTCTGCCTTGCCTTAAAGATTTCTTTAGCAGTGATTTTAACCCCATATTCTTTTTCTATTTCTTCGATTATTTTCCTCACCACATCATCTATAGAAGGCTCCATAGGCAAAGCTTTGACCATTCCATCCTCATCTATTAATTTTTCCTTTTTCAATTCTTCTATTTCTTCTTTCGTGAAACCTGCTTTCTCAGCAGGAATTTTGTCCAAGGGAGTTTCTCTTACAGCTTTATATTTTTCTGGAGCTACAAAAGGCTTCCAAGCCCAAATCGTGGCAGAATCTAAAGACATCGCTTGGGAGCCAGGTCTCCAAAAAGCTGCTCTCTCAAGAGTAGAAGCAAGTCCCGGATTGCTCAACCCATCAACTATAGACTTGTATCTCCTTAGCGTAGGCTTGAGCATCTCCTTGTATTCTTCGTAAGATTTTCTTCTCGCCTCAACCATTGCTATCAAGCTTTTGAACCTCTCTTCCACAGCTTTCTTGAAAAGCTCGTCTCTCCATTCCTTGTAGAGCTTGTTTTTTGTCGCCAAGATTACAGCTTCTGCTTCCGAAACTTTGTGCTTTTCAGCTATTTTCTTTGGCTCCACATCTTCATCATCGAGCTTCATGAAGTCCGCGATTATAGTTGGCCACCTTCCAGCTATAGACCTCAAAGCGATTGGCTGGTTTGGCAAGTCCGTGTGAGCGTCAACTTGATCAATGAAAATTGCTTTTAGAGATTGCTCGCCTTGAAGTCTAAGCTTTTCGTCTTTTTTCTTCTTCCCAACTTCTATCATCTTGTAGTAATCCATGAATTCCTTGTATTTTCTCAAGTCATGCTTCAAGAGCTCTAAATCAGAAAAGGCTGTGGCTATGCTTGCCAAGCCTGCTTTTATAATTGCTTCCAGCTCTTCTTTTTGTTTTATCGTGAGCTGGTAATATTGTTGGAATACAGGTGTCACAACCACGATCTCGTCTATTTTGACCCTTTCAAAACCCCACTTTGGAAGTTGAAAGACCAAAGCCAAATAAACCCCTGAGCTTTTGCCAAGATTGGAATCAAAGCTAAGATAAATGTTTGCATCTGGAACCTGAACATTTAATCCCATTCCAGGATTATCTTTCTCTATGTTGGTAGGATATTTAACCATAATTAAAATTTATTTTTCCTTCTCTATTAAGTTTTCAAAAGATAGATACCAAAAGCTATCAAACCAAAACCTATGATAATCCCAGCAATCCCAATTTGATCTGGTTGATAATCTTTTATGTCAGGAAAAAATATCAATACCAACAAACCGAGCAAAAAACTTATTACTCCGAAAATTTTATTCAGCATCTATTTAATTAATTGAATTCCCAAACCTATAAAAGTTGGACCTAGCAAGAGCTGCAACAAAAAAGAATTGTAATCTTTGACTTGACCACAATTGAAAGTGAAAACTAGACCAAGAAAAATTAAAATCGCACCCAATTCTTTCATGTTTATTCTTTGGAAAGAAAAATTTTAATCTTTTTACCTTTTCACAACCAATAAAATATTGTGGTTAAATGCCAGTCTTTGCGAGAACCAAGCTTGTGATTCACGATGATTGCTTGGTGCCACAAGCTTCTTTTGCCACGATAGAATACAAAGGCCCCAACCCACAAGACCTTTACAAGAAAATTAAAGAATTGCTTGTCACAGTTTGGAGGGTAGAACCGGGGGATGTTCAAGAAAGAGAGTTCACCTGGGACAGGAGTGCTGCGGCTGAGAAGTTCAAAGTTAGGTTTGAGGCTGTTAAAGACCTAGACACTTTCAGCTTCTTCTTCATAAGGATAAACTTGAGCGGGGAAGCCAAGCACAGCAGAGAATTTGGAAGAGAAGGAAGTGCAAAAATTGAGCTCGACACTTGCTTGAGAACAGAGTATCCTCAAGACACGATTTGGCAAAGAAGTTTGTTTTACGAGATGTTCAGGATGCTCTGGCACAAGGCAATCTATCAAAGCACAAGACTAAGATATTTGCAAGAGTGCAGGGAGCTTTCTGAGAGGTTTGCCGAAGAGATAAAATCTTTTCTTAATGCTTTACCAAAAAGTTATTAGTGTAAATCATGCCGAACTGGATTGTAGAAGATGAAATTCTTGCACCAAGGGGCAAAATTGAAATAAATTACAAAGGCCCGAATCCCTTCCAATTTTACAAGAAGCTCGATACAAATTACTTTCAAACAAGGTTTGAAGTTGGTAGCACAGATTTTAGGGAAAGGGATTTCAGGTGGGGTGCAGACAGCGAGCCTCACCCCTTCTTCATAAGAATTTTTGTCCACAAAGGTTTCGACAAGTTCACTGAAGCTAACTTTGAAATTCTCTTCCAAGGAAGCCAACCATCTGACCCGAACAAAGAAGGAAACGTGAAGATAACAATAGGTGGAAACCTGACGACTAAATTTGAGCTTGAAACAGGCTTTCAACAAACACCTTTCTACAAAGCTTTGCTTTGGCTTTACATAAAATTTTTCTATGCAAATGTGAGGAGAGGATATTTGAAAGATGCTCAAAGGAGGATTGAACTGCTTGTGAGAGAAATAAGAGAATGGGCAGGAATGCCGGAGGTTGTTTATGTTTAGTTGGTTCAAGAAGAAGGAGAAACCTTTGCCATCACCTCCAATTCAGCCTTTAGAGCCAAAACCAGAGCCAAAAGTTGAAGAAAGCAAGCTTTCGCCAGAGCAAAAAATTGAACTGCTTTCAGCTCAAATCGAAGCGATGAATGAAAGGCTGAAGAATATTGAAAGAATGATAGAGGAAATCTACAAGATGGCAAAGAGTTAAAAACACTAGTAAATATATCCTTATCAGTAATATGAATTAAATTTGAACTGAATTTGACTATAGGAATTGTTCTATTAACAAGAGTTCTAAAATCCAACCAAAAACTATTTAAACATATAATAGTTTTTAAAATTAGTTATAATGGTGTTAAAATGCCAAAATTCGGAGTTGCCAGAAAATATACTAAAAATATTCTAGATTATATCATTACACTCAGCCAAAATAATATAGAAGCTTATGAAATGGGGTTTGCTTATAGCATTCCATCAGTTTTTCCAAATGAAATTATCACATCATCAAAAAAATCTGGTGTCAGCCTTTCTTGTCATTTACCATTTTGGATAAATCTTGGAAATTTTAAAAATGAAAAAAATGTAAATTATCTTGTTTCTGGACTTAAAACCGCAGAAATGTTAGGAAGTGTAGCTGTATTCCACCTAGGATTTTACGGTAAAAAGAAATTCAATGATTTAAAAGAAAATATAATCAATGTTATTCAAGAGGTTTTAAAAAAATCAAATGTTGAAAAAGGAAAGCTAGGTATTGAAATTACTGGAAAACAACGGGCAATAGGAACAGTGGACGAAATTATTGAGTTGATAAATTTGATTAATGACGATAGGATAATACCTGTCATAGATTGGTCACACTTATATGGAAGAAATAATGGAACTTATCCTTACACCTATGATGATTTTAAGGAAGTATTAGAAAAATTTGAGAAAAAAATTGGATATAGGCCATATTACTTTCATGGTGGAGGAATTGAGTACAAAAATGGAAATGAAGTTAAGCATACTTCACCTAAAATAAATGAGCCCCCGTTACCACATCTTTTTGAGGTTTTACAAGACTTAGGTTATAAAGACTTTATATTCATCGTGGAATCCCCGAGCTCAATTGAGGATGTAAAATGGATTAAGGAAGTATGGAAATCGCCAAAAAATTTTGAAGTTCCCCACAAACGCCCAAAAACCCTATTTGATTTTGGAGGTAAATAAAATGAGAAAAATAAGATTTGATTATGAAGAGCAGCATTTTATTTTAGAATCTGAAGAATTTGTAATTCCAGAATATCCTTTAACTATGACTTCACAGATTACAAGAAGGTGTAACCTTAATTGCATTTATTGTAGTGAATCAGGATTTATACCCGATCCTTCGCAAGAAGAACTTAAGAGAATGGTGAATAATCTTAAAGGAGTAGAAAGGGTAATTGTAAGTGGAGGTGAGCCTACTTTAAGACGAGATTTGTTTTCTATATTAGAAATATATAAGAATAATTTTAATGTTGTTGCAATGTCTACCAATGCAACTAGCATTGATTTAGAAACAGCGAAGAGATTGTCAAAATATGTTAATTATGTTGATGTAACAATTGATGGTCCCAGACATATTCATAACAGAATAAGAGGGTCGTATGATAAAGTTATGTATGGACTATGGAATTTGAAACAAGCTGGAGTAGAGTTTTCAATAGTTATGGTTCTTCTTGAGGAGAATATAGACTATGTTTCTCATGTTGCACAAATTTCTGATGTGCTTGGTGCAAAGAAACTAAAAATTCTTACACCAATACCAAAAGGAAGAGGAAAAACCATTGTTTCTAAAAAACCATCTTCATTGAAAATTAAAGAAGTATTTGACTATCTCAAACAACAAAAAGACAAGGTGGGATGGAATACTAGAATTACTTTAACTGATTGGGAAAACATAGGGGAGGGGCACGCTTTACTTATTCATCCTAATGGAGATGTTGTGGCTTCTCCAGTCTGGTCAAAAGAGTCTTGTATTGATTATGTTGGTAATATTTTAGAAGAGAATATAAAAGACATTTGGGCAAAATATCCTTACAAAGAAAATCATGTGAAAAAATATATAGAAAAAACTTTAATGGTGTGTTGATATAGATAACATTAAATTTATTGTGTTCGAAGGTCCTCATGGAAGCGGAAAAACAACACAATCAAAGTTACTTAAAAATTATTTAGATAAGCAAGGCATACCTACGATTTATACGAAGGAACCATACCTAGAAGAGTTAAAAAGAATAATTGATAAATACTCTTTTGTTGAAGATGAAATATCTCCATATATGCTTTTATATTTACATGCAGCTGATAGATTTGCTCATGTCGAGTATATCAAGAAAAAAATTGAAGATGGTAATGTAGTAATTGGGGATAGATATCTTCTTTCAAGTTGTGTATATCAACAAATACAAGGAATTCCTCTAAATTTAATTGAACAAACTAATTTTTTTTGTGTTGAACCAGATATAACTTTTGTTTTGATTGCACCATTATCTGAGAGGAAGAAAAGGCTTAATGAAAACAACAGACTAAGAGGTACTTTATTTTTTAAAGAAAAGAATATGGAGCTTGAGGAACAATTGTATAGGAACATTTTTGATAGATATAAGTTTAAATGGAAAAATATGTTCTTGATTGATGGAACAGCCGATATAAATGAAACACATAAAGAAATAATTACATTGGTAGAGAGACTATGATTTAGAATTTGAGCTAACTTTTTATATTTTTTATTTCATGGGGAATAATTAAATAACTAATATAAAAGTAGAAAATAATTTTGAATTAAAAAAAGTAAAGAGTTAATTCTCTTTCTTTTCAATATAGAATTATGATAATTGGCATTTGTGGAAAAACAAATGTCGGCAAGTCGAGCTTCTTTAAAGCAGCAACTTTAATAGACGTGGAAATTGCCAATCGGCGCTTTGTCACGATAAGTCCGAATGCTGGTATAGGCTATGTGATAACAGATTGCGTCTGCAAAGAGTTTGGAGTAAAATGTAATCCAAAGAACAGCATATGTAAGAATGGAAAAAGGTTTATCCCAATAAAACTGATAGATGTTGCTGGATTGATTCCTGGGGCACATGCTGGTAAAGGTTTGGGAAATAAATTTCTTGATGACTTGAGGCAAGCATCTGCTTTCATTCACATTGTTGATGCTTCCGGTCTTACAGATGCCGAAGGAAACCCAACCCAAGGCTATGATCCAAGCTTTGATGTTGAGTTTGTTAAAGAAGAGATAGAGCTGTGGTTTGCTGATGTGGTAAAAAGGGCTCTAACAAAAATTGGTAAAGCTGGCTCTAAAGCCGAGCTCGTGCAAATGCTTGCTGAGCAGCTCAGTGGGCTTGAAGTCAACAAGAAGCAAATAGAAACTGTTTTGGAAAAAGTTTGGATTAGCGATGCAGAAAAGTTTGCCCGCGAGATAAGAAGGATTTCCAAGCCTATGCTTATAGCTGCAAACAAGATTGACTTGCCAGAAGCTCAAAAGAATTTTGAATTGCTTAAGGAGAAATTCAAGGATTTGATCATAATTCCAACATCTGCTGACTATGAGATTGCCTTGAGGAAGGCTGCCGAAGCTGGGCTGATAGATTACTTGCCTGGCGATGGTTTTAAAGTTCTCGATGAAAGCAAGTTGAGCGAAGCACAAAAGAAAGCTATGGAGAAGATAAGGGCTTTGATTGAAAAGTATGGTTCTACAGGAGTGCAAGATTGTTTGAATAAAGCTGTTTTTGATTTGCTTGGCTACATTGTGGTTTATCCTGTTGAAGATGAGAACAAGCTTTGCGACAAACATGGCAATGTTTTGCCTGATGCTTTGTTGATGCCAAAAGGTTCTACTGCTTTGGATTTGGCTTTCAAAATTCACACGGAAATTGGTGAGAAATTCATTTGTGCAATAGATGCGAGGAGCAAGAGAAGGCTTGGAAAAGATTATGTTCTTCAGAACAATGATGTGATAAGGATAATGGTGGCAAAGTAGACTTTTGCTTATTATGAATCAGTAGAAGTGCAAGCTATAAGTTTTGAGAGGAACCTATAAGGTAAATAATTTCTAAAATCCAAATTATTATTGAATGGTAACTCCGAAAAAAAGGTTTCGCGGCGTGAGGCAAAGCTTGAAGAGAGCGAGAGCTTACTTGGACAAGAAAATTTATGATAAGTTTTGGAAGTACTTGAGGAGGAAGTGAAATGCCAAGAGCAATCTTTACTGGAGCAATTTCTTTTGGTCTCGTATTCATTCCAATCAGAATTTACACGGCAGCGGAAGGAAAGGAAATAGAATTTCACAATCTTTGCCCAGATTGTCTTTCGCCTTTGGAATACAAGAGATGGTGTCCAAAGTGCCAAAAAGAAGTTGCTTGGCAAGACATCAAGAAGGGGTTCAAGATTTCAAAAGAGAGATGGGTTGTTCTTGAGAAAGAAGAAATAGAAAAGCTCAAACTGCCGAGCACTAAAGCCTTGGAAATTCAAAGCTTTATAGATGTTTCTCAAATAGACCCAATTTTCTTCCAGAAAGCTTACTATGTTGTGCCAGAAGAAGGGGGAGAAAAGCCTTATTCTCTGCTTGTAGAAGCTTTAAGGCTTGCGAACAAAGCAGCAATTGGCAAAGTGGTTTTGAAGAATAAGGAATACTTAGTTTGCTTGAGGCCCTTTAAAAAAGGTTTGGTCATGCACTTGCTTTACTTCTTGCGTGAAATCAAAGAGATAGAAGAGCTGCCTGAGCTCAAGAATTTGGTTGTTGTTAGCAAGGAAGAGCTCGAGTTGGCAAAAGCTTTGATAAGCAAGCTTACAGAAGAGGGGTTTGATGCCAGCAAGTTTAAAGATGAATACACGGAAAAACTGAAAGAGCTGATAAAAGCAAAAGCTGAAGGAAAAGAAATTGAAGTTAAAGCTGAAGAGAGGGTAGCGGAAGCGAAAAGTCTTATGGAAGCCTTGAAAGCAAGCGTGGAGCAAGCGAAGAAGAAAAAAGTTGAAGAGAAATAATTATGATCCTTTGGAATAAAGCGATAAAACCAATGCTTGCTGAAATTGCCAAGCCTTTTAGCGATGAGAAATTTTGCTTTGAGATAAAGTTTGATGGCACTAGGACAATAGCTTACATTGACAAGCAGAAAAAAGAAGTTAGGTTTTTGAACAGGCGTGGCATATGGTTTCAAAATCGCTACCTGGAGATGAAAGAGCTATGGAAAGATGTGGAAGCAGAGCAGGCAATTCTTGATGGTGAGCTTGTTGTTTTTAAGCAAGGAAAGCCTGACTTTTATCTCTTGGCTGAAAGGGAGCATGTTGGAAGCAAGGCAAGAGCTGAAATTTTATCAAAGCTTAATCCTGCCACGCTTGTGGTTTTTGACGTTTTGCATTTGGACGGAAAAGATTTGGTTGAGCTGCCTTTGATTGAAAGGAAGAAGATTTTGGAGAAAGTTGTGAAAGAAAGTAGCAGAATTCTGATTTCGGCTTATGTTATTGGCGAAGGTGAAAAATTTTTTGAAGAAGTTAAGGCCAAAGGCTTGGAAGGTGTGATG
This sequence comes from Candidatus Aenigmatarchaeota archaeon, assembly GCA_039000685.1. Taxonomy (GTDB): domain Archaea; phylum Aenigmatarchaeota; class Aenigmatarchaeia; order CG10238-14; family SCSR01; genus JAVZGQ01. The sequence continues at coordinate 13,001 of JAWBNW010000011.1, forward strand.
GCCAAAAGAATTGATTCAAACTATGAAATTGGAAAGAGGAGCAAAAACTGGCTGAAGATCAAAGCTTTAAACAGCTTGGATGCAATAATTTGTGGTTATACTTTAGGTGAAGGTAAGCGCGAGAAATATTTTGGAGCTTTGTTGCTTGGAGCGATGCATGAAGGCAAGCTTAGGTACATCGGAAAAGTAGGGACAGGGTGGGAAGAGAAAGATTTGAAAGAGCTTGCCCAAAGGCTGAAAAAAATTGAAATCGAGAAAAATCCTTTTGATGTTTTTGAAGAAGAGCCTTCTATTCTTGAAAAAGTTAGGTGGTGTGAACCAAAGCTTGTTTGTGAAGTTCAGTTTTTAGAGCTAACAGAAGATTTAAAGCTGAGAGCCCCAAGCTTCAAAAGGTTGAGAGAAGATAAGGCTGCAGAAGAATGTAGCTTAGAAATTTAATTCAAAAATCTATTTTTAATTTTTGTTCTTTGTAAGTTGGCTTTTGAAGAACAAAAACAGACTTCAAAGCTTTTTTGAATCTGTATAGTGTAATTGGGTCTGTGAAAATTACACCATCAACTTCAAATTCTCCTCCTACAACTTTTTCACCTTTTCCATAAAATGCTTTCCCAACCATGTAGAACAAATTTGCCCACTTTGACCTAAACCATTTTTTCTCTATACAATAAACAAAATTTATTGATCCAGATTTTTTGGGCACAATTTCTTGAATTTTTCCCGCATTTTCAGGAATGTAACTTTCTAATCCCAATTTTTCTATTCTTCTTTCAAATTCTCTAAAAAGTTTATCCAAGTCAGAATATCTCTCTAGCCCATTTACTCCAAAAACAGTTCTGCCAGAAAAAGAGAATTCTGCTTCAATTGGTCTCAAAAAGTAAAGAAGGTTTTTCATTTTGTTGATCATATAAAATTAGAAGAAGTTTAAATGTTTAAGCTTTTTGAGTTAAAGATTTAAACTCAAACTCTGGTTATTGAGTTAGGGAAAACAGAGTTCAAAACTTTCACAACTTTATTAGCTTTTCTTCTGTTTTTTGTGGAAATAGTTCCTTCCAGCTTAAATTCTTCACATCTTGGCTTTCCATCTTTTTCACACAATTTCCTTTTAATTTCATACGACAATTCCGCATCTTTTGATTTAAACCAATACCTATCGATTTGATAAACAACGGAAGGATCTTCTGATGGTATGATTTCTTGAACATAAGAATTTTCAGGAATATATTCCTCGAATCCCAAACCCTTTACCTTTTTTCTGAATTCTTCGAAAATTTCATCAAGGCTAGGATACTCTTTCTTTCTCTTTAAAAGTGGAGATTTACCATCAAAATAAGTAACTCCACCAGAAAGGGAGAAAAAAAGCTCATCTGGCTCTCTCTCTGAATAAAGAAGTTTTTTCATTCTCTCGGCGAAATTCATAAAAGTCTAAAAGGAATTTAAGGATTTAACTTTTATGAAAGCCTTTACATGAGCCTCATGACATTATTGCTCGTTTCAATTACAGCTTCTTCACTTTCTGCCCTATAAGCAATGTTGCCTAAAGCTTTAGCAACTTTTTCTTTAACATAATCAGAATCATATTTTTTCACACAGTTTACTATCTTCTCATCGGATAATATTCTAAGGGTATTTTCATCTTCAAGGTAATAGCTTGGAAGAAAATCTTTCCAAAACTCTTTTTGCAAGATGTTAAGACTGTTGAATTTCAGTAAAATTATTTCCCGACTCTAAAAATTTTCCCATGTCCTGGAATTATGTAATCGGCAATTTCTAAAACTCTCTTCCTGCTTTCTTCAAGCTGCTTTTCATTCTTCACATAAGGATCTTCATGTTCCATCAAGCTCTTCTCATCAGTTTTTTGCTCTTCTTCATCAGCCCACCAGAAAACATCTCCAACTATTGCAACTCTTCCATACTCTTTGGTATTCACAATAACAGAGCAATGAAAAGGGTCATGGCCAGGAGTTTTAATTAGCTTGATTTTGGTACCAGGAACTTTGCCCTTATGACTTTCTATCTTCCCATCCCAAGAATAAATTTCAGTACTGTCAAGAATTTTTGCATTCTCAAAAATTCCTGCTAACAAAGAATGATCTAGATGGTAGTGAGTTAGAATCACAAAGTTTATGTCGGAAGTCGATAAGCCTTCTTCTTTCAAAGCAGTAAGAAGAGATTTCCTGTCCATGCCAGGGTCTACGATTATGTTTAGCCCAGAATCTTGAATCAGAGTTGCTGTTGATGAAGCGAACTCTTTGCCTCTTTCTTCTCTTGCGTAACCTTTGACTAAAATTTTGAGTTTGGCCATCATGATAAAATTACCTCTTCAAAACTTTTAACTTTCTTCTTTGCAGGCTTTTCATCTGGAAAGCCCAAGCCTATGTTAGCTAAAACTCTGTACTTGTTTGGAATTCCTAAAAGCTTCCTAACATAATCTTCCCTCTTTTGGTCTTCTGGCGAGTAAACAGCATTCCAGCATGTTCCTAAGCCAAGCTCTGCAGCTTTCAGCATTAGCAGCATTATTGCGCAGCTTAAATCTTCAACCCAGTGTCTTGGGCTCTTGCTTTCTTCTGCCAGTGCTACTATCACCACAGGAGCATTAGCCAAAAAAGCTGACCAAGGCTGAGTCTTGCTCAAAGCCAGAATTTTCTCTTTATCTTTTACAACAACAAACTTCCATGGCTGAGAATTGTGAGCAGAAGGAGCGAAGCAAGCTGCTTCTATACATTTTCTAATCAAATCATCGCTCGGCACTTCTTTCTTGTACTTCCTTATGCTTCTCCTTGCTTCTATAGCTTCAGAAAGCTCCATATAGATAAATTATTTTACTAATGTAAAATTAAAGATCAGATTTCAAATTTTTTCCAAGTTTCTCTACCACCTTTAACAACTTTGAAAATTTTGTTAGCTTCAATTTTCTTTGTTTTAACAATTCAAAATATTTCTCTTTGCACCTTTTTCTAAGCTTGCTCAAGAGATGGTCAAACTCAAATTTTATCTAACTATAAGTCACAGGAATTATTCCTTCAGCTTCAACAACTTTTATTTTTCTTATCTCAAACTTGCAACCTCTTTTTATCCCTTCTTTATAAACCTCTAGTAGATAGGCATTGATAGCAAACAAAGGATCTTTGTATTTCTTGAATCTTATTAGTTGTGGATGGTTCCTGTAACCTTTTGTTTTATTCTCAAGAACTTTTTTTGCCAGCAAGCCTTCCCCCCAAACAGCTATAAGACCAAGCCTATCCAAATATTTTTGGATGTAAAGACCACAACCGCATTTTCTCACTGTGTTTAATCCAAAATGAATTGATTAAATTAAATTTCGATTTCATTAACCTTTTCACAGCTTGTTTCATCGAGAACAACAATTTTCTCGTCAGCAATCTTTTTAGCTGTTCTTTATCAGGAAAGAGTATTTTCATGGCTTTTCTCTCTTCTACAAAATTAACTATTTTTTTAATCCTTGTCTTTCTCTATAATAAACTAAGGAACGTTTCAACAAACCAATGATCTTTTATTATCCTATATTTCTTAGGGTTGTTCCCAATGATTTCATACCAATTTTCGCTTAATGCTGATTTCTCAAAAACTTTTTCTATTGTAGAAGGGCGCACTTTTATTCTTATAATTTGTTGAATAGTAGCAGACAATTCTTGTGCTGTTGCTTCCCCCAAATCATAAAGTGAACATAAAACTAAGCTTAAAATATTTGCACGTAGTTTCTGGTACTGTCTCATCCTTTCTCTAACATCTTCTCTCTGATTGTACTGTCTCCCCCTTTCTCTAACACCCGGTTTATAATTTTGCACTGTAGTATATGGCAAATTCAACTTTTTACTTATTTCAGCAACAGGAATTTCACTCTTTAACATACTTTCTATTTCTTGGATTTGAGAAGGCGATAGTCTTTTAACCATAATAAGACTTAAAAAGCATATTTATTTAAAATTTTACTTTATAGGAGTGTGTCTAACAATTCTATACAATACAATTTTATCCTCATATAAGTCTATTACTGAGAAAAAGGATGCCCTAGCAATTCTTCTATCTTACTGCCCATCGAATCAACTATATTTTCTGTAATACTTTTATCAAACTTCTTCTCCAAGTAATGGATAACGGAATGGTCTACTCTGTTATTACAGATAACTTAGAATAATCACATTCAGCATCCCTCAGAGAAGCATTCTTGTATTCCTTGGCTACTATAAGCTTGGAGTAACTTCTTATGCCATGCTTAGGTTTCCTTACACGATTTCTATCATCTAAGCCTTAAAAAGTTAAACTCACATTTTTACATAAAATGTCTTTAGGAAATCTAACAAAAGATCTTTTTAAAGACTACACTTTAGAAGATTTCGAAAAAGAGAGCCCCGAAAAGAAAACCGAAATCTTAACAACCAGCATAAACCATCCCACAAGAGCGTTGACTTTCCTTTCTCTCGACCCAACTAAAGTTTATTCTAAGCGCAGCGAAGTGATGGAGCAATTTTTATCTTATTTAGGAATACCTCTTAAAGAATTTAAAGAAAACAAAAGCTATTATGCCGATTTCATTTCGCCACATCCTATAAATTACTGGGCATACATTGATGATAGAATTAAAAAACAGGGTGTTTTGAGCAGGATTAATTTGCTTACAAGAAGAGCCATCACTCCAACAAAAGTTGGTTATAACATGACAAGCTTTGGCAAAAGCATGAAAGGTTTTGTGGCTTATTCGATGAAGAGCTTTGCTGAACTAGGAATAAATCCTTGGGATCTGTTAGGCTCAACAGACATTCACAGTGGTAAGAGAGCACCCTCAACCACTTTAAAAGTCTTGAAGAGCATAAAAAATGGGAAAAAAACTTTGAAAGAAGTTTCCGATGATACAAGAGCAAACCCCATTCATTTGGAAATTCATTTAAAAAGATTAGAATCACTTGGTCTGGTTAAATACAAAAGCATCAGCACCGTGAAAGGAGAGAAAAAGATTTACAAAATTAATAGAAAAAAAGTTGAAAAAGTTGAAATTGAATTAAAAGAGGATTATTCTGGATTTAAGGAAAGATTAAACCGAAAATTCACTTATTTTACAAATTGGGGTTACTTCTCGAAAGCTGTCGAGTATTTAAAGAATAAAGATGAGGTGACATCCAAAGACCTTCTTGATTATTTGGATATTAGAGACATGAACTCTTCGTATCTATTCGCACTCCTTAAAAAGCTGGGTCTAATAAAACCTAAAGAATTTCCGAGAAAATCTTTGTCTCAAATAGAAATTTCTAATTTATTTTTCCAAGTTTATGAAAAAATAGTTGAACCAATTTTTAAAATTGTGGAAAATGTGAATGAGTTGAAAAATTATGAAGAATTTGAGATAAAGAATGAAGAGATAAGAAGATTGCTTTGGACATATTCTGGAAACAGGGAAAAGCGAGGAAAGAGGAAAAAAGAAATTTACCTTTTCGTCAAGAAAAACCCAGGATGTTATATAGATTGGATTAGCAAAGAGTTAGGATATAAAAAAAGTACAATAAAATGGATTTTATTCTTACTCAAGAAAGATAGTAAGGTCCACTCAGACAATAGAGGAAGATGGTACGCTGCCAATGAAAAAATAGTTTAAGAGAAAACTTTACACATGCAGCTCAACAACATCTTTATCTTTAAGCAAGTAATTCAGCCCAACCCTTCTTCCAGAAAACTCACTCTCATCAAAAATTCTTGCAAACTTGAAGCTTTTCAACCAGTTCTTGTTTATCCTTTCAACCAAATCTTTCAAGCTGCTCCCTTTCTTCAAAACCAAAGCTTTCTCTTCTCTAGGCTTTCCTATCGGCTTTGTGAAAACTCTCACAATCTCCGCTTCTTCCATTATCTTCTTAAGCAGCTGCTCATAATCTTTCTTGTCAATCGACCAAAAAACTTTCTTCTTTTCTATCTTGTGCTCAGCAAGAATTCTCTCAACTTCAGCCTTTTCTTCCTCACTGTTAGCCAAAACCAAAAGCAAGTCAGAAGAATGAGCTAAGCTCATGTGCTTAGGCAAGAAGAAAGAAGGAATCTCAACAAACTGAATAGCTACACCTTCAAAAAAGCAAATTCCAGTTACAGGCTCTTTTGTTGTGTATGGCAAAGAGCCAACTCCAGCTTTAGCGTTTGTCAAAGCATTCAGCAAGCTGCTTTTTCCGCTTTTGGTCAAGCCCAAGATAGCAACAAGCAAGTCGCCAGATTTCTTGATAGAAGCTTGTTTTTTTCCTGGCTTCCTAGCTTTCTTCTCAAGCTGGTCTTCAAGCCTTGCTAGCCTTTTCCTTAGCTCGGCTAAAAGGTTTTCTGTACCTTTGTGCTTTGGTGTTGCTGAAATGAGCTTTTTCAAGAGCTCTATTTTTCTTTCCAAATTTCTTTCTTCCAAATATTCTTTCTCGATTGCAAACCACTCAGCAGGCAAGTTGGCAGGCATAATTATGAATTGTTGAATAAAACGTTAATTTTTTGAACAAAGTTATTTCTCTTCTAACAACCACTTCCACAAAGGCTTACAAACAATTCTCTTATTCTTCACTTTTAACTCACCCTCATAATCCCAAGTTATCATCAACAAATTTTTACACTTAAGCTCTTCACTTGCTTTTATCAAAGCCTTTATTTCCCTCTTTTCAATTTCATCTTTACCAGAAGCATAAGTAACTTGAATTAATTGCTTTATTTTCAAACCTTCTTTCAAAACAAAATCAACTTCATTCTGCTGAT
>JAWBNW010000012.1:0-16017 GCA_039000685.1 Candidatus Aenigmatarchaeota archaeon
TAAGGTTTTGTTCAGACTCCCCGTAAAATTTGGACATTATTTCTGGACCAGAAATCGAGAAATGAAGTTTGCTCCACTTTCATTTGCAACAGCTTTTGCTAGCAAAGTTTTTCCACATCCTGGAGGACCATAAAGCAAAATTCCTTTTGGTGGAGTAATTCCCATCCTTTCAAAACTTTCAGGATTTTTTAAAGGCCATTCTACCATTTCTTTCAATTGTTGCTTAACTTCTTCCAAATCACCGACGTCATTCCAAGTTACTTTCGGAACTTCTACAAGTACTTCTCTCATTGCACTTGGCTCAACAACTTTCAAAGCATTTTCAAAATCTTCTCTTTTGACAACAAGCTTTTCTATAACTTCTTTTGGAAGTTCTGTTTCTTCTTTCCATTTTATTTCTGGCAAAACTCTTCTTAAGGCTGACATGGCAGCTTCCTTGCACAAAGCCATGATGTCAGCACCAACATAACCATAAGTTATGTCAGCAAGCCAGTTCAAGTCAACATCTTTATCCAAAGGCATGTTTCTTGTATGGATCTTGAAGATCTCAAGTCTCCCATTCCTGTCAGGAACTGGAAGCTCTATTTCTCTGTCAAATCTACCACCTCTTCTCAAAGCAGGATCTATGGCATTAGGCCTGTTCGTGGCTGCTATGACTACAACTTTTCCTCTTTTCTTCAACCCATCCATAAGAGTGTTGTGAACTATTACAGGTGCGTGACCTACTATGAAATTCGAAGTTTCTGTTGTTAAATCATACATTTCTATTTCTTCATCAACTCTCCCAATCCTTTCTACCTTAACAGGAATAGCTTCACTTACAGATATTTTCTTCAGCTCACTTATGAATTCATTCTCTATTCCTTCAAGAGCTTTGATGAAATAGCCTAAAACATTGGAATTTATGTGAAGATCTACATTAGGTGATAAGTAACGGTATTTGTTATCATCTAATCTTATCCCATAGCTTTTTCTTATTTCAAACAGTTTTTCTTTTATCGGCCAAACTATTGAAGATACTAACTTCTTTCTTTCTAAAAGATTTTTAAGCTTAAGTCTCTTTTGTGGTATTTCAACATATCTCCCTATTTTTTCAACGAAAGTTTTGAATACTTCATAACCTCCAAAAGGTTGGATGGCATAGAGATTATAAATTTTTATTCTAGCAGGGATTTCTAGGGAATAAAGCAAGCTTGCTATACCCATTGCTAATTTTTCACTTGATGTATAGAACCTTATTTGCGAATTACTCACATATCCATCACCTTCTAGCAATCCTGCCAAAAATGCTGCTCTTGCATTCTCAGGTGAGTTGAAAATCTCTTTCGGTACTTCTACTTCATGTGACTTTTTGCCTATTGGAATGCCAAAATATTCTGACAAGAACTTAACGATTGGTTTTGAATAAGTATAAAGCATCTTTACATGAGCTTGCTTCATCTTACATTTTACTTTAAAGCATTCTTCAATCAAATTTTCGCATTCTTCAGCAATTTCTCCACTCACGTTCAAAGCATAATTATAGAGATGACCTTCTGAGATGATGTAACCTAAAAGTCTTGCTAATTTTTCGTCAAGGAATTCAGGCAGTTTAATGAAGAATTTTTCTTTGATAGGATAAATTTTGCCATCTGACTTGTAAGCTATTCCAAGGATGTTAAAGGATTTTACACACTCTAATCTCACAACACCTTCTTTAATACTTAAAATTCCCATTTTCTTTAACTTTCTAAGTGAATTGTTCAAAGCTTTTCTAGTAACATTTAACTTCTTTTCCAGTTCTTCTTTTCTAATTTCTTTCATTTTGCTCAAAATAAATGCTATTTTTTGATAAGGTTTCTTTAGCTCATTCACAAAGATTTCATTGTTTTCCAATTTTACCAATTCAGAAAGTTTGATGAATCTTCTTCCAAAAATTGCAGCCGGCAAAGAACTTTTTTCAACTTTTAAAATCCATTTTTCTCGTTCTTTTAATTTTTTCAGATCAAGTTTTTGAATACTGTTTTCTAATGGAATCTTTTTTGGAGCTAAAACATAATCTCCTTCCTTCAATTCTTCTGCACTTACCCACTTCACACCATCATTGCCTATTCTCAAAAACTTTGTGATGGATGAACAAACAACTTTTTCCTCTGTAGATAATTGAATTTCATATTGCTTTTTCACTTTAGTTTTTGATAGAGCGATTATTTTTGCTTTTGAAATTTTTCCATTTTCACTAAAACTTAAAACATACACATCATTTTTAGGAATTTTGTGGACAACACCAAATTCATCTTCTATAATTTTACCTTTAGTTTTCTCAAATAACTCCTTAATTGAACAAGGTTCATCAGCATAAACTAATGTTGATGGATGCAAACATAAAAGTTGGCTGGTAACTCTTCTTTCAACCTCTCCTGTAGTCTCTTCCCTTTTCGGGGCAATTGCATCTATTTCATCAATGAAAATTATCGAAGGCGCATTTTTTTCTGCTTCTTCGAAAATTTTTCTAAGGTTTTGTTCAGATTCCCCGTAAAATTTGGACATTATTTCTGGACCAGAAATTGAGAAGAAATTTGCCCCACTTTCATTAGCAACAGCTTTTGCAAGCAAAGTTTTTCCTGTGCCCGGAGGACCATAAAGCAAAACACCGCGCGGAGCATCTATACCAAGTCTTTCAAAAATTTCTGGATGTCTTAAAGGCAATTCAATCATTTCTCTCACTTTTTCTACCACATCTTTTATCCCACCAATGTCTTCATAAGTTACAGCAGGAATTGCCTTCTCTTCAAGCTTCAAACTTTCAGGGAGCTCTGGCAAAATTTCAAGCTCTGTTATGTCACCAATTCTAACTATTCCTCCAGGTTCAGTGTTAGTTACTATGAACCTAGTCTCTCCTGGGAATGGTGTGAAGAAAAATTCTTCAAAAAAATCGCTACCGAAAAACTCGTCAAAGAAAGCTCCTCCTCTAGATCTTTTCCTGACAACAGGAGAAGGAACAATTATATCTCCTTTCACAACAGGCCTCATGTAAAGATTTTGTCTAATTAAATCTGGAGAGACATGAATCATAAGACCTCTTTCAGCAGGAGCTATCGCCACACTTTTTGCTTCTTTCACTTCAGCTTTTCTTACCTTTACATATTCTCCCACACCAGAGCCAGCATTTCTTCTCACTATTCCATCCATTCTTATGATGTTCAATCCAACATCAGCAGGATAAGCCCTTACAGCTATGGCAGCAGTTTTTCTACTTCCTTCAATTTCAACCACATCACCCTCTTTTATTCCAAGCTTGTGCATGTTAGCAGAATCAATTCTAACAATTCCCCTTCCTGCTTCTTCCCTTGCTGTTAGTTCACCAACTTTAAGCCTTATTTCCTTTTCTTCTTTCTCAGCCATTCAATCCTCCTCTTCAAACACATCTTCCTCTAATAATACTTTGAAAGCTTTCCACATAACTTTTTCCCCCCACTCTCTCATAAATTTTTCTATTTTGTCAAATTCGTCTTCTGGGATAATAAAACTGCTTTGGTCGACTTTTTGGTGAGGGATTTCATTGAGCAAGCCCTCTCTCTGGTAAGTGTAGACTTTCTCTTTTGGTTTTTTGCTGACAAAAATTTCCTTTCTTATCATCTGCTTCCAGCCGTACAGGCTGCGAAAAAACTTATTCCTCTCGTAATAGCTCTCAAACTTTCCAGACTTCACACTGAAAGTTATCAACACAGCCCTTTTTTCTGTTTTCATATTTTAGATTATTTAAACACTAAAATATTTAAAGATGATTGTTTAAAATCTAGATTTTTAAATCTCTGTTTTTTCAAACAGGACTTAAAGAAGCCCTAAATCTCATGAAATTTCTCAATCTTTCCATTATTCTTGAAAAAGAACTTTCCGCTATATACTCTTCGCCAACAAGCCTTGCTGCAAACTTTATCATTTCTCTGCTAGCAGGAGAATTTTTATTCAGCATCACAACAGGCATCTTGAGAGAAAGAGCCTTCTTGATGTTTTTATCGTATGGAATTGAAGCAAGTACCGGCAAACGAGCCAATTCTTCTATTTCTTTCACACTCATCTCATACCTTGCCTTGTCAACGGCATTCAAAACTATGCCAACAGGCTTAAGGTTTAGCTCATTGACCACTTCCTGATATTTCACCACATCTATAACAGAAGGAACATAAGGTGAAGTCACGTACAAAACTTCATCGCAAGCTTTCAAGCAAGCCATGGCTTCTCTTCCTAAACCAGGACTACTGTCCAAAAGAATTATATCATTTTTTTCTTCAAGTGGTTTCAAACTTTCCCTAAGCAAAGTAACATCAACACCTTCAAGTTCAGTCACAGAAAGTGAAGCAGGAACTACTTTCATTCCAGTGTAATGATCATAAGTAGCTTCTTCTATGCTAGACTCTCCCCTTAAGACTTTGTTCAAAGTTATTGGGCAATAATACATCCCAAGATATAAGCCCAAATGAGAAGTTGTGATGTTGCAGTCGACAACCGTCACTTTTTTATTTAAATGGTGTGATAAGGCTGCCCCTAAGTTTATTGTCAAAGTTGTTTTTCCAACACCACCTTTTCCAGAAACTATACCAATTATTCTTGCCATGCTATTTAATAATTGTGTTGTTATTTACTTATTTTTTCTCAGCTTCCTCTTTCTTCGGTTTTAAAATCGAGAAAAGACCACCAGCAGCTTTCTTCCTCAAGAATGGAAGACCTGTCTTGGGATTTTCAACCACCTCGTAGCCAAGTGGCAAATCAAAAATAGCATTTGCTGGGTCTTTTGAGAAATAGAATATCCTAGCGTTTCCTTTGACTTTCACATGGAGCCAAAACTTTTGACCATTCTTCTTAGATTTGTAGATGAAAGGTCCAAACAGCCCCATAATATTTTTTTAGTCTTTGATTTTTATTTTTCTGTCTCTTCTTCCAATTTTTGCAAAAGCTTTGGTTTCTTTCCCCTTCTTCTCAAGTACCAATAGGCTAAGAAAGCTGAAGCTATCAAGATTATTAACAATAGAATCAACCACCAGAGCAAAGCAGGAGGTCTGTAGAGATATAGAGTGGCACTTGCTAGCTGCAGAGCAGCATCTTCGATATATTTCTCAACTTTTGTCAATTCTTTTTTCGCTTCAGCGATTTTCTTTAGCCTGAAATAATCTTTCACATTCTCCAAACTCAATCTAGCATAATTCAAGGTTTGGTTGGCAAGAGCAACATCATATCCTTCTGAAAAAGCTGAATTTATTTCTCCTTGAATTTCTAAGATCAAGAACTCATAGTTCAAGATCTTGCTATAAATTTCTTCCTCTTCAGGTGGAGCAACAGAAACAACTTCTATGGCAATTTCTCCCCTTTTCTTCGCCCCCTCATCATTCCAAACTTCAAACTCAAGAGGATAAATTCCAACTTCCACGCTTTCAGGAACTTCAATCGAGACAACAAAAACAACAGACTGGTTCAAACCCAAGGCAGAAACTTGCTTGGGGTAAATTTCCACATTGATTAGGGAAGACATAGACATGTAAAGTTTGAGATTGTGCAGTGCAGCAGTTCCTATATTTTTCACAGTTATGTTCAACAGTCTTTTTTCTCCTCTATAGAATTTGGCCCCAGAGGGATATTCTAAGCTTAAATCAGGTATTCCAAGAACAGGAGCTGGTGGAGCGGCAGGAGCAGCGGCTGGTGGGTAGACCGGAATGATCTGTGGGGGTGGAGAATAAACTGAGAAAGCCCCCCATGCTTCCACGACTCTTGTGTCGTAATATGATCTTGCTTGAATGTAGTAGAGACCAATGTTTGGTGGGAGAAAGATGGTGCTGTAGCTTCTCCTCATCCCAGGGTTCAACGGAACATAAACATCATAATAATAAGCAAGAGGCCTTAAAGTTCCGTTTATGTAGCCACTCACTCTTATTTCAATCTTTTCTGTCACAGGCTTTGTTCCTATGTTGATGAATTCTGTTGTTATCTGCTGAGTTTCTCCAATTTCAAGATAAGGTTTAAAGGCTAAGAGCAATTTCCCAATCAATTTTTCTTGAATAGAAACATTTATGGTGTTCACGACAAGACCAACTTTTGACAAAAAGTTTCTCAAGATAAAAATAGATACGAGCAAGAGAATCAAAATTAGGGCAAAGTAGATTTTACGCATATTTATATATTAGCAGAGAAACCACTAAAATGCAAAATATGACAAAGAGATAAGTGAGAACAGAGGAAGTTTGCTCCAAATTTTCCACTCTTAATGGCAAAGTTGTGGTTTTTTCTGGTACTTCAATTCCGTTGTCTTGAACCTTTTCTCCTTGAATGTTTACTGTGAGCTTGAATTCCCTTTCTTGGAAGAAAGTTATGCCTCTGGAAGGAAGACCAGCTTTGGCTTTAATGACAATTTGGTAAGAACCTGGCTTAGTATCTTCTGGTTTAACAAAGACATCAACGGGAAAAGCTTTCACAGGTTTTGAAGTGTAAGGCAAGCTTACATACTCTTCACCAACAGAAGAGCTTAGAATGAATTCTTTTGGTTGTAAACTGACAAACCAATCTTTTGGAATTTCTACAACTTCTAGCTTAACTTGACAAGGATCTTCTTTTGTGTTCCAGAAAAGAATTGTGAATTTGGCTGTATCATTAGCTTCTATGCTTGTAAAATCTTTTTTAACAAGACTACCAAAATTCATAGCTTCTGTGACTTGAAGCAGTGAAATCAAGAAAACCAAAACACCAAGAATTTTACTCATGCTTAACACCTGTTATGTAAATTGTTCCATTGTAAATACCAGCATAAACTGGGGGAACATTCAGCCAATACCAAGTTGTGATATTTGTTTTTTCAGGAACATTCAACTTGATTATGGAATTAAGAGTTGACAAAGAGAAGAAACCATCTTCGATATTGCTGCTGATGTTGCTCCAGCTTATGTTCCCAACTTTTATGATAGAACCAAAAGTAGCGTTGATTAAGTCAGTGCCTCTTATGTAAAGGTCTAAGTTACAGCTACCCGGATTTACCGTTATGTTGTATAAATTCTTTGAATTTCCTGGAGCTGGGTTATTGTAAGTGTTCGGTAAAAGTTCACCAAAGTCTATGGAAGACCAACTCAAACTGAAATCTACAGTACAGCCAACTATAGAAACAGTTGCATTTTTTGTAAAATTTGGCCAAACTTCTGAATAAGAGGAATTGAAGTATATTCCAAATTTCCAATCAGTGTTTATTTCACCTGAAGCGTTAACAACCCAAGTTAAATTGCAAAAGTCACCTGCATTCAAAGGATTGTTCGGACAAGCTTTCATTGCCAAAGCTGGAATTTCATTCACGAAAAATGGTTTATCTCCATAGCTTGTGTTTATTGGTGTGTCTGGATAGGAAGAAGACAAATTATACATCAGAGTGCCATAAACATTGCCACAGGGGGCATCTCTACAAAAAACAGTTGCATTCACGAGAAAAGTAGAATTTTGAATCACATTGTTTGGTTCTTCTGTGTTAGGCAAAACTAGCTCAACTTCCAAGTAGCCTACAGAATAGCCAACATAAAATTGAACATACTCTTCTTTCAGAATTCCTTGATCAACATCTGCAGTAGAGTTGAGTCTTACTCTTGCTTTATTCTCAGAGATGTAGTTTTGTGGGTTTGTTGTGACATTGCACCATATCGTGTAGTAATTGTTGGCAAAAACAGAAACATTCTGGCAAGGGGAAGCATCCCAATCTGAATTGACAAAATCATAAATTGTCATGTTGTAAACATCGTCAACGGTAGAAGTGAAGTTTATTGAAACATTCAAGCTAACCAAATTTCCAACATAGCTAACAGTTGAATTGTGCTCGACGCTTAGCTGATAAATTGGTGAGCAATAGCCATTCCATTCTGTTCCAGACGGCGTGTAAGTGAAAAATCTTGCACTACTAGTAGAATTAACTTCAGCAAAAATGAAATTTTTATTACAAATTCCTAAGTTTACACTAGCCAAGTAAGAGGCTGCAGAGACCCACTTCAAACCAGAAGCTACATAGCTCACATCTACAGGCCCGACAATTCTTGTATTCCAATTGTAAATTGAAAATGTATGGTTTCCATCAACAGTATCATAATAAGCTATGATAAAATGAGTTGAGTTTATGGCAGAAACAGAAACAAAAGCTCCACTTGTTCCCACATCAGTATCTTCATCTATCGGCCCAACAACTCTTGTTCCAGCGCTATTGTAAATTGAGAAAGTTATGTCTCCATCAGCAGCATCGTAGTAAGCAACAACAAAGTGTGTGGAATTCAAAGCAGTTAAAGCTAAAGAATAAGAATTTCCTATTGCTGCATCTTCGTCTGTAGCCGCCACAACAGCAGTTCCTGTTATTGTGTAAACAGCATATGTAGCGTCATCAGTATTTCCTGCATCATAATAGAAGAAAGCGAAGTGAGTTGAATTCAAAGCTGCGACATGAACATTGTAGCAATCTGTTGAAACTCCTTGATCAACATCTACAGGCCCAGCAACTCTTGTTTGTGTTACTAAATTCCAAGTCGAGAAAGTTGCATCTTGATCTGTACTGTCAAAATAGCCTATAACTATGTGGGTTGAATTGAAAGCTGAAATAGAAGCGGACCAACTTGCTGTCCCCACATCAGTATCTTCATCTATTGGCCCAATTCCTAAATATCCTTGGTAGTCATAAACTACAAAGCTCGTGTCTTGCTCACCACTATCATACCAAGCTATGGCAAAGTGGGTTGAGTTTAGAGCAGAAACCGAAACTGAATTATAATTGCAATAAGTGTTCGTATCCACTGTTATAGGACCTGTTAACAAGCTTCCATAAGTAGTATAAACAGCAAATTTTACAGAAGCTGTTGAATTTTCACACCAGCTTACTACAAACTTATCAGAATTTAAAGGGGTGACAGATAAGGCTCCGACATTCTGATTGGTGAATGTTGTTGGCCCAGAATAGTATGGGGTGATGTCCGCTTCTGTTATATCCCAAGTTAAACCATCGGTGTTAGAATTCAAGTAAGAATCTATTTGTTGTTGATCTACGGTGGAGGCGTTTCCTGTGACATTTGCGGAAGAAGTTTGATTGAATTGTGATGTCGGGTCAACCCCTTGTGTAAGGGATATAGGTAATTTAAAGATAAGAAGGAAGAAAGAGATCGAAGCCAATAAAAAAAGTTTCAAAAAAATTGCTTCAGCTTTCACAAATTCACCTCTTGAAAATTCCAAAAAATATTTCCAAAAAGCTAGGTTTTTTGTATTCAATTCCAGCAAGCTTTGAAGCAATTTCAAAAATTGCTTTGCTTGAAGGGGAATTTTTATGCAAAATTGAAACAAGAGTTCTTTTGTTAATACTTTCTAGAACTTTTTCATCTTCTGGCACAATTCCAATCACAGGCAATTCTGTAAATTCTCTTGCTTCATCAGCAGATATTTCATAAGTTTTTTTCCTCACCCTGTTCAAAACAACTCCTATAGCTATTGGTCTAGAATCCAAAGAATTTAACAATTTGTTGCATTTAGTCACATCAACCAAAGAAGTTATGTAGGGATTAGCAACAAACAAAACTTCATCAGCTGCTTGCAATGCTATCAAAGCTTCTTTTCCAAGACCGGGGGCCGAGTCAAGCAAAACAATATCAAAATCTTTGAAGTTTTCTTTCAATTTTTCTCTGAAATTTCCAACATCGACATCAACTAAATCTTTCAGTTCAAGAGAAGCAGGTACAATTCTTAAGCCGGAAGGATGAGTGTAAACAACATCTTCAAATCTCGCTTCTCCCTTCAAAAAATTGTTTAGAGTCAAACTGTAAGAATAATTTCTAAAGAGCAGGCTCAAGTGTGAGGTTGTTAAGTTGCAATCAACAACTGCAACTTTTTTCCCAAGCTGTGTTAAAGCTAGACCTAAATTTGCGGCTATCGTGGTTTTTCCCACACCACCTTTGCCAGAGCAAACATCAATTATTCTTACCATTAACCAATCCCCTTTTCTTCTTCCAAAATTTCTTCTTCAGTTTCGGTGGAGACTTTTAAATTTTGGGCTTGTGTAGACTCAGCTTTCTCTTCCTTTTTCTTCAAATATTCTTTCACATCAGAAAGAAAATTTTTGATTTCTTCTCTATCTTGAGATTTAATTTTTCTTTTCTTGAGCAAAAAGGCAAGGGAAAAAGCAATTGCTGCGAAAAGCAAGATGTAAATCCAATCTGGAGCTATTTGAGGCAAAACTATTTTACCAAAGAACCCAACAGGCGTAACTCTTTGTGTTAAAGTCTGGTTTTTCTCAATTATAGTGAAGCCAAAGATTTTTTCTTTGGAAACTTCTTCATTGAAAACCCTTAACTTACAACTCAAAGTTCCAGCAGAAGCATTTGCCGGAACAAAAAACTCTATTTTCAACTTCTTCTCTTCATTAACCTCAAGCTTTTCTATCCCATCTTGCAAAATGTAATATTCGTTTGGTATTCCTTCTATGAAAATTTTCAAGTCATGAAGCTCGGCTTGACCTATGTTAACAACACTGAAATCTTGAGTGAAATTTTCACCTTGATTTATTCTTATCGTATCTGGAAAAACAATAGAGATTTCTTTACTTTTCACGACCTGTAAAGTTAAGGTTGAATTAAAGCTTATGTAAGGATGTTTCTCTGCACTTAAAATCAAAGAATAATTCCCTTCTTTTTCAGGAGATAAAAATTCTATTGTAAATAAACCATTGCTATCTGAAAAAACCCTTTCTTTAATTGAAGTGTTTTTGATTTGTAGAGTTATGGTAGCATTACTAACAGGATTTCTTTGTTCGTCTATAACCATCCCCCTGAGTTTGACCAAGTCTTTAAGGTAAAAGATTTCTTTATTCAAGTTGAAATCGACTGAAAGCTTTTCCTCAGTTCCAATTGCATAAGCAGATAGACTTGATGTGTTGACATAGACCATGTTTCTAATAACATCGATTGAAGCACCAATTTCATTCCATCTTCCATAACATTCTTTCTTTCCAGAATTCCAATCTTCACATTTGTAAACTTTAAGCAAATTCTCATTCAAAACATTGCTTTCAGAATACTTCATCTCTATCGAAGCTTTGTAATATCTCAAATCAGTTTCATAAACAAACAAACCAACAACATTCAAGCCCGGGACATCTGCCGAACCAAAGTAATAATATTTTACAGGATCTTCAAATCTGTTTATTTCTACATCATACAATCGTAAAGTTGATTGGGGAAAAACAAATTCAACATCATAAGTTCCTGGTGGCAAGTTTCCAGAGTAAGTTCCTGCTGAATCTGTGTAGAGCCTAAGTTTTTCTGTACCACCCGAATAAAAGCTTATTCTTGTAGAAACTCCTTTATCATTTTCATCAGTTATTCTTCCAGATATGGGGACAATGTAGTCAATTGGTCTACTGCTCGTGTAAGAATAGTTATTGTGCGAGAGAGTTGCTACAAGGTTATAACTACCAGAAGATAAGCTTGGCGCAATTATTGCTATATTATAATAATTACCTGATGGTGATATGGTAGCAATAGTAGCCTGAGTTGATCCAATTTGGACTGCTAGATTTTCCATATTCAAAGGAATGATAATTCCCCTGTCAAAAGCTTGAATTTTCAAGTTAATAGTTTCATTTGGTTTGACCCAAGTTTTATCCACACTTATTATCGAGAATTGTATTGGTTCTTGAATCACAAAACTAGTAGTTTCAGTGGCATTAACTCTATCATAAGAAACAAATATTCTTAAATTATGTGTTTTGATGGGATCAGCTATTTCTGAAGAATTGAGAAAGATGAGCCAACCAATATTTGGATCATAAGGTGGTCTTATTTCTGGTTTTATTGGTAGAGCATCAAGAGTTATGTTGAATTTCACATCAGAAGAATTTATTGGCTGTTCATTCTTCTTGACTAAAATACCAATCTCTATCATATCACCAAGATAAATTGTTGTTGGGGAAATGTTAGTTATGCTTGTCACAAATTTAGAAACATTGAAATTTGCTGTTTTTTGATCAGATTCATTTCCTTTTGAACAATTGATTATTGCTGTAAAGGCATCTGCTTTATTCCTCCAGTATGTTGAATCAATTTTTGCAGAATAAATTTCATCGCTGCGAGTGAAATTTTCTGCATAAATTATATATCCACTACTGCCAACAAGCTTTGCAGAAACATTTTCTCCTTCACTACAATTGACTTTTATCAACAGAGATTCATCGACCCAAATGTCAGGTGAAGGGCTAAAAACAATCTCATTGATTGTTGGTGAAGCAAGAGCAGGAATAGGTAAAATTAAAATTCCAATTACAAATGCAAACAAAATTGCTTTTTTCATTTTTTCTCACCTTTAGCAACAGTATAAACATTAGCTTTTCCAACTTTGTGAAATTCTAGCTTGCCTTGATTCTTCATGGCTTCAAGATAGCCTATCAACACATACCTTTTGATACCGAGCTCTTTGGCAAGCCTAGAAGTTGATAAGATTCTTTTGCTAAGAATTTGGATTATCTTCTCTTCCACACTCTTATCTATGAGCCCTTTTTCCATATAGTTACAATATTGTTTTTTATATTATTTAAACATTATTATATCATTGTATCTATATTGTTACAATATAAAACTCAAATCCCCCTCAGAAAGAGTTTTAATTTATCCATGAAATAATAAACAAACCAAAAAACCCCACTTTCTTTCTTCATCTCAAAACTCTCTTCGCTCTTATATTTACCCCCATCCGAAGCCACAATTAGATTAATCTTTTCTTCGGTCCAGACGGTTGGATAATAGCTGATAGCTACAGTTCTTTCTTCATTTTCTCCAAGGAAATTAATCTTCTTTTGTTCAAATATCCATCCAGGAGGAAATTCAGAAGGCAAAATTACAATGTCACTCACATTGTTTTTGGCTTTGATATCAAAAACAATGAAATCCTCATAAGTTCTGAAATTTTTTATTTCAAAAATATCTTCTGGAGAATAAGAATTTTTCTTTTCTATTTCAAAATTCTTCTCAAAAATTTCATTCCCAAAATATGATCTAATCCTTGCATGGAATTTACCTGTAGAATTAGTGTACCAATAGATTTCAAAATTCTTTCTATCTCCAGGCATTAATGTGTTTTCTTTGCTCCAACCAGTGAAAACAATTCTAGATCCATTTAAAATATCTAGGCGAATTCTAGTTTTATATGAAACACTTCCTGTGTTGTAAAATTCAATTTGAAATTTCAAAATATCTGTAGAAGAATCATAGGAAAAAGAGCTTATGTTTCCTTCCAGAGATTTAGGCACATTCACTTCTACTATGGCAGAATTTGCGACCAAAGTAAAAAATAAAATCAAGAAAAAAATGAAAGCCAGAAATTTCATGAAATCATCTCCAAAAATTGTATAAGAAGTCATACTTTGGTTTTTGAATGATGACATCTATCTCACCAGAATAATTTCCAATTTTTGCTTGTTCAGCATAAAATTTAACTTCAATTGTAATTTTTTCCTTCTTGTGTAAAATGAAATCATTCTTAGTGAAATTAACAAAAGGCGAGATATTTCCATAAACTTTAAAATTTATTTTAACATCTTTATCAGTTGGGTTTTCCAAGTCAATGAACCTTGTTCCAAAATTTTTTCCAACAGGAATTATACCAAAGTTAAGGTTCCAAGGATCTACAACAACCCCTATTTTCAACTTTTCTTCTGTTGGTCCTGTAGAAGAAACGCTAACACTTGACGGATATCTTATTATTTCATAATTGAAGAAAAAATCCGAGCGAGTTTCAAAAGTCCTGTTTGTTACAAACTCTTTTGGTCCAGGCTGATATCCAGATAAGATGAAGAGTAGAGCAAGAGTTGCAAAAAAAGCGACCATGAATTTTATTTTGAACTTTTTCATTTGTACCACTTATATATACCAATTGCTATCAACAGAATTAAAATCACGACCACAATCCACCAAGAAAAAATTTCTTCCGGTTTTTCTATTATTGGTAAAGCTTCTATTACTAAAGTAGAATTTCTTGATGTTGAGCCTGTAGTATAGCTCACAGTTGTTAAGACAGTATAATTTCCGTAAGAAATTTTGTTTGAAGGCAAGTAAGTTTTGAAAATTTTTGTTTCACCAGGCTTTAGGAATTGGGTGGAAGAAGTCAGATTTTCTATTGAAACACCATCTTTAACTATTTCTTGTAAAGCTCTTGCAGAAATTGTAACGCTGCCAGTATTTTGAAAATAAGTGTTGATTTCAAGCCTATTGCCAACATATTTCCCAGCAACCACATCGAGAATTATTCCTCCCCTTTTTGCTTCTCCTGGAACATTAAATAAAATTGCAACAGAAGTTATGGCAACAACCCTTGCTCCCGCTTGCCCTATTGCTTCAGAAGGAAGAGAAGGCGAAGGTTTAATTTTAACTAAATGATATCCAGGCTCAGCGTTTTTTGGAACATTGAGCAAGAAACTTACTTCTCTCCACCCTCTTATTTCTCCTCCACTAGTCTTTAAAGTTTCATTTGCTGGTTTAAGTTCTATGGGATTGGACAAAAATTCTGCCCAAGCTTGTGTGCTCTCTTCTGAATAATTGAAAATCAAATCTCTATATCTATCTGAAGAGAAAAAATCTAAATTTCCATTTTCAGCTTCAAGGTAAACTAGCAAAGGATCAGTTGAAGGCGTCACAAGATAGAATTTAACTATTTTTGTCGATCCTCTTTCAACTTCACCTAAATTTATCACAGGTGGGGAAACACCCACAGTGAAATCTGCCGCAAAGACAGGTGAAGAGAGAACAAGCAAAGAAACAAAAATTAATGATAGATAAAATCGCATATTTAACTATTAATTAGGTTTAAAATAAGTGTTTTAATATGGATGAAAAGAAACTCTTGAAAGCAAAAAACTTGAAGATAATCGATCATCTTGGAACCTACTATGCTACTTTTGACGGTAGCAAGATGTGGAAACTGGAGAAGTGGGTAAGCAAGCTTTTGATGATGTGTGATGGTAAAAAAACTTTTGACCAAATTGCAGAAGAAGTGGCAAAATTGGCAGGAGTCCCTACAGAAGAAGTTAAAATTGCCTTGAAAGATGTGATAGAAGAATTGGAAAAAGCAGGTTTCATAGTCTATGTCTGATCAGCTTTCTTCAGTTTGAACAATCTGTAAGCTCCAATCTTTCTCTCAGTAACTTTTCCCTCCCCAAGAAGCTCGTGAACATAAATTGTGGCTTTAAATCTATTTACATTGCAGGATCTTGAAATGTCTTGAATTGTTAAGCCTCTTGGTTCCTTTTCAAGCAATTGAAGAATCCTTTGCTTTATTTCTTCCATATATTTAATATTTCTGTTTAAGAATATTTATTAACTTAGTTTTAAAAACCAATGTTTCAAAAGTTTTTTTATTTTAATTTTTTTCTGGCGATAATCAATTTTTTTTTATGAATATTATCTTTTACAGTTAAAATTATAAAAAAACATTAGATTTAAATAGTATATTTAACAAAAATATTAAATATGAAGATAAACAGTAGTGTTAACATTAAAAGAAACCTAGTCCTTCTGGTGACAGTTTTAAGCTTCTTCTTGCTTTTGTCATTTTCAGTTCTGGCAGAAGATGTAAGTGACACGGCAAGTATATATGTGGGTGTGCAATCTGTCACAGAGATAACAGTCTCACCATCAATTTTATCTTGGACAGCACAGCCTGCTCATGCAGGCGGCACCAAGCTCTTAGACATCATCAACACAGGCTCCCTGAATGTCACCAATATTCATGCTTACGTCGATACGCTAACAGACGAAACAGAAAGACCTTATGGCTCTGCCAATGCCACAAAGTATGCTGCAGGCGGTGTTATAGTCTTCAAGAACGAGACTTACAACAAATTCTTCTTTGCAGGTAGGATAGAATGGAACTGGACTGAAGCAATATCAAACCTACAAACAGGAGGTGTTAATTCACCAAAAGCCTGGGGCTTCTTCAAGAACACGAGCTTTGAATATGTTTGGCTCCTAGGCAATGGAACAGGCGGCTTCTGCAACA
>JAWBNW010000013.1:0-14773 GCA_039000685.1 Candidatus Aenigmatarchaeota archaeon
AACATAGGGTAGTTCTATATATTTTCCCCCCTCGGCTAATTTTTCTATTTCTGGACCACCTGGCATGGGAAGACCAATTTCTCTTGCAACAATATCTAAACAATTCCCAATGGGTATGTCTTCAGTTTCACCGAATATCCTGTAAACACTTTCAACAAATGCTATTATTTGAGTGTTTCCACCAGACAAATAAACAAAAACAGGGTCTTTAGCCCCTGTTGTCAGAAGACCAATTTCCAAATGTGCTATTTGGTGACAAATAGGAATCAAGGGTTTGTTAATTTTTTTTGAAAGTTCTTTGGCAAAATTGGCACCAACCAATAAACAAGGCGGTAAACCAGCACCTGACGCATAAGCTATCAGATCAACATCTTCAATTTTCAAACCAGCTTTTTCTAATACATTTTTCAAAACCGTCTCAGAAACATTTTCATGATGGGCTTTTGCTTCATTTGGTACTATCCCTTTACCAATTTCAGGTTTATACATGCTTCTTTCATCAGCCAGAATCTTTCCTTTTTCATTTACAATCCCTATCCCAAAAGTATGGGCGGTCGATTCGATTCCCAAGCAAATCAATTCTTTCACCATAATCTAAATTTCTATAAAATTAATTATAAGATGGTATGAAAATTGAAGAACTTTCAAATTATGGTATACCGGAACACTTCTTACAAAAGTTTAAAGAAGAGAAAATCTCAGAACTTTTTCCACCACAAGAAGAAGTTGTAAAAAAAAGACTCTTTCAAGACAAGAGCTTAGTGATATCATTACCAACAGCAGGTGGGAAAACATTCATTGCAGCCTTAGCTATGATAAACAAACTTTCTTCTTCAAGACAAAAAGTAATTTACACAGTCCCCTTGGTTGCTCTTGCCAATGAAAAATACGAATATTTCAAAAAACTTTTTGAAGGAAAGTGGAAAGTTGCAATTTCTGTTGGTGATTTAGATTCAACCGATCCTTGGCTCGCTGATTACAATGTAATTGTTTGTACAAATGAAAAACTCGACTCTCTGATAAGACATGGGGTACAATGGGTTAGAGAGATTGGATTAATTGTTGTCGATGAAATACACCTTTTAAATGATCCCAACAGAGGACCAACTCTTGAAATTTTATTAACAAGGCTAATGGAGATTGTGCCAAAAGCACAAATACTGGCTTTATCAGCAACCATAAACAATGCTGAAGAGCTTGCAGAATGGTTGAATGCACATTTGCTCGAAAGCAATTTCAGGCCAGTTAAACTTTATGAAGGGGTTTACCACGATTCAAAGATTTTCTTTTACGGCAAAAAAGGATACGAGCTAAGCAATTTAGAGCCAGAAGCTGCTATTGTTGAAAATGTTTTACAACTCAAAAAACAAGCTTTATTTTTTGTTGCAACTAGAAGAACAGCAGAAAGTCTGGCAGAAAATCTAACAAAAGCAATAAGACCATATTTGAAGAAAGAGGAAGAGAAAGAGCTTCATGATTTGGCTGAAGAGATTTTGAATGTTTTGGAAGCCCCAACACAACAGTGTAAAAAGCTTGCGGCTTGTGTTAAAAATGGAGTGGCTTTTCATCACGCTGGTCTACTTGGAAAACAGAAAAGGCTGATAGAAGAAAAATTTAAGGAGGGGTTGATCAAGATTATAGTGGCAACCCCAACTTTGGCTTTCGGTGTGAATTTACCAGCTTTCAGAGTCATCATAAAGGATGCAAAGAGATATTATCCTGGTCTTGGGGCAGTTTACATTCCTGTTCTCGAGTATAAACAATTTGTCGGGAGAGCAGGAAGACCAGCTTATGATGAATTTGGAGAATCTATTTTAATAGCAAGAACTGAAGAAGAAGCTCATGAATTGATAGACCATTTCATCATGGGCCAGCTTGAAAACATTCAATCCAAACTTGCTGTTGAACCAATTTTAAGGATGCACACATTAGCTTTAATAGCTACGAACTTTTGCAATTCAGAAGAATCTTTGAAAAATTTTTTCTCAAAAACTTTTTATGCTTCTCAGTTTAGGGAAATTTCTTTGGTTGAAGAAAAAATAGAAAGAATTTTGGAGCAACTGGAAGAATGGAAATTTGTTTCAAAGAAAAGAGGAAAGATTTTTGCAACAAGGATAGGCAAAAGAGTTTCTGAGCTTTATATTGATCCTTTCACAGCCTTCAATTTCATTCAAGCTTTAAAGAGGGCAACAGAAAGAAAAATTTCACCTTTTGGCATTTTGCAATTGATTTCAAACACAATAGAAATGAGACCTTTGCTTTCAGTCAGAGCTGGGGAGTTTTCTGAGCTAGAAGATTTAGTTGTCAAAAGAGAGGAAGAGCTTTTGCAAACTATTCCAGATGAATCAGAAATAGAATTTGACGATTTCTTAAGAAGTTTGAAAACTGCCTTGATGTTTGAAGCTTGGATAGAAGAAGCAACAGAAGATGAAATTTTGACAAAATTCAGAGTTGCGCCAGGAGAATTTTATGGAAGAAGAGAAATTGCAGACTGGCTTGTTTATTCTTTGCAAGAACTTGCTTTATTGCTTGGATGCAAAGAATTCTTAAAACACATAAGAAAAGTTAGAGTTAGGCTTGAATATGGTGTTAGAGAAGAGTTAATTCCTTTGGTTAGGCTAAAACAAGTTGGTAGGGTTAGGGCAAGAAAGCTTTTCAATTCTGGGTTAAAATCTATAGAAGATTTGAGAAAAGTTTCCGTGGAGAAACTTTCTTATATGGTGGGACCAACTGTTGCCAAGACCATTAAAGATCAGTTAGAAGGAAAAAAAGATGAGAAGAAGATTGAGCAACAAGCGACTTTGAAGAAATACTAAAAAATTTTTAAAAATAAAACAATGGCTTACATTTCCAATGGGGTTGCCGGGATTTGAACCCAGATTGCCAGCGTTCCCTTCAATGCCCGAGGCTGGTGTCCTAGCCAAGTTAGACTACAACCCCCTAATAAGAATTAGTTCACTGTTTTATTTCTAAACTTATTTTGACTCTTGTTTGAGAATTTTTCAATTTTTCAATCAAGCTTTGCTTAAGCTCGTTAGCAGATTTATCCGAAAGAATAGCAACAGTCTTACCATCAACAAGAGAATCTTTCCTTATGACAATTTCTTCCTTACTTGTTAGTTTAAGGGCAGGTGAACCATAAGCAACAAAAACTTCTCCTTCTCCTTCTACTTCAATTTTCACCTCAACTTTTCTCGCACTTTTGATTGCGGCTTTAAAATCTTCACTTAAATCCTTACAAGCTTTGTCTACATTAACGGCAATTGTTGCATCATCAATATCTAAACCTTTTGTTATTCTTATCGTCGAATTATCAGAAGCCTTGATTTCCGGATGTCCGTGGCCAAAAATTTCTTCTCTTACAGACTTCAATTCCATTAAAAGCTTCCACCCACTTTCTGTTGGTATATAAGCTCCAGTGGCAGTGTAGTGAATCATCCCCTTACTTTCTAAAATTTCAAGAACATCTTTAAGCATTTCAGGTGTTATCGATGGGGACGGT
Source organism: Candidatus Aenigmatarchaeota archaeon (assembly GCA_039000685.1). GTDB lineage: Archaea > Aenigmatarchaeota > Aenigmatarchaeia > CG10238-14 > SCSR01 > JAVZGQ01. Next base: position 3,503 of record JAWBNW010000013.1, read on the forward strand.
TCTGGAGCAATTTCAGGAGGACCTTGAATTTTTTTTATTTCTCCCATTATTTCACCTTTCTTGCAAAAGTTATGAAACCAGTATGCATTATCCCCATGGTCTTAGGTCTTGTAGTCCTTTCAGTTTGCCATTCTCTTACTATATTTTCAACTGTTTTAATATAAGAAAAGTTTAACTCTCTCATTTTCTTTGTTACAGCAATCACTTCTTCTATTGTTGGTGAATAAACAACAAGCCAACCACCTGGTTTTAGAGCCTTGTGAGCATGTCCCACAACCCTTTCAGGATTTTGAATATCAACAGTCACAAGATCAACATTTTTCTCAGAAATTCCTTTAATTGCATCTTTATTTTTTATTTTAATGAAGTCTGAAAGACCAGAAAGTTCCACATTCTTCTTAGCTATTTTTAACATTTCTCTTCCCCTTTCATAACTCACAACTCTTCCAGGTTTTATGTAATTTGTCAAGAAAATGGCTAAAAAACCAGAACCCGTTCCTACATCAACAACAAAACTTCCGGGAGAAATTCCTGTATATGATAGAATTAAAGCAGCATCTTTTGGCATTATTATTTGCGGCCCTCTTTCAGCTTTTTTCTCCAAAAGATCAATCAAATTCGGTTTAACTATTTTGAATTCCTTTTTTAGATGAGTTTTTATCTTATCTCCAAACTTCTTCTTTAAAGTTTCACTTAAATCAAAAATTCCATCTTTTGTTTGGAGTTTTCCTTTTCCAACCTCTACCAAGTAAGAAGAATCTTTTGACAAAAGCAAGATCAATTCTTTCTCTTTCAAAAAATCACTAATTAAATATAGGTTAAATTAAGATTTAGCCAATTCTTTTTCCAAATTTCTTAGAGCCAAAATCCTCTTAAAAGTTAGAGGATGCGTCCTAAATATTTCTAAAAACCTCATTAACGGGTTTTTCTTCTCCCACTCCATTGCTTTTTTTAATTCCCCCTCATCTAAATTCAAATCCGAATATTCAGAAGAAAGTTTGTTCACTTCAGTTGTAGCTGATACGGGATCTGCTATGAAAAAAGACCTGACAGAAGAATTTTCAATTTTTTCTGAAGACATACTTAAACCATATGTTATTTTTGCCAAAGCACTTGCCAGCAACTTGGGTTTAGTGTTTATACCAGAAAACCTATCCGCGTAATATTCTCTAAGCCTTGAAAGAGCAAGTACGAGCAAGTTGGAAATTAAATAAACAATATAAGCTACAAAGCCAACTAAGACGGCCGCGCCAACATCTCTTCTCCTATCTCTCGAAGGAGCAAAAATCAAAAACCTAGCAACAAAATATGCTAATATTGGTATAGCTGAAACTATTGTCATCACAATCATGTCTTTGTGCTTGATATGACCAATTTCATGTGCCACAACGGCTTTTACTTCTTCTTGAGTTAAATTGTTCAGTAAACCTTGAGTAACCGTTAGAACAGCTGAACCAGGAGTTCTTCCAAAAACAAATGCATTCGGTGATCCAACTCTTGCCAAAGCAATTTTTGGTATAGGAACTTTATTTTTTCTACAAAGCTCTTGCACTGTTTCCCAGAGCCAAGGATATTCATTCTTTTCTAAAAGCCTCATGTTTGTAGTCCACCAAATTATTTTCGGTCCAATTAACCATTGAATAAAAACAAGCAGTATTGCCATAGCCACTATTATGTAGCCGGAAACATCAAAGAAGTAACCTATGGCTGCAAGCAATCCAAACAGAAATCCAAATAACAAAAAGAGCGTCAAACTCATCGTTAGCCAGAGTTTTATTGCCATACTACCACTTTTTTATTAAAATTAAGATTAACATCAAGATTATAAAAATCATTATTGTTAATATAAAGGCCCCTTTACTGTTCCAAATCCCAAATGGTATGGGACCTATTAAACCAAAAAATCCCCATTCAGTTTTTACATTTTCTTTTGAGCCCAAAATTACCCCTAAAAAAACTATCAGTATCCCAACAAAAATCAGCAAAATTCCTGCAAAGATTAAATGCTCTCGCATCTATCTATTTTAATCTTAATCAATAAATAAAAAACTATGCGTGCTTACATAGTTACAACCTTCATAGGGGTTTTTGGCGTTACTGAAGAAAATGAAATAATTCATTTCGAACCCTTTCAGAAAAATCCAGAAAAAATAGCAGAAAAGCTTAGAGCTTCTAAGAAAGAAATCATAGAAGAAGAAAAGAAAGTACAAGATGAACTGAAAAAAAAGTGTTTCAGAGAAATATTTTTTTCAACTGAAAAAGAAGGCGTCAATTCTCAAAAAGAAAACAAAGCAGAGAAATTTGTTAAAGAAAACTTGAGAAATCTGGCCTTGGAGCACAAGTTTGCCAAAGACCAAACAGAATTCAACCAACTTTTGACTAAAATCAACATAGAACTCACAAAATCCAAAATCAAGGGGGCAATAGAAAAAGACAGTTTTGCAATCCAAATTGTGAAGATAATTGAAGAGATAGACAAGATGACAAACGTCTTGATTGAAAGGTTGAGAGAATTCTACAGCTTACATTTCCCAGAGATGGATAAGATGGTTCAAGACCACAGAAAATATGCAAAAATAATAGAGAAATACGGATCAAGAGAAAAAATAGAAGATCCTGAATTAAGCCAAATTGCTCAAAAAAGCATGGGAGCAGACTTTAGAGAGGAAGAAATAAAAACAGTTCAATCAATTGCAACCGAAATTCTAAATTTTTACAAGCTCAGAGATGTTTTATCAGAACAAATGGAAAAAATTTTGAGGGAAGTTTCCCCAAATTTCACAGAGCTCGCCGGTTCAATGCTTTCAGCCAAACTTATAGCCAAAGCAGGGGGTCTTGAGAAGCTGGCCAAAATGCCTTCAAGCGCCATCCAGCTCATGGGGGCAGAAAAAAGCCTTTTCAGATTTTTACACGGTAAAGGCAAATCACCTAGATTTGGGATGATTTACAACCACCCTTTGGTCTTGAATGCACCGGAAAAACTTAAGGGCAAAGTTGCTAGGATAGTTGCTGCAAAACTTTCTATTGCTGCAAAACTCGACTTCTACTCAAAAGAATACAAAGGAGATAAACTTAAGAAAGAACTGGAAGAAAAAGTTAAGAAAGCTTTATCTTCTAAACCTTAAAAACTTCTTTTCTATCAAACAATAGATCAAAATTCCGATAATTCCAAGGATTAAACAAATTGCCAACCAAACAAACTTGTATTTTGTACTTTTCTTTGACCTTAAAATATCCACCATGGCAGGTATGAAAGCCACTAAACTTACTATACCATAAATCTGTAATACCACAAACCCCAAATTTATTAAATATTCTAATTCATCCATACAAAATATATTTTCATTTCGATTATAAAATAAGTGTTTGTATGAAAGCAAAAAAACATGAGAAATTCGATGGAATTTTTTTAATTGATGGAAAATTGGCCACCTTGAATCTTTTACCAGGAGAAAAAGTATACGGAGAAGAATTGGTAAGAATTGGGGAGAATGAATACAGGGTTTGGGATGTTTGGAGAAGCAAGCCAGCGGCAGCGATTAAAAAAGGAGTAAGAGAGTTTCCGATTAAAAAAGGACTAAAGATTCTATATCTCGGGATCGCAAGTGGCACTACTGCCAGTCATCTCAGTGACATTGTTGGGAAAGAGGGAATTATCTATGGTGTGGAATTTTCAGAAAGAGTTCTAAGGGAATTGATATCTCATGCTGAAAAAAGAGGGAATATAGTTCCGATTCTTGCAGACGCCAGAAAACCAGAAGAATATCGCGACATTGTAATAGAAAAAATTGATGTTGTTTACTGTGATGTTGCAAGTCCAGATGAAATCGAGCTTTTTATAAGAAATTGTTTAGAATTCCTTAAACCAAAAGGATATGGCATGATTGCCATCAAATCTAGAAGCATAGATGTTCTCAAGAAACCAGAAGAAATTTACAAAGAAACAAGAAAAAAGCTGGAAGAAAGATTCGAAATTTTAGATTTTGTGAAACTAGACCCTTATGATAAAGATCATGGATTTTTTGTCGTTAAGCTCAAGTAAGGCTCCAGTTTTTTAAAGATCTTTTCCAAAGCTTCAAGATCATCCAAACAATGTTTAACTATTTTTTCTTTTGCTCTTTTGTCGCCACCGATAGCTTTTATGTATAGACTAAGGACGTCTTTTCCACCAATTTCTTTATCTTTTGGAATGTCGAGAGATTTTGAAACTTCCGACAAACTGTTTTTGGTGAAAAGAAAATTTCTCTTACAAAACTCACAAAGATCCAAAGAAGGTATTTTTAACAATTTGCTTAAGTCTATGTTATTGATTACAGCCCTGGTTAAAATAAAAGGTATGTCAAATTTGGACCCATACCAAGTTATAATCAAACCACAATTTTCTAGTTCTTTTTTGAACCAGTTCAAAACCTCATTTTCCTTTTCTAAACTCTCGACAAATTTTACTTCTTTTTTGCCCTCTTTGATTATACCAATTGCCACAATTTGCCCGATATCAGCACTTATGTTAGTGCATTCTATATCTAAGAACATTTTCATATTATCACCTAACTTAAATTTCTCTCAAAAAATTAAAAAAGGAGGAGGAAAAAAGAATCAAATAGCCCTCAGGGAACCCCAAACCTTCCCACCCGAGATTACATTTGTCCTAACCTTTCTAACTCCTCTATCCATCAAAAATGAAATTTGGATTCTTGCAACTTCTTCCATCCATCTCACCTAATGATGGAACCCAAGCTTGTGATATAGTTCAAGGTTAAATTCATGCAGGTTCTTCTGAGATTCTATTTCTCTTGCCCTGTTTTCAAGGAAGCTCCCAAAACAGTCTTTACAAAATATTCTCTTCTGACCAAATCCGTCTATGAATTCAAATGTTCTCAGCGACTTGCACCTCAAACATCTCATGTCTTTCACATTTGAATAATTGGGCAATGGATTATAGGTGTCTTTTCCAACCAAATTTCCGAAATTTCCGATGAATTCATAGAAAAATCAATTTGAATCCTTATTTTGTTCTAAATAAGGGTTTAAATAGCTTTTCTAGCCTATAAAATCTCTCAATTTGTTTAAAATTTTCATCTTAAATTTTTCTTCATCATCTTTCTTTATAGTCCCGGCCCCAGCTTCTCTATGTCCCCCACCAATCCCAAGTTCTTTAAACAATTTACCAACATCAATCTTACCGATACTGTTTCTACCATGAATCCTTGTGAATTCCTCCTTTTCTTCAAAAATAAAAATTATCTTTTCAGGATTTTCTGTCGCAAACTTTGTTATCAAAGCAGAACACACTGTTTTATATTTTGGTTTAATTTTAGATATCAAAATTTTACCACGAGTTTCTAAATTTTTTTCAAACTCTTTTCTACATCTTTTCAGTTCTTGATCGAATTTTAAAGAAGCACGAAGTATATTTTCATTTTTCACCAATTCTTCCAAATTTCTTGAGTCAAGGAGAATTTTCAAAGTCCTCTCCGGCCCCAAAACGGCAATTGAGGCGGTGAGTAACATGGCAGCCTTACCGAACTTGCTCTTCCAAACATCTTTCTTGTTTCTGATTTTCACCAAATCTTTGCAATCCTCAATCCCCATATCACCGACCGTCCCCAAGATAGAAACCCATTTTTTTTCTTTTATTAAATCTTTGAACATTTTGTAAACAACATAACTCGTTGGTTGGTAAATTTCAGGTCTTTCTAATCTAGGGTTGATCAAGATTGTTTTTTCAGAATTTAAATCTCTTCCAGGATGATGGTCAATAATCAACATATTTTTTCCCAAACTCAACAAATTTTTTTCAATCAAGTCAATTGGAACATCAACGGTTATGATTTTTTCAAATTTCTTGAGTTTTGTTTTAAGGGTTTCTGTGTCACCAAATTTCATTGGTACAGTCTTAACTCTTTTTCCAATTTTTCCAAGGACATTGAGAACCAAAACAGCAGAAGCAATGCCATCGGTATCAGTATCATAAACCAAAACGACTTTCTCTCCATTTCTGATATTCTCGGCGAATTCTATTCCAGTTTGAAAAAGTTCTTCAAGCCTTTTCAGTTCCTTCACCCGTAAGTTTTTTCACAGTTTCTTCATCAAGAAGAAGAAGCTGGAGTGGCTGTTCTTTTGGAGTTGAGAGGTGAAACTCCACCATCGAGACAAGGCTATCCACATGATGTAAAATCAAAGCTTCGAAATTTCTTGGAGGTGTGGGACCAGCTTCACCAAAATGCGAAGCAACAATATGAATAACTGTTTCTGGGAAACCCCTATGGTAAAGTTCTGCCACAGCAAGCATAGAGTGATCGAGCATAATTCCAGTGTGCTTGGTTTCACTACCTTCAATTCTCCATTCAAAGATTTTCATTATGTCATGCAACAAAGCACCTGCTATCAAGTAATCCATGTTTATTGGTATACCATAATTTTTCTCCAAATCTTCTGCAGTTTTAATACAAAGCTCTGTCACAGAGACAATGTGATTCAATAAGTCTGCTCTCTCAACAGTTCCATGACCAGCAACAGTGAACGGAGTTCTCACATTTTCAATTTCTTCTCTTGGATATTTTTTGAACTCTTCGTGGGAGAGTTTTGGGTCTTTAAGAATCTCTATTACTTTTTTCTTCAATTCTTTATCCTTTATTTTTTCTGCAAGTTGAATTAATTCTTCCATTTAATCCCTTCTTAGCCAAACAACGAGCTCAAACCGACTGCTGCTTCCTCAGCTTTCTTACTTTCTTCCTCAGCTTTCTTTTCTTCCTTTTTCTCTTCTCCTGTCACAGGAGCCGCTACAGCTATTGCAGCCTGTTGAATAGCTTCATCTATGTTTACACCTTCCAAGCTAGCAACTAATGCTTTAACTTTTGCTTCGTCCACTGCAACTCCAGCTGCCTCTAAAACTTTTTTTACATTCTCCTCAGTTATTGGTTGTTTGGCCTGATGAAGCAGCAAGGCCGAATACACGTATTCCATTAACCCACACCTCCAATTTTTTCTATTGCTTTTGCATTATTAAAGGCTTTTATCAACAAAAGCTTTATATTTTCATTTGTCGGATAACAAATATTCACAGAAAGATTCACAGCATATTGATGCGCAAGACCCAATTTTTCAGGGAAAGTTTTTACAAGCTCCAAAATATCTCTCGGGTAGATAATCCCACCATCATAAAAACCAACAATATTGAGAGAAATAGATATTGGCTTAATCTCAAGTTTTCTCAAGGCATTAGCCACTTCTTTTGAAATCTTTTCTCCCACCTTGACAACAGTAACTTCTTTTTTGATGGCAATTTTTCCCTCTTCTACCCCAGCAGGAATTCCAGCCTTTGTCAACTCACTTATCACAGGCCCCGCTAAGAGACTTGTTGGACCAGCCGGAACCACTATGTCATTTGGGGCAATATCAAATTCTTTCGCATAAGTTTCAAATTTCAAAGAAGTTAACTTCAAGTAAGCTTTGAAAGCATTTTCTTTCGTGAGAACTATTGCTGCTTGATTTGGAACCATTTTTTCCATTTCTTGTATTTTTTCTTTTCTAGCTTGTCTTATGGCAAAAAGAAGAATACTTTTCTTTGCTACTTTTATTACACCACTATCACTTATCATTTTTCTTATTTCTTGCAGTTCCCTACTCGGAAATTTATACAAATCAACAATTCCTATAACTGGGAATTCCTCTATCATTTTCTTCAATTCTTCCACTTTCTTCATCTTTTCTTCTTTAACCATTTTCACACCTCAACTTTCACAGGCTTTCCCATCGTGAATTTCAACCAGACAGTCTTGATGTTTTGAATTCCCCTTGGCAACTTAGCTTGTATAGCCTTTAAAACAGCTTCAACATTTTCAGCCACTTCTTCATCTTTCATATTTTCTCTACCAACAGCACACTGAATCACTGGAGCATCTTTTATTCTTATTCTTACAGCCTTTTTATAATCTTTAACAATTTTTTCGATATCGCCCGTGATTATTTTTGGTAACTTCCCCTTTGGTCCCATGAATTGACCAAAAGCCTTTCCAACTAGAACCATCAGCTTAGGCTCAGCAAAAAAGAAATCAGTGTTTTTCACAAGAGTCTTTGCTTCCCTCTTATTTTTAGAATATCTTTCAATGTCCCCACTTCTCAATATCTCACAATCAAGGTCTTTTATTGTGTCAGAAAAAACAACAATTTTCGCGTCTTCACCTCTTCCATAAGGCAAGATAACATCTTCCGTGAATTTATTTTCTGTCTTCTTAATGTCGAACTCTTTCAAAGAAACTATAAGATCAAAAGTTTGAGAAAATCCCCTTTTCTTAGAACTATTTCTCAATTCCCCAATTGCTTTCAAAATTTTTTCTTTCATCTGAAACCCTCCTGCCTAAGCAGTCGAGCGGGTTACTTTTCATTTATTTTTAAGATTTAAAAAGATTATCGTACTTGCCTTCTTCAATTTCTTTTAAAACCTCTTTCGGTTTTTTACCCTCAATGGTCACCGGCATACTCACTGTTGTACCAAGAACAATTTTAACAGCAGATTTCAAATCCTTTGCCAACATATCTTTCATCTTCATTTTTGCAATCTTCACGCACTGCTCTATTGTCAAATTTCCAATGGAAACGGCTTCTTTTTTTTCTCCCCCCGTTTGAGTGGCTTCTTCTTTCTTTTCTTTTTTCACGATCCCCAATTCTTTCTTTATTAAACTTGAGACCGGAGGAATCCCAACTTCAATACTATACTCTCTAGATTTTTTATCAATCACCAATTTCACAGGAACTTGTATACCTTCATATTCTTTTGTCTTTTCATTTATTTGTTTGAAAACTTCTCCTATGTTTAGCTTGTAAGCACTAAGTTTGGGAGCTGTTGTTGGACCAGGAGAGGCTTTTCCACCCTCTATCAAGAGCTCAATAACTTCTTTTTCAGACATTTCACTTCCCGGCCCTTTCTAAGAGTTTAACAAATTCTACGCTCACTGTTATTGGAATTGGCACAACAGCCTCTATAAGCTCAATCGTAACTTCCCTTTTCACTTTATCGTATCTGGTAACCTTTCCTCTCTCATCCTTAAAAGGTCCACCTATTATCTCAACTACATCTCCTATATTCAACTCAACTTCTACAGTTTTTGGCTGCAAGAATCTTTGTACTTCTTTCAAATCAACGGGTTTTTTAATTAAGCCTCTAACATGGGGGACCATTTGAATCGATCTTTCAACATCTTTGATATCTCCTTCGACAAAAATATAGCCTTTTATTTCCTCTGGATGGAAAAGACTTTGAATATTCAAATTCTCGGTCTTAGCTTTTGCTGCTATTGCTTCCATCACTACATTTTCTCTCCCAACAACAGTTTTGATGCTATAAATCATTTCAATCACTCTATAAACCAAAAATCATTGAAATTATGTAAAAAATAAATCCAATCAAACCAAGAATTGAAATACCCAAAACACAAATTCTCAATGTTTCCAAAAAATTTTCTCTGGCCGGAGTTTTGTTCAATTTTATAACACGCACATACTCTTTTAATTTTTCCCTCATGTTTAATTTCATCATCAACACCAGAAATCAATCAACGAAATCGATTCCCAATATTTTTTCTATATCTTTTCTCTCCTCTTTTGTCCATTTTTTTGTAGGCCCAAAAATTTGCGGCGACTTGACGCCAGTTATCACAAGCATGGCTCTCAAGGTCTCTCCCAACTCTTTTGCTATTTGTGCGCCCCAAATTATCTTTGCCTCAGGTGAAAGCCTTGTTGAAACAGCTTCAACTATTTGTTGAGCTTCCCTTATAGTTATGTCTGGCCCACCTATAACATTTATCAAAGCCCCAGTTGCGCCATTTACATCTACAGTAATCAAAGGATTGCTCAAAGCCCTTTCAACAGCTTCCACTGCCCTATTCTCAGTATCACTTTCTCCCATCCCAATCATCGCCAACCCACCATTTTTCATTATACTCCTCACATCAGCAAAATCAAGATTGACCAAACCCGGTTTGGTCACAAGCTCCGCAATCCCTTTGACAGCGTTAACCAAAACTTCGTCACAAATTTTGAAAGCTGTTGCAAGAGAGACATCCGGAACAACTTCCAAAAGCCTATCATTCGGTATGACTATCATAGTATCCACATGATCTTCCAAATTCTCCAAACCTTCTCTTGCATTTGTCATTCTCTGCTTACCTTCCATACTGAAAGGCAAAGTAACAACAGCAATTGATAATATCCCCAATTTATTTGCTATTTCTGCAACAACAGGCAAACTTCCTGTTCCAGTATTATGTACAACAAAACCTTCTGCTATGAAATTATGACTTCCTTCCACAGTTATATCATAAACTTCCTCCCCTCCCACGTATTTTACAGATTTTATTCTTGCAAAGCCAAAATGTTTGAAAAATTCAGAATTTGTAGACCCTCTATATCCGTATAAAAATCCAATCCCCTTTCTTTCTCTATTCTTTTCTAGGCTCTCGTCCAATTGATAGATTTTATATATCCTTAAACACCATGTTGTTGTTTTTAATTTTTGTTTAGAGCTTGGAGCTTTAATTTCTCTTGTTCTTGAAGACACATTACTTGTTCTAAGTCCAAGATAATCACAGAGTACTTTTAATCTTTTGATGAGCTCTTCACTTCTCATTTCAAATCTTAACTCTACCCATCTTTTCCCATTCTTCCCTTCTTTTATGTAATAAGATCCATCAGCATCTGCTAAACCAAGAATAAACTCTTTTTTATGGCTGTCGGGCAGTTCAAAAACCCAGGACGGTATATCTTTTTCTGGTGAATACTTCTTTAGTCCCAAATTTTCTAAGATTTCATATGCTGTTTTAGAGTTTGCGTAGTACCAGTTCTTGCTTTTCTTAACTTCAATTCCAAAAACTTCTCTTATCAAATTTGCATATTTTTTGTTGTTTTCTTCATTCAAAGAAGGTGAAAAGCAAATTTTCCAACTTTTTTTGCTTTTTGTAATCCAACCATCGCCTAATAAGAACCCAAACAATCTACAGAATTTTTCATTAAAGTAAATTTCATCATAAGGTTTGTTGATTTTTCCAAAATCTGGTAATTTTCTCGCAACCACTACCAAATCTCCTTGTTTGAGAAGCTCTGCTGGTATCCATTCGAGCGTGAACTTTGAAAATCTACCCTTCTTATCAGTTTTGAGCGGAGTTACTTTCAAGAAAGGATGGTCATATGAGGCATATATAGTTCTATTGTTTGTTTTAATTTCAAAAACTCTTTTGATTCCTGTTTTCATAGCTGCTAAAACTCTTTTCTTTT
>JAWBNW010000014.1:0-14394 GCA_039000685.1 Candidatus Aenigmatarchaeota archaeon
GGCGAAAGCTGAAATTCCCCGTGGGCCCACTTATCGAACTATTTTTTACTCTTTTTTATCCAATCTTCTATAGCTTCTTGAATAGCGATAGTTATATTACCTTTTTTGTATCCAAGCCTCCTAGATACTTCGTGTCTAAATTTTTTTTCCAGTTCATCGTTTAAGATTATATCTATTCTTCCCATAATACAATTTTATGTTTTCTTATATAAACTTTTACACTTAACCGTAAAGCTTAAATATATAAAATACAAATATGTGTATAAGTGTAAAAAAGTGATTTTAGGTGGAACTTAAGAAAGCAAGAATAATAATGCATTGTTTATGTGACGGCTGGATTAGATGTTATAAAGACCATTTCTTTATAGGTTATTCTAACTTTAACCAAAAACTTATCAAGCAATTTATATCAGATATGAAGGTTGTTTATAATTTAGAAAATTATCAAAAATGGAAACATCCTGTTACTAATGTAGAATTTGCTTCTAAAAAGGCATTTTTCGATATTTTGGCTTACATTAAAAATAAAGATAAAAATAAAGCTAGAATTCCAGAAGAAATAATGAATGGTTCACCCTCAATTAGACTCCTAGCATTAAGGGTTTTTTGGGATGATGAAGGTACTGTTGGCTTCTATGGTAAAAGTCGTTACCTTAGAGCTAAATGTTTTAGTGAAAAATTAAGAAATCAAATAATAAAACTTCATAAATCAGTAGGAATTAGAGTTATAGATGACAAATCAAATAAAGCCATAAAAATTTCTTCTAGAGAAAATATTAGGAAATTTGCACGTCTTATTAATTTTACTTCAGGTGTTAAGGTGTGTGCCAAAACCAAACGCCCTGTCTGGGTGGGGTATGAAAAGTGTAAAGTTTTGGAATTATTACTCCAATCGTATCCATAAATTCAAAAGGATAGTACTGAAAAATCTCTGGAAGGTCGAGGGTTCAAATCCCTCCGGGCCCATCAAGATTAAATCCTTTTATGGACTATTCTTCATATGAATGAAAGAAATAAAAAATAGAAGATTTGGATACAATCATTAATAAAATTGTAGATGACATTGCTTCTGATGAATCGTCGAAACAAAAATTAAAAGAAATCAATAAATGGGAAGAAAGGTGGTTATACCTTGAGTCGTGTATTTCAAGAACTTATAGTGTGAATTGGTTTGACTGGTTCAATATTCCTATAAGAGAAATGGTATTCTACGAAATACAAAAAAGGACTAGAATAGATTTAGGTTTTTGTGAATATTTCAAGCCAAATTGGAGAAATATAGCAAAAAATGTACTTGAAGGCACTAACCTAGATAGTTGGAGCTATTGTGAATATGGAGGTGAAAGTCATCTAACTACTTGCAGTGGTACTAGCAGAGATTTTTGTATTTTTCTAAGGAAAAACAAAAGAAAAATTTAAAAATAGGAAAAACAAAACTATTTCTCTATGAGTCCTTTTGTTCATCTCATCAAAAAGTTCAAGAGTAACAATAAATGGAAGCTCCAGAGTAGAGGAATCGCTATAAAAAATGAACTGAGAGAATTCAGGAGAGTTTTCAAGGAAAACTTGATCACATTGCTAATTTCCTCTTTCAGCCTTGTTGCAGCTTTGAGCTGGAATGAAGCTATAAGAAGCGCGATAACAACTTTTTTACCGTCTCAAAGTGAAGTTTACTACAAGTTTTATGCTGCTTTAGCAATCAGTTTTCTTGCAGTTTTTATCACATATATCTTGTCAAAATTCAAGACTTCTTGAAAAGTTTTTAAAGATTGAATCCAAAGAAAAAATATGGGCTTTATAAGTTTGAGATTTTCTGACATAAATGGTACTCTAAAAGAAGTTCTTATCTCTGAAAGAAAATTCAAAGAATCAAAAGAAAAGGGAATATGGTTCGATGGTTCTTCTATTCTTGGCTTGGCTAGGAGATTCGAAAGCGACATGAGGCTCAAGCCGGATGAAAGCTCAAGATTCAAGCTAAACGATTCAGAAGTTTATTTTTGCGATGTTTATTCTGGAGAAAAAGCTTACGAAGGCGATCCAAGGTTTATCCTCAAGAAAGCCTTGGCTGAAGCTGAAAGCTTGGGCTTTAAAATTTTCACGGCAGGTGAGCTGGAATTCTATTTGTTGAAAGAAGGGGAAAAGCTTGACAAGGGAAGCTACTTTGATGTTTCACCAAAAGATAAGGCCCATGAAGTCAAACTCAAGATAATAGAAATGTTAACGAAAGCTGGGATAGAGTGGGACACAGGACATCATGAAGTTGGTCCAGGACAGAACGAAATTGATATAAAGTATGATGACGCTATTTCTACAGCCGATAAAATTCTTTTCGCGAAAAATGTGATAAAGCTTGTGGCTGAATCTTCTGGCCTAAAAGCTACATTCATGCCAAAACCCTTTTTTGGTTTGCCTGGCAATGGTATGCATTTGCACATAAGCCTTTGGAGCAAAGAAAGAAATTTGTTTTATGATGAAAAAGATGCACACAAAATTTCTCAAACAGCGAAATCGTTCATCGCAGGCATCTTCAGTCATGTTAAAGCTATAACAGCCATAACTAATCCAACAATAAATTCCTACAAAAGACTTGGTGAGTTTGAAGCTCCAAAGTACATTTACTGGGGAAGTAAGAATAGGGATGCTTTAGTGAGAATTCCTGAAGTTCTCAACCAAGCTTCGGCAAGGATAGAGTTTAGAGCCTGCGATGCAAGTGCAAATCCCTACTTGGCTTTTGCAGTTTTGATTAAAGCAGGTATGGAAGGAATAAAGAACAAGCTTCAGTTGGGAGAGGCTTTGGAGGAAGATATTTACGAGAATGAAAGATATAAAAGCTTGGATATGTTGCCATCCACGCTTGAAGAAGCTCTAGAAGAATTGGAAAAAGATAGCTTGATAAAGGAATTGTTGGGCCCGAGTTTCGAAAAGTTTGTTGAGCTGAAGAAAGCTGAGCTTGAAGAATACAACAAGAGAAAAATCACTGACTGGGAAATTGAAAAATACTTCGATGTTTGAATTCAAAACTAATATATAAAAAAGATATAATATTTATATATGGGTAATTTGAAGAATAAAACAAAAATCATTCCTATAAAGTTTGATGGGGCTCTTGTGGAAATTCTCGACAACCTGGTTGAAAGCGGACTTTATGCAACAAAGGCAGAAGCTGTGAGAGCGGGTTTGAGACTTCTGATAGAAAAGCATGAAATTGAGGTGAAGAAAAAATGAAAACTTACATCACAAGGATTGTTTTGCAAGGATTCAAGAGCTTCAATAAAAGAGTTGCAATTCCTTTTTTACCTGGATTAATAGTAATATGTGGGCCGAACGGGAGCGGGAAGACCTTAAGAGGTGATACTGAGATTTTACTCGCAAATGGAGATTTAATTCCAATAAAAGATTTGGTAGAAGAAAGGTTGAAAAACTCAGATAAAATTCAGAAAACAGAGGATGGAATTTTCACACAAGAAAATCCAGAAAATCTCGAAGTTATTGGTCTAAATCCAAATACAATGAAAATGGAAAGGAAAAAAATAGCTGCTTTTGTTAAAAGAAAGGGGGACAAAGAGCTCTATGAAATTAAAGTGAAAAGTGGTAAACAAGTAGCTGCAACTGCAAGCCATCCTTTCATGGTTTTCGAAAATTATGGTATAGTGCCAAAAACCATAGCCGAATTAAAAGTTGGTGATTTGATTGCCACTCCATCTAAACTTGATTTGGATGGAAAATGCTTAGATGTAGAAACAAAATTAGAGCTACCAATTCCGGAAAAATCTTTTGCAAGATTTTTAGGCTATTTGATAGGAGATGGCTACATAGGCTCAAACAGAATTGATTTAACGAATGAAAATGAAAAAATAATTGAAGATTTTTTAAGATTGTGTAAAAAATTCAATCTCAAACCAAAAATTTATGAAAAAGGCAAACTGAAAAGAGTTTGTTGTTATTCGAAGGAATTTTATGAAATTTTGTGTAATTTGTTTGAATTGGAAAAAGTGTCTTCTGAAACTAAGAAGATACCAAAAGTTTTTCTTTTCGCAAAAAAAGATGTTGTGTCGAATCTTTTAGCAGCTTTATTTGATTGTGATGGTTTTGTCAGCAAAACAAGTCCGGAATTTGAATATTCAACAAAAAGTAAAAAGCTTGCTTATCATGTCCAATTTTTGTTGTTAAGGCTTGGTATAATCAGCTCGGTGAGAGAAAAGATGAAAAGAGCTACAAATTCTCCAAACCATCAAAAAGAGAAATACTACAGCGTTTTTGTTTCTGGGATAGAAAATCTTGAAAAAATTTATGAAAAAATTCCTTTAATTTCTGAGAAAAAAATTGAAAGGATCAAAAACCATTTGAACAAAAAAATTAGACCACAAAGGAATGTTGAAGATATTCTACCGAAAGAAGTTAATAAAATGGTTAAAATTTTGGTAAAAGAGCTTGGACTTGAAGTCAAGAAATTGAGGAAGAAATATCCAACGCTTGCGGCTTACGTTGAAAATAGATGTAACCCGACTAAAAGTGGAATAGAAAAAATTTTAAAACTTTTTTCCAATAGAATCGAAGAAATGAAAAGAATTGAAAAAGAATTGAAAACTGAAAAGAATTGCTTACTTGAAGCTTTATCTCAACTCAAAATAACAAAAAAAGAAGCAAGCAAAATAATAGGTTTGAATAGCTGGACCCACAAGAATTCCAGACCAGAAGAAGAGGATTTGAAAAAATTGTACGAGTTCATTAAATCTGAAATTAAAAGAAGAGTAAAAGAATCGAGAAAAAAGATAAGATGTTTAAAGATGCTTATTTCTTCGGATATTTTTTGGGACAAAATAGTTGAAGTTAAAAAAGTTCCTGGAGAAGAATGGATTTATGACTTAACAATTCCAGATTGCCATAACTTTATTGGAAATGGAATTTTCGTTCATAATAGCAATTTACTTGACGCTATAGCTTTTGCTTTAGGGAGTACTTCTGTCAAATCTTTAAGGGCAGGAAAGCTTCACGAGCTAATTTTCCATGGTGGCAATGGAAAAGCTCCAGCTGAAATAGCTTCTGTGACATTATATTTTGATAATAGTGAAAAAATCTTTCCTTTTGAAGATGCTGAAATCTCGGTAACAAGAAAGATAAACAGGAAAGGTGTTTCCATTTACAAACTGAATGGGAAGAACACGACAAGAGAAAAAATAGTTGAAGTTTTAGCAGCAGCTAGAATTTATCCTGATGGCCATAATATTGTGCTTCAAGGTGATGTTACCAATGTGATAGAAATGAATCCAATAGAAAGAAGATCGATAATAGACGAGATTTCTGGGATAGCTGAATATAATGAGAAGAAGGAAAAAGCGATGAAAGATTTGGAAGAAGTGGATGCAAAGCTGAAAGAAGCTGAAATTGTGATTACAGAAAGATATGATATTTTCAAGAGATTGGAAGAAGAGAGGAATGCTGCTCTAAGATACCAAGAGCTTCAAGCTCAATTGCAGCTATTGAAAGCTTCTTTAGCTCACAGAAAAATCCAAGAGTTCAGCAAAGCCATAGAAGATTTGAACAAAGAAATTGAAAAGAAAGAGAAAGAAAATGAATTGCTCCAGAAAGAAATTGAAGCCATAGAAACTGAGCTTGAGAAGAGGGAAAAGGGAATAAGGGAAATAGCTGCAAAGCTTGTTAGAATATCAAAAAAAGTTGAAGTTGAAAAGGAAATTTCTTATTTGAGGACTAAGATACTAATAAACAAAGATAAAATTGATTCGAACAGAAAAGAAATCGAGAGAATTGATTCTTTAATTCAAAGGTTGAGGGAAATTGAAGCTAGAAGCGAGCAAGGTCTACCAAGAGCTGTGAAAGCTATTTTGGATCAAAAGATAAAAGGCGTTTTTGGTGTTCTCTCTAGCCTAATAAAAGTTCCTGAAAAGTATCAAGTTGCCATAGAGGTTGCTGCTGGGCCACATTTGAATGATTTGATCGTTGATTCTGACGAAACTGCCAAGAATTGCATAGAATTCTTGAAGAGGGAAAAGATCGGAAGAGCAACTTTCTTGCCTTTGAACAAGATCAAACCAGCAGAATTTGGAGAAAAAGACTTGCTTAAAGAAAAAGGCGTTATCGGAATAGCAAGCAAGCTCATAGAGTTTGATAAGAAGTTTTCTCCTGCTGTTGAGTTTGTTTTTGGCAACACTCTTGTGGTTGAAGATTTGGAAGCGATGAGAAGGGTAGGAATAGGAAAGGCGAGAATGGTGAGCTTGGATGGTGATTTGGCTGAAAGAAGTGGTGCGATGATAGGTGGCTACTATTTCAGAGCAGCAAAGATTGTGCCGACAGAAGCTGAAATAGAGGAATATCAAAAACTGAAAGAGAAGTTGAAAGAGGAAATTCAAGCTTTTGAGAAAGAAATTCAAGAGTGTGAAGCAAGATTGAAAGAGCTCTCTAAATCTGAAGAAACGAGAGAGCTGATTGATCTGGAAAAGATAAAAATTGATACTGAGCAAGAGCTTGATTCTTTGAGGCAGAAGAGGAAGATAGCTTACGAGCAAAGGCTTGCCGTTCAAACAGAGCTTAACAAGCTCTCTGTCCAAAAAGCAAGAATAGAAGCTGAGCTTGAGACGGTAAAAGTTGAAGCTCAGCAGTATGGTGAAGTTAAGCCGATTGAGAAGAGTGTGAGAAGCTTGGAGATGGCAATAAGACAGGCCCAGAATGAACTAGCGAGTTTGGGGGCCGTGAACTTCAAAGCCATAGAGCAATATGAGAAGTTTAAGAGCGAGTTTGATGAGTACAAGCAAAAATATGAGAAGATATTGGCTGAGAAGAAAGCCGTGCTTGAGATGATTGAACAGATAGAGCAAAAAAGGAAGGAAGTTTTCTTCAAGACATTGCAAGATGTGAGCAAGAAGTTTGATGAGATGTTCAACAAGATGACTGGTGGGAGTGCAAGCTTGGAGCTTGAAGATCCAAACAATTTGGAGAGCGGGTTGATGATTCAGGCGAACCCTGGAGGCAAGATGCTTTTGAACATAGATGCCATGTCTGGTGGGGAGAAGAGCTTGACTGCCTTAGCTTTCCTATTTGCTGTTCAAGAATATAAGCCTGCTCCTTTTTACATATTGGATGAAGTGGATGCTGCTTTGGATAAAGAGAACAGCAAGAAAGTTGCTGAATTGCTGAAAATGCTCTCGAAAGAAGCTCAGTTCATCGTGATTACACATAATGACACAACAATAACTTATGGCGACAGAGTTTATGGTTGTACCATGGACCGAGGGGAGACAAAAATTCTTGGGCTGGAGTTACCTAAGGCTTAGTCTTTTTAATATATTTTGCTACTTTTTCTCGCACCGGGCCAAAAAATGAACTTAAGTTATTAAATTTTTCTAGAAATTCAGGCGAAGTATATTGTTTCAAAGATGAGTGGAGGAGAAATCCCCAAGTTGCTAAAGTTAGAATAGAAGAAGTTATGCCCCAGCCTGCAATTAATAGCTTTGAAGATTCGTCTAAAGATGTCATATATTCAGCATAAGCCACCGAAGCAAATGGTAAAGTATTTTTAAACAACATGTTGAAAAAAGTTGAAAATGATGTAATGTCTGCACAAATGTGAGAAAAAACTCCTCTTATATCTTTTTTAGACAGTCTACTGATTGCCTCTTCGGCTATTCTACTCGCAATAGCTGGGAAATAATAAGGCAATGTTAATTTTATAAACAGCGGCGTGTTTTTCAAAAACCCATCTTCAACACCAGATAAATCCATGTCTAAGTCCACATTAAGATCTCTGACCAATGCCAAAATACTTTTGTTTTTGTCAGAAAATAGTTGATATCCTTTTATTTGTATGTAATAATTGTTTAAGAAGCTTGAGGCTTGGGCATAAAAAGCACGAAAAATTGGATGAATTACAATTTCTTCTTTTTTAATTCTTCTTAAATCAATAGTATAAAGCCTTCTTAATAAATCCATGAATAATTATCAAAGGTTAAATTATTTAAAATCAACTATTAGACAATTTTATTCAGACAGAAAACAAAATTATTATTATGACAGAAGAAGAAAACATTCTTCAACTCGTTCTCGAAAAGGAAAATTGGGAAGAGATAATTTACCACATAGTCAGCATAGAGAAGCTCGACCCTTGGAACATTGATTTGATCAAGCTCACTGACAGCTTCTTGAATTACTTGAAAAAAATGGAAGAGCTTGACTTCAGGATTCCAGCTCGTGTCATATTCGTTGCTGCTGTTTTGTTAAGATTGAAAGCAGACTACCTTTCAATTTTTGAGGAAGAAGAGACGATAGAAGAAATTGCTCAGCAGCAGCCAGTTGATTTAGGCATCGATCCTAACTTGGTTCAGCTCGGCGTTCCTCTGAGGAGAATTCCTAAGAGGCAGATAACTTTGGATGAGTTGATACTTGCCTTGAGAAAGGCTATGGCCGTGAGGGAGAGGAGGGTTGAAAGGAGTAGAAGATGGAGAGAAAAGGTTGAGCTACAAATAACAGAAGAAGACATCACAAAAAGGATAGAAGAGATGATGAGAGAAATTGATGAATTGATGAAGAAGATGAAGAGTGAAAAAGTTGGATTTAGCCAAATTGTTGGTAAGTGGGAAAGAGAAAAAGTTGTTAAAAAATTTGTTCCTTTGCTTCACTTGGAAAATGACAAGAAAATAGAAACTGAGCAAGAAGACTACTTCAAGGAGATTTGGATAAGAAAAATTGTAGAAAACAAATCATGATTTCTTTGATTTTTCCTTTAGAATTTTCTTTTTCCTCATTCCTATGAAGATGATTCCAGAAACTATGGTTATGAACATCACTAAAAAACTTCCGTATAAAAATCTTCCCATTGGTCTTCCAAAAACGTATTCAAAAAGCGGCTGTGTTTCTATTTCAGGATAGGGGAACAAGAAAACACGGAAGAAAAAGGCTTTAAGACCGTGAATTATTATTGAATACAAAACACCTAAGAACAAGACATTCTTCATGTTGAAATTGTAATTTGTCACGAGCTTGAGGACTGAAAGAACTATCATCAAGGCCCAAAGAGCTTGTGTGAGGTTTAAAAACCAAGGATATCTTCCACTCAAGGGAAGGCCTATATAATATTGGGATATCACGACTAGAATGGAAATCAGAACATAGTATTTTATCGGCCATAGGTATTCTTTGAGCGTTTTTCCGAATATCTTCATATTTATTTTTTGTTGTCTTGGTTTATAAAATTGTTCTTAATCATCACAATTAATTTTATTAACCAATATAATAATTAGTGAGAAAATGGGCTTGTTGAAAGAATTCATGGATTTCTTGAAGGAATACAAAGTCTTGCCACTAGCGATAGCATTCATCATGGGCATTGCCATAACTGCTTTGATTCAGTCTCTAGTGAACGACATAATAATGCCTGTGATAACACTTTTGCTACCAGGAGAGGATTGGAAAGCTGCAACTTTCACCATAGGACCAGTGGTCTTGAAATGGGGGTCTTTCTTGTCAGCAGTGATAAACTTTGTGATAATAGCTTTCGTAGTCTTCTTGATAGCAAAGTTTGCGCTGAGAAAAGAGAAGGTAGAAAAAGTTTAGCTTTCTTTTTTCTTTTTTGTAAATTCAAATTAAGGATATTTAATTTGCTAAACAAAAATTATTTATTGAGAAAATGGGGAAGCTTCAAATCTTTGTTTTGATTTTAACGCTGATTCTTGCTCTAATTTTAATATTTGATTCGACTACAGGGAGTTTTGTCTTTATCCCATCACCAAAAATTTTCACTTTAGTCTTTTCATTTATCTTAATTTCTTTAGTTTCAATTACGCTATTTGCCGAGGGACCAAAAGCAAAGGAAGTGAAAGAGTGGAGTAAAGGAGAGATACCTTCTACAATTCAGATAGAGATTCCAGAAAGTATGTCTTATATAGAAGATATAGAAGAGGTATACAAGCTTCTTAAAAGTTATTTTCCTAGAGCGGTTTATAAAAAAATTGTTAAAGAAAGCGGAGAAAATTTTTCTCTTGACGATCTTAAGGAAATGCCTTATGGTAAAAATATGATTGTAATTCGTTTCACTGGAAAAGATATAGATGAAAAATTAAGAAGAAGGGCTTCCGACACTTATAACCCACACGGAATTTTTTATGGCAATAATATTGTAATATCTATAAAAAGTCTTTACGAAATTTACTCAAAAATTCCTAGAGATGTAAGAATTAAAAGACAAGTTCTACATGAATTATATCACATAGCAGGAGGCAATGACAATCCACACGAACAAGGTATTAAAGATCCTTTCTTGAGATATGACCCAACAGAAGATGAAATTGAATTCATTAAAAAAGGTTTGGAAGAAAAACTTTATGAAACTTAAATTTTATTGAGAAAATGGAAAAATTATAAGCTTAACAAAAGAATTATTGCCCCAACAATCCAACAATAGTAAGCAAACCTGTAAAAGTTTCCTTCCAAAACAGTTTTGGCTATGGTTTTTAGAGCAATGTAGCCAAAAATAGCAGAAGTCAAAATTCCTGCCAAAACAATTTCGATCGGCTCTTGAGAAAAATCAATTTCGCCAAACTTAAGCAAGCTTGCTCCAAGAATTGCAATTATGGAAAGCAAGAAGGAAAATTTGTAAGCTTCTTTTTTCTCCAGCTTTCTCATCAAAGCAGCAGAAATTGTTATCCCACTTCTTGAAATTCCTGGAGCTAGAGAGAAAATTTGAGCCAAACCTATTGCAAGAGAATCAAGCAAATTGAGCTTTCTTTTTGGCTTGAAGAATTTTGTTGAGTAAAGAATTGTTCCGTTTGCAAGCAAAGCCAAACCAACAGCAAGCAAGCTTGAGAAGAGAGATTCGAAGAAGCTTTTCAAGAGAAGACCAAAAAAGGCGAGAGGCAAACTCCCTATTATAATATAGGCAAGTAGTTGCCTGCTTTCTCTATCAAATTTCAAGATCTTGACCAAATCTCTTCTCAAAAAGTAAATTACAGCAAGCAAAGTACCAAAGTGGAGCATGATGTCAAAAGAAACAGAAGCTTTAATTCCCAGGAGCTGCTGGACTATGACCAAATGGCCTGAGCTTGAGATTGGAAGCCATTCTGTCAAGCCTTGAATTATAGCCAAAATCAAAGCTTCTAGTAAATTAACCATAATTATCTATTGTTGCCAAACTATTTACAATTTTTTGAGCTCTTGTAAATATTTCTCTATGTCTAAAATTCCTGGAAAGAAGATCTTATTCTTTTTGTCTATCAAGAACTTGCATTCGCCATAAGCTGGTATTAGCTTGAGAACACCGAACTTTTTCATGAATTCTTCCAGAATTTCAACAGGCTTCATCTTGCTTATATCAAAGCCGTTCAAAAGCTGTGGATAGATTCTGTAAGCATTAGAAAATCTCACGAGCTGGTCTTCCATCTCAAATATTATTAAGAGATAAAAATTGCCGAAATTTTTTATTGATATACATTTATTCAAAACAAAATCTGTAGCATCAGGCTTGTTGAAAGTTTCCAAAATAAGATCTTTAGGCGTTCCCAAAAGCTCGTGAAACCTTTCTATCAGCTCACTAAAGATGAACTGCATTAAATTTTTTTAGAATTACAAAAATAAAAATAAATATTTAAATTTAAACTTCATATACAAATATGAATGTCTTCTGTGGAGAAATTCAAGAATCTAGTTGAAGAGTTAAGGGGGAAGTCTTACGAAATCGTAGCTTTGTATGAATGTGGCCCTATAGATGATGTTAGGGTTTTAAGCCTGCGCGAAACTGAAAATGTAAAAAAAGATCCTCAATTTCCACTCCTTCCATATGTCATCAGGAAAGTAGATGAATATTCGTTAAAAAGAAGGATAAAGATGGAGGCTACTATTAGTATTCCCATAAGAGCCCGCATGATTCACTTACAAATTTCAGGTAACCCCGTTATCCTTAAAGTTGAAGGCAATTCATGTTTTATTAATTATTATAACCTACCAAAAGAAGAACTAGAAAAACTATCAGAGAGGATAAAAAATCTTGGATACAAGCCTTGTGTCGAAGACGATCCTTCTATAATTAATGTAGAAGTGAGTATTCCTCAACTTTTCGAATGATATGTATTTGAAGAGAGGAATTAAAGCTTAACAAGCTCGCCTTTCTTGAAAGGAATTATCTTTTCTATTTCTTTCAACTCTATGGCTTCAGTAGCTTTGGAAATTTCAGGACAAACTTTCAGCAACAATTCTCTCTTTATCTCTTCGGCCAAATCTTTAGCTGAAATTTCACCTGGAACTAAGGTAACTAAGTAAGGGGTGTGAGCTTTAACTGCAGTAGGTGGGCCATAAATTAGCTTGGCGTTAAAAACTTCTTCTTGTTTTATTCCAATAGAAAGCCTTGGTTCAATTTTTTCCAGATATTTCTTTTCTCCAACAATTTCAAAAACCCATTTTGTTCCTTCTTGCTTCTTAACTTGCTCAGGCTTAATATAAAAAACACTAACCTGCTCTTTCTCCAGCTTTTTATCCCAAGCTTCTGAGTAGCAAGAAAGAAAGACAGCAGCTTCATAAATTGTTTCTGCAGGAAGAACTTGAGCAGTATCATTTCTTATCACAGCGAAATTTGATTTCAAGTCAGAATGCAAAACTAAATCTTGTGGTCTTATGAATCTTTTGAAAATTGTTTCATCATTTCTTGAGTTTTTGCCAAGAACAACCAAGATGTTATTGCTTGAAAAGAACCAATGATAGCGCTCGTACCATTTTTTGCTCATGATAATAAGTTGGCTTAAGCAAAATTAATTTTTTAAATCAAGTGGTGAAGAATCCCAACTTTATCTATTTGTTTAGCTCTAAAGCCTTTGAAGCAACCATAACCAGCTATCGATCTTTCTACAGAAGTTTTTATCCCATATCCTCTCAGTCTGTTGCTCCTATAAAATTGATAGTATGTATCTGAATGCTCTTTCAAAATATTTACCGCTTTTTCTTCTCCAGCATAAACTAGCAAAAACAAAGTTGGTAAAGGATATATCAATATCAAAAAACCCTTTCTTAACTCTTCTAACATGATTTTTACTTAAAAAGAAAAGATTTAAGCCTTCTTCTCAGCTTCGCTCAAGATCCTCTTTATCTCCTCGCTGCTCTTGCCGAAATATTTTTCAAAGTCTGGAGTGGTTGAGAGGAGCTTTGTTCTCCCAAATTTTTCGCTTTTAATCAATCCCTTTTCTTCTAAGCCAGTAATATAACCATAGGCCTTGTTCCCTTGAACTTTAACGATTATTGACTGTTTGATAGGCTGCTTGGCAGCAACTATTGCTAAAGTCCTCATCATTCCGTCGCTCAAATCAGCAAAGGGGGCAAGCTTGGCAACTTTTTCTCTATATTCTTGTTTAACCCTTAGCTCAAACCCTTCTGGAGTTTCAATAAGCTCTATCCCGTGATCTTCTCTCTGGAGCTCAGCTTGAATCTTAAGCAAAAGCTTCTTGGCTTCTTCAGAGTTTACGTTCAAAATTTTCGAAATCTTTTCTATGCTCAAAGGTTTATCTGAAACAAAAAGGGCGGCCTCGAGCAAAGCTTTTGTGTCCATAGAATAAATTTAGCTTTGAAAATTGATAAAATTGAGTTTAAGAAAAATTTCCAAAATTCTTTTATACTTTTCAATTTCCCGAGCTATCTTCTCCCTCAAACTAAATCCGCTTCATCGAAACTCGTGCTAAAAAACAAAACAATTTTAAATATTTTTGCATAGAATCCCAAAATTTTAAAAGAGTTAAATGGTCTTCGTCACAAAGTTCGATGGGAGAAAGCAACCCTTTGATAAAAGCAAGGTCATAAACACTTGTTTGAGGCTTCGTGCTAGCTTGGAGCAAGCCCAAGCTGTTGCCAACAAAATCGAGAAAGAAATTTACGACGGAATGCCGACAAAGAAAATCCTTAAAATGATTTTCACCTATCTCAAGGATTTCAAGCCTGAAGTCAAGCACAGAATAGATTTGAGGGAAGCGATAAGCAGGCTCAGGCCAAAACCGGATTTTGAGATTTTTGTTGCTCTGCTCTTGAAAGAGTATGGTTATTCTGTCCAAACGAATCAGCTTGTCCCTGGTGAGTGTGTGACGCATGAAGTCGATGCTATTGCTATAAGGGGCACGGAAACTTTTTTCGTCGAAGTCAAGCACCATTTTCAACCACACACTTACACTGGAGTAGATGTTATGCTTGAGACACAGGCAAGGCTTGAAGATTTAAGAGAAGGTTTTAAGCTCGGAAGACATGGCTACAATTTTTCAAAAGCTTTGGTAATCTGCAACACGAAATTTTCTGAGCATGCTTTGATTTATGCTGAATGTAAAGGGATAGATTACATAGGATGGAAAGCACCAGCAGATGCCGGCCTGGAAGATATGGTAGAAGAAAAGAAGCTCTATCCGATAACCCTTTTGAAAA
>JAWBNW010000015.1:0-14237 GCA_039000685.1 Candidatus Aenigmatarchaeota archaeon
ATACCACTAAAAGAATTTGTAGGCTAAGATTTAAATTTGTTCAAAACCTGATCTTAAAATCTTTCAAATACTCACAGGAGAAGCGTAAACTATCGTGTCTCCTCGCACAAGCACAGTGCCGAGCCTTATCTTTGTTTCATTCTTGGAGACTTCCGCTTCATCCAACCAAACATTCAAGTGCAAATCGAGAGCTCTGAGAACGCCAGTTATCTCTTCCCCGTTCTTCAGTTTTATTATAACTTTCTTCCCCTTTGCCTTATCCAAAGCATCTATCGGTCTTTCTGCCATTTTCTTCCTCTTTTTAATTATCTTAAATTAATATAAAGCTTTAACTTTTTAAGCTTATTTTACCAAATTTATTGAATGGAATATTTGGGCTACCTTTCAGCCTTTGTCGGCAACATGCTAGCCTCGTCCACAATAGTCTTTCCCATACCCTTCTTTGCAGTTTACGCCTACCTTGCTACCATCCTCAACCCTATATTATTAGCAGTGATCTCAGCCTTTGGCTCCACCTTGGGAGAGTTTGTTGGTTATACCATAGGATATGCTGGCAGTGACTTGCTTAAGAAGAACAAATACTTCAGATTTGCCAAGAGATGGTTCAAGAAGAACGGGGCTTTCACAATTTTCCTCTTTGCAGCCACTCCATTGCCTGATGATGTGGTAGGCTTGATAGCAGGTGCTGCCAACTACAACAGGTCAAAATTCTTTACAGCTTGCTTGGTAGGAAAACTATTGCTCTTCTTGACCATAGCTTTTGCTGTCCGCTATTCTTTCACAAGCTTGCTTGCATTTTTCCACTTGATGTAAAGTTTTAAATTTTCTCCAAGAGAATAATTAAAGTGATTTCATGTCAGTTTGGCACGGAGAAAAGGGAAAGAAAAGGACAGGTGGAGAGATAACCTTGGCTAGAAAGAAGAAAAAAAGAGAGCTTGGAAGCTTGCCCGTTCACACCAAAATAGGGAAAGAGAAAAAAGAAAAAATCAGGACGAAGGGCGGGGGAGAGAAAATTAAAGCTTTTAGCGTGGAGTTCGCCAATATCTTGGATCCAAAGACAAACGCGGTGAAAAAAGTCAAGATTTTGGATATCCTAGAAAATCCGGCAAACCCACACTTCGTCAGGAGAAAGATAATAACAAAAGGAGCAATAATCAAGACAGAGCTCGGAAATGCAAGAGTGGTCTCAAGGCCTGGGCAGCATGGGGTAGTCAACGCGATTTTGATTGAAAAATCATAAACCTTTTTTAAAGTTGAATCCTATTTTCTTTTACTATGAGTGAAAAGACCTTTTATTCTTCCCAACTCTTCAAATCCTTGGCAGAGGCGATGATTTCACCATTCCTTTCTGTTTACTTGCTCTTTTTGGGGGCAACAAAAACATTGATAGGTTTGGCTTCAACTCTTCCGACCTTGGCCAACCTCTTCTTCCAGCTCTTCTGGAGTAGCTTCAGCGAGAGCAGTCCAAAAAAGAAGTTTTTCATAATTTTTGGTGGTCTTGTTTGGGCATTTATGTGGATCCCGATAGCTTTTGTTAAAGAACCCCCACTTCTCATCTTCTTGCTCACAATTCAGTCTTTGTTTTCAGCAGCTTCAGTCCCAACCTGGACCACTTTATTGATTCGTACCACGCCGAGCTATAGAATAGCTTACACTCAAGGGAACTTGAACATCATAGGGAAGTTTGCTTCCTTGGTAGGGAATTTGATCGCAGGACTAATTTTGAACACCTTTGGGTTTGTCCCATTCATATTTTACATCATAGCTTTCTTCGGAGTTATGAGCAAGCTTCCATTTTTCTTGCTGAAAGAGCCAGTGTTGCCTTACAGCGATGGGAGATTGAAAATCATATTGAAAAGAACATTCGACTTCTCAAGAATAAAGAAAGAGAAAGATTTGGGAAAATTAATCATTGCTATCACTTTCCTCAATTTCTCGGTTTCCCTTTCTTCCCCATTCCTTTCAGTTTATGTGATAACAGGCTTGGGAGGAAGCATCATAAACATAACCATGCTCTTGGTAATTGAAGCCATAGTCATGATAATTTTTTCAAGACCTTGGGGAAGTGTTATAAATAAAACAGGAAAAAAGTTTGTGATGCTAGGCTGCATCCTACCAATTTCTCTAATTCCCTCTATCTATGCTTTGGCTCCAGCTGTTGAATTCATTTACCTTTATCAAATTCTTGGTGTCATGTCTTGGACAGGTTTCAACCTTGCAGTTTTTGCTTATCTTGCCAGTGTGCTGCCAAAAGAAAAAGCAGACTCTCTTGTTGGCTTTTACAATCTTTTCGTAGGCTTGGGCTCAGCGACAGGGCCAGTGGTGGGAGGAATTCTTTCAGAATTCATAGGCTTCAAAAGCCTGTTCTTCCTCTCAACTTTCCTCAGATTCTTGACCATATTCCTGATAGAAAGGCTGGAAGAAAAAGGCACTGCACCAAAGCTTTCTAGTTCTGCTTATGAGTCTTTCGGGTTTGGTTACAGGATAGAAAATATGGTTGAGGCTTATTCCCTTGTTTTGGTCGAAGCTTTGAAACAAAGCACGAATCTTTTCAAGAAGAAGCCCAGCCTTTCTTTGCATAGAGGCTCCAGATTACTAAGGCGAAGATGAGGTAAGAAAAGCCTGAGAGCAAAGAGATGATATTGAGCCTGAGCTCCAGAGCTTCACTTTCTGGAAATAAAGTTGAATAAACGCTTATGCCGATCAGAATAATACCAATAATTGTCAAGACCAGTAAGAAGTGTTTGATGTACTTCAGCACCATAAACTAGATTTAATTTTTGAGAAAATAAAATTATCTTATGGACGTAAGACAGATTTTGTTCTTCATAGGGTTGATGTTTTCCAATCCAGTAATCCCGGATTGGGGCTTGCAGTTTGTGGTTTCTTTTTTCATAGGACTTTTACTACCAGATTTCATAATCAATCCAATAGACAAGCTCGTGAGGAAAATTCCTGGTGTGGAAAAATTCGTGAGGTTTTTGGGCAAGAACAAGAGGATTAGAACGATAATTCCAAGGATCTTAGCGGGCTATTTCTTCACTTACTTGATCGGTTGGACTTTTCTTTTGATCGGGTGGCTCTCTTGGTTTGAAGCTACATAGATTTAATTTTGAGTTTTTCTAAATAATTTTGATGATCGATGTTCACTGCCATCTAGAGCAGCATGACTATGATTCTGATAGAGATGAAGTCATAGAAAAGTGTAAAAAAGAGTTAAAGGCAGTTATTACTTCTTCTGCGCATCCAAAGGATTTGGAGTTAACCATGGGGCTTGTGGAAAAACACAAAGGATTCGTTTTTGCTACTGCTGGAATCCATCCAGAATACATAAAGGAAGTAAGTGAGAAAGAAAAAGAAGATTTTTTTGAGCTCTTGAGGAAGAATAAAGACAAAATAGTTGGTATAGGTGAAGTTGGCCTTGATTTTCTGATAGAAGAGCAAGAGTGGAGAGAAAAACAGAAAGAATTATTCATAAGATTCATATCTTTGGCAAAAGAGCTGAACAAACCTTTGGTAATTCACGCTAGGAAAGCTTTTGCTGAAGCAATAGAAATTTTGGAAGAACAAAAAGCAAAAAATGTTTTGATGCATTTCTTCTCTGCCAAAGAGCTTTTGGATAGAGTGGAAGAAAACGGTTGGTACATTTCTGTTAACACTACTCTACTCACAAGCAAGAAGATAAAGAAAATTGTTAGAGATATGCCTGTAGAAAGAATTCTCACAGAGACAGATTCACCTTGGTTAGGGTTAGAAGGTAAAAGAAATGACCCCTGCTCAGTAAAGCTGGTTATTCAGAAAATTGCCGAGATAAAGAAAATTGATGAAGAAGAAGTTGATAAGATGACAACAGAGAATGCTGTTAGATTTTTCGATCTAAAGTTTGATTAAAAAAGGAAAAAAAGAGAAAGCCTATTTCTTCTTGGCAAGGTCGAACACTGTCTTGAGTGCAACCACAGCTACAGCTGGTGCTACGAAGACGAGTATGTTGGCAATCACTGGTGCAAGATAAACTCCCACGATGGGAAGTTTTTCAAGACCTGCAGAACCAACCAACAGCAAAGCTACTGAAGCCACCAAGAAAGGCATTGTTTCTTTCGAGCTTATGTTCATCAGACCAACTACTAGTCCCAATAGCACTAGAATCACTGAGATCCAACCCCCTGTTTCCATGAGCAAACCTGCCAAGACCGCTACTACTATGCCCAGAAGGAAGGCGTATTCTCCAAGTCTTTTTTTCATTCAGGCACCTATAAAAGAATTGGTAGTTAAAGTTAATAATCTTTATTTAGTTCGTATAAACAAGGGAAAATTCCCAATGAATTACTGAATTTTGTACCTCAAGAAAGCCCCAATTCCACCAAGCTCCTTGAATTGAATTCCTTCGCTTGTTTCTGTTGAAATATACTCAACCTTTGTTCCCAAGGAAGAAGCTTTTTCCACAAGCTGATCCAAAAGTTCATAGCTTTCTTCTTCAATCAATTTTTGCCCACAATTTTGGCACTTCTGTTTTTCAATCAAAAATCTTGGCAAATCTTTCTCTTCAACATAACCACAAACACACTTGAATTTCGCATGAAGCCAGTTGAATTCCTCTGAAATCAGCAAAACATCAACAGCTCCTGCTTCCAAAGCTTTTTTAGTTTCTTCAAAACCATAAACCACATTTCCATTGTTTTTTAGCTCAGCGAAGAATTTTTGCATGATTTCTCTTTCTTTCGAAATCATAGCTTCTTTCAGAAGATCTTGAGCTTTGAAAACAAGCTCTTCCAAACCATACTCATCAGTAGAGCCGATATCCTTAACACCTAAAACTTTCTTTTGAATTTGGTAATGCAAGTAATTCTTGTCATAAAAAGTTTCTTTTACCGGGCCAGGACCACCTATAAGCACTCCTTTCAAATTTTCTTGCTTGAGCAGAAGATTAGAAGCCTCTTCCCCAACCTTAACCAAAAATTCGTTTAAGGCATCATCCCTAAGCCTATCATACCTTTTTTGCGACATCCCGCCTTTTACAGTCTTGCTTGGCACAGTTGACTCAAGACTTTTCAATTTTTCAATTCTTTTCCCCTTCAACAAGCCTATTGTAGCTTCTTTTGCATCCAAAACTATCAACCCATAAACTTCTTTTTCAGAAATCAAATCTCTCAAAGGATCGAGCACAAAAGTTTGGTCGCACCAATAAATTTTTTGGGAAATGGGGACGGGTGGCTCATAGCTCCAAAGCCTTATATCTTCTCTCCCCTCAACCTCAGAAACATTCCCACAAAATATCACTAAACCATTGTCAGGAGTTTTTCTGAAAAGCTTCAAGTGTTGCAAAATTTTTTCTAAAGCTGTTAAGACATTTTTTCTTGTAGTTTTGCTTTTTATGTTGCTTGCAGTTCCTTTTTCTTGAAATAGCTGATTTGCAGCTTCGGCCAAGTTGTAGCCAGCAGGAACATAAACACTAACCAATTCTGTGTGCCTTCCTTTTATCTTCTCCAGCTCTCTTATCAGCTTTTTCAGCTTCAGCTTCTCTTCCTCTTTTATTTCAGCCATGTTGTTCACTTTCAATAAAAATTTTAAACGGCTATTTAAAAACTTATGCAAGAAAGTAAAGTTAGTGTTTGATGTTGTGCATCGCTTTCAAATCTTTCTCTAAAACTTTGAGCTCTCCAGGAATTTCAATTTCAATTTCATCTTTAAGAGAGAGCTGCTTCTCTTTCTTCAAATTCCAAACTCTAGAATTAAACTCAACAACCTTTTCAGTAAGCTTTTCTAATTCACTCTTCCATTCAGCTTTTGGAAAGTTTTGCAAGTGAATTGATTCTTTGCTATAAAGCTCTAGCCATATCTTTTCTGTTATGAAAGGAGTTATTGGGGCAAGAAGCAACAAGATATTTTTCAGACAAGTGTGTAAAGTAAACCAAGCAGCCTCTTGCTCTTCCTTGCCAAAGCCTTGGCCATAAGCTCTGGGCTTGACCATTTCTAGATAGTGGGAAGCAAACAAATTCCAAGTGAATTCCCTGATTTTTGTGGCTGGGATGAAGAAATTGAAATCTTCATATCCTTTCAAACATTCTTCTATCAGCTTGCTCAGCTCAGCCAAAATCCATTCGTCAGTTTCAGTAAGCTTCGCTTCTTCTGGTTGTGGAAATGAAGAGATAAACCTTGCTATATTCCAAAGCTTTGTCAAGAATTTTGAAGCTGAAGCAATTCTTTCTTCTGAGCATCTGAAATCATAACCTAAGCTAACTTCTGAAGCACTCCAAAACCTGAAGTTGTCCGCTCCATATTTCTCCAGAATAGGCAAAGGATCTATGACATTACCTCTGCTCTTGCTCATTCTCTCTCCTTTTTCATCAACACCATATCCCATTATCCAAGCATGTTCCCAAGCTTCTTTTCCTGTAAGCTGGTAGCATCTTAGCAAAGTGTAATAGAGCCAAGTCCTGATTATGTCTTTTGCTTGCGGTCTCAAGCTGTTTGGGAAAGTCTTTTTGAAAAATTCTTCATCTCTTAAAAACTTTGAGATGAACAAAGGAGTGATACTTGAATCAACCCAGGTGTCAAAAGTTCTAGTCTCACCTTCAAATTCTTCTCCATCACAATATTTGCACTTCTTGAAAGGAGGCTTTTCCTTCCAGGGCTGGTAATATTTTCCAGACTTTGGCAAGTTTGGCTTTCCACACTTCTTGCAATACCATACAGGAACTTCAGTCCCATAGAATCTTCTTCTTGAAATTGGCCAGTCTATTGCAACAGAATCAATCCAGTTGTAGAGAATTTGCCTGTGCTGCTCAGGATGGAAAACAATTTTCTCAGCAATTTTTCTAATATCTTTCAAGAAAGTAAGTTGTTTGAGATAAAACTCGTCCAGCGAGATGATTTCTATTGGTGTCTTGCTTCTCTCACACATGGGAGTGCGATGCATTATCATTTCCTTCTTCTCGACCAAGCCTTCAGCTTCCAAATCTTCAACAATTCTTTTTCTTGCCTCTTTAACTTCAAGTCCAGCATACTTACCAGCATTTTCATTCATCTTCCCATCCAAGCCAATAGCCATTATCTCTTTCAGACCAAGCTCTCTGAAAAGCCTCACGTCTGTGGTGTCACCATAGCTACAAATCATCACAATTCCAGAACCAAACTCAGGGTTTGCTGCCGGATTTGCTAAGATTGCAACTTCCCTATTATATATAGGTAGCAAAGCCTTCTTTCCCACCAAATTCTTATATCTTTCATCTTCAGGATGAACAAGAATTGCTTGGCAAGAGCAAATGAGCTCAGGTCTGGTTGTTGCTATTGTTATGTAGCCATCTTCACCAGCAAGCTTAAACTTAACATAAACAAGCTGGGTTGGCAATTCTTCATAAACAATATCAGCATCTGCTATTGTTGTTCTACAATCTGGACAATAATTGTTTGGTCTTGTTGCCTGGTAAATCAAGCCCCTTTCCCAAAGCATTAGGAAAGTTTCTTGTGTAAGCTTCCTATATTCTTCTGAGTCAGTTCTGTAGTAATTTTCAAAATCTCCGCTCAGCCCCATTCTTTTCATTATCTGTATTAGTTCAGCTTCCAAGTCATCCAAAGCAGTTTTTGCTAAAGCAATGAATTTTTCTCTTGGGGTTTCGTGCATCTTTATGTTGAATTTTTTCTCAGTGTATCTTTCGACTGGCACACCATTCCTATCAATTCCGATCGGGAAGAAAACTTCAAGTCCGAACATTCGAGCAGTTCTTGCTATCATGTCTATTTGGGAGTAGTGAGCTGCAGCCCCTAGATGCCAAGTTCCTGAGGGGTAAGGTGGAGGTGTATCTATGGAGAATATCCTTTTTTTTGTATTTAAGTTAAATTTATAGATTCTTTCTTTTTTCCACTTTTCGTATATTTTTCTTTCCAGTTTCGAATCAAACCTTATTTCTTTAATTTTTGGTGTAAATTTCAATCAACTCACCTGGTTTTAATTTATAATTCTTCAGCAGCTTTCTTAATTTTTTCTCTTGTAAAGGATGCGTAAAACCTACCTTCTTTGCAAAAAGCACAATATTTTCAAATCTTGATATGCGTAGTTCATCTTTATATTCATAAATTTTTGAATTAATTCCCAATCTAGCGAGCATTTTTCTTATTTCTTTTAATGCAAACATGTTTCGCAATCTTAAGGATATATACCGATGCCTTTTCTTTTTGTTATCCACTACTGAGCCTTCATCATCAAAAATAGCTATTAAATACTTTTTGATGTTTTGTTCATTTTTTAAATTTGGAATAATAAACTTTTTACTTTCAAAACTATCGAATTTATGAGTCAAGATTTTACCAACAACCGCTGGCAGAGTTACTTGAGTATATCTCCTAGTTTTATAAACATTGATTTTTGTATTGAAAATTTTCTGAAATGTTTTAATGAATGACCGGATTAGATAATATTCTTGGTTCGTGTAATTACATGCACCGTCCCTGGTTTTTACACTTCCGTCTCCTTGTAAGTGAGCTATTAGCTCAACAGGTATCTCGACTGGTAGTTTTTTCTTAAAGAAAAGTATCACATTACTTTCACCTTTTACACCCATTATTTGGTCGCATATTTCGTTTGAACTTATATTCAGAATTTTCATTAATTTCTTTAAGTAAATGATCTTCATAGGCCACCATTCTCTTTTCCAACAATAAATGGTGCTGCGATTTACATTAAATTCATTGGCCAAAGACTCGATAGTTTTAAATTTTTTAATTGCTTTTGATATAAGTAGAGTTTGATAATTTCTCTTCAACATGAGTCTTAAATTTTCAGGTATGTCACTTAATTTAATCATTAAAGATTTTTCCATCTTTATCACTCTAAAAGTTATCAGATAAATTATATCTGTTTTTCGCGACCAAATTTCCGATGTTTCCGTTGATTTTATAAATAGAAGTAGATAAAAGTCAAGCTTGTACCCGACGATCGCCCTTCATTTCCCTCAAAATAGTTTTGGTGTTTTAGAAATTTAAATCTTTTAGTTTTTTAAGAGAAGCAAAAGAAATTGTATTTATTCCAAGCTTCTTAGCGCCTTCAATTTCTTTCTTATCATGACCAACAAAAATTGCTTCTTCTGGCTTTACTTTGAAATGGTTAAGAACGGTTAAGTAAGCCTTTGGGTGGGGTTTTTCATATCCAATCAAGTTGGAAAGAAAAAGCTTGTCGTAATGTTTTCCCTTAACCAAACCAAATTTCTTGTAAGTTTCAAGTCTCCACTTCAAAGGATGTACTGTATCAGAGAGTATTGCAATTCTTATCTCCTTAGCTTTAATTTTCAAAAGAGTTTTCTTAACATTTCTCTTAAGCTCCACATGTTTTAAAAATATCTCTTTATCTCTTTTGAGCCATTCATCTACTTTTGATGAAGGAATCCCAAGCTTTTTGTAAACTAGCTTGTCTGCTCCCCTTAAACTAATTTTTCCCGTTACTATTTTTGGATAAAGTTTAAACCAAAGCTTTGCTTGCTCATCTAGGCTTGAGCCAAATTTTCTCAGAAATTTATCATATTCTTTCTCAAATACTTTCACAACTTTCTTCGCTGAATACAAAACTCCTTCTCCATCGAAAATTATCAGCTTGATCATTTATTTTAATTTGAAAATCAAAATTAAAATTGTGAAACATCCATTCAAAATAGGCTTCAGCTTTGGCTTGACTTCAGGAATAATCACAACTCTAGGCTTAATAGTTGGTCTTCACTCAGGAACTCATTCTACTTTAGCAATAATTGGAGGAATTCTTACAATAGCAATAGCTGACGCCTTCTCAGATGCTTTAGGAATTCACATTTCAGAAGAATCTGAGAACAAGCATAGTGAGAAAGAAATATGGCAATCAACTGCTTCAACTTTTCTTTCCAAGTTTGTTTTTGCTTTAACTTTCATTGTACCAGTGCTGCTCTTTGAGCTCACGACTGCAATTCTTGTTAGTGTGGCTTGGGGATTGTTTTTGCTAAGCTTGCTTAGCTACCACATGGCAAAGAAGCAGAAGAAGAAAGCCTGGAAGGTTATAGCAGAGCATTTAATCATTGCTTTGATTGTCATTGTGGCAACACATTTAATCGGTGATTGGGTTAGCTCAACTTTTGGTTAAACTTAAATCTTTTAAAAATCACTTATGTTAAGTGTCAGAAAAAATTGACAAAAAAATTTTTTATAGTGATGATTGGAACATTGAGGAAATAGAACAAGTCAACCCAAAATGGCATAAATTAGGGAACCAATTAGATCTTAATATTTATTTTTCTACTGAAGAATTCAAGAAAAGAGTTGAAGAAATTTTAAAGAAAATGAATTATGAAATTAATGAAGAGAATTTTAAAAAAACTTACAAGGCAATAATAATTTATACAAAACTTATAATGGCAGATATTTCTAACAAACTTTCTAAGGCCTTTTATGAACATTTCAATGAAAATTATCCGATTCTTCCTATAAGAAAAGAAGATTACCAAAATCCAGAAATCAGGAATATTTGGCTCAAAACAATAAAAAAGTTGAGAGAAGATTTATTCAAGGTTGAGGAGATTGATGGTAGCAAAATTTTACCACCAAACTTAATAGACGAATTTCATAAAAATAATTTTGAAAAAATTAAAGAGACAATAGAATCGCAAGATGAAACCCCATATTTTTTGAAAGATCCTGTACCCCCAATTGTTTTGATAGGTGTAGATTATTCGGCAGAAAGCCTGAGAAAAAATTTAAATGAAGAAAGTTTTCCAGATGAGAAAATGCTTGAAAATCAAGAAGGAAATGCATATGCAGATTATTTTCTTGATGTAGTAGCATTCACGACAGAATTTTCTGCCTGGTTATTGGATTTTGGTCTGAAGAAAAAAGAAAAACTATCTTTAAGAGATAATAAATTTTTTAAGAAAATATTTGATGAGCTTACCCATAGGTTAAGTGATCTATATTTATCGATAGGTGAAGAAGAACTTGAAGAAATTAAGCAACAGACAGATTTAAGTGAAGAAGAAATACTGTTTTGGAGAACTCCAAGATATGGAATAATACAGGTAAAAAATGAACAAATCTTCTTTGAAGAAATCGGTGGAAAACAATACGGTTACCAGGGAGAAATTTCAAAATTCATAAGAGAAAGGGGCCCACTTTATGCTGGTAAGCTTGAAGAATTAATTAAATTTTTTATTGAATCAAAACCTTTAAATGAACAAAACTTAATTAATACAATAGGCCTTGCTCTTGACGCCTCTGTCAAGCGATGAGTCGAGCAAGCAAGGAAACAGATGCACGAGGCAAGGCTACACTCAACAATCTCTTCCAAACCATTCTGGCTTTCTTCTATTTCTCCTGAATTTCATTAAGTCTAGAAGCCAAAGAATCACTAAAGCTAACAAGAAGACTATCAAAATTATTAAGACAACCCAAGCAGCATCTGACAAAACAAAGCAGCCGGTTGGCACAATTTCTTTTTCTTCTTCACAAACAGGCAAAGTGGTTGTGGTGGTTGTTGGTTTAGGCAAGCAACTGCCATTACTGCAGCCAACTGAGCAGTATTCCACATAAACCCAAGCTGTTGAACAGTCTGAGTATCTATAGAGCTGAAGCTTCCAGTTTCCAGAACATTTGAACTCATTCAAGAATTTGGCAACACATTTGGTTTCTTTTTTATCAGCCCAAAAAATTCTTGAATATACATTTTCGCTTTCCCCACATCCACTGTAGGAGACTTTTATCTTGTGGCTCCCGTCTTCTTGAACTCTCGCACTACAAGTGAAAGTTCTAGTGTCATGGGCTGGGATGTAAGCTGTTGGATCGCCAGAATAACCATCACAACTCATTCTGTAGCAGTGGGAGTTTATATCGCAGACATAAGCATCAAAACTGACATAGCCTCCTCTATCACCAGAATTACTTATCCTTATCGTAGTTGTCACAACATCACCAACTTTAGCATTATTAGGCGTGGTAACACTCACACCTATTTCACAAGGTTCTTCATATCTCGGCAAACAGCTTCCAGCCGAGCAACCATAGCTACAGTATTCCCAATTCACCCAGCTTGTTGAACAATCAGAATACTGATATTTCCTTTGGACCCAACTTCCTGAACATCTGTATTCATTCAAATATTTTTCTTCACATCTTTCTTCATAAACACAGTAACCATCAGAACAATAATGCCCAGAAGGACAATTTTCAACAACAGTGTACCAACCCGATCCATCTGCTCTGCACTTCTCATAAGCCACTTGTGTGGAGCATGCACAATATCTGTTCCTAATTTCTCCTGGAGTGCAAACTTGAGCTGAGCTCAAGACAAGATCAACTCTTTTTCTTTCACCGCAAGAGCAGCTTACGCTCCGGCTATCCGAGCTATAGCCAGACCTGCTTGCAAAAACAGTGTGAGTTCCGGTCAACACTTGTTTTTCTGCGTGAGAAGCATATGTCAAGTAGCTCCCATCAACATAAATGTTAGCGTTTAGAGGATTTCCATATTGGTCTTTCACGTAAATATCAAGGTAGCAGTATTGAACTTGTTGAGCTGATTCAACAACCTCAACTTCAGCAGTCCAACAAAAGCAAGGATCTACTTGAGCAACTTCATAGCAGTCACTGCTCACTCTTACTTCAACTATCCCAGTATAAGGAGAATATTGTCCCAAATCATATTCAGCATAGCCGATATCGCTTGCAACTCTATAGCCAGAAGAATAGCAGTTTGGAGCTGTAGAGGCCCACGCTTGCTGCCAGTTTTCTGGTGAATAAGGAAGGCCGTCCAAGTTTACATAGCTTCCACCAACTTTTATCCAGGCAGTAAAGCACCTTGGATATCTGTCATTCATTGAATTGTAGACTGTAACCCCAATTTTCCTCGCGTTGCTAACATAAAAAACAGCAGACTTGTATCTGTAAGTTTCATAGCTAGCATCGCAAACAGCTCTAGTAAGCTCTGGCAAAATCAAAAGAATAGTTAAGGCTAAAATCAAAGCTTTGATTCTCATGATTATGGTATAGAAAGAAAACTTTAAATCCTTTACCACCAGAAGTTAATAAAACTTTTTTCTGATAGAAAACCAATTAATCTATAGAGAAAATGATAATAGCTGCAACTGGCGATGTTCATTCGCCACGCTACTTTGAAGATTTTGTTAAGGCTGTTGATGCTCTTAGAGCTAAGCCTCAGCTCATGTTTTTGCTGGGCGATATGATAGACAGAGGCCAAATAGAAGAATATGAAAGAGTTCTCAACGCTTTTTTTGGGAAAATTACTTGTCCCATCATAGCTTGCTTCGGGAACAATGAGTACAGCGAGTTGAGAGAGCAGATAAAACAAAAGTACAAAGAGGTGAAGTTCTTGGACGATGAGGCCACTGTGATGCAAGTTGGTTCCCTTAGCGTGGGGATAATAGGAACAACTGGAAGTTTGGACGAGCCTACTAGGTGGCAAAAGGTAAACATCCCAAACATAGAGAACATCTACCGCTCTAGGGTTGCTCTGGTGGACAACCTGCTCCAGAGGATGAGGACAGACATCTCAATTCTCATGATTCATTACGCACCAACCTACAAGATCCTTGAAGGAGAAAACCCAAATTTCTACAAGAACATGGGTTCGATAGCCTACGAGCAAGTTTTGATAAACAGAAAGCCGACCTTAGTCTTGACAGGCCACTCCCATAGAGGCTTAAAGAGCAGTTGGATAGATACAGTGCCTATATTCAACGTGGCTTTACCCTTGAACAAGCAAATTGTAATCATAGACACGGAAAAGGATTTGAAGCCAGGGATTGCAAGGTTCATCTAGTCTTTTTCAAGAGCTTGGAAATTTTGTTCTTTAAGTGGCAAAACAGATCATTGGCCATCGTGCCTAGGCTTATGTTTAGCAGAGCAGCCTGGCCTGTCAAACTTGCGAAAAAAGCACCCACTACTCCAAGATAGGCATGATGGATTTTGATCTTCTTCCTACCGTTTGCTATGAAGAGCCTAAGCTTTGGAAAATTTCTTGTCACAAGCTCTGTGATTATAAAGCCTAGGCTGAAGATTATAAGGTCAAACTGAAAGCTTTCAGCTAAACCTATCATTTTAATAAAATTGGTTTTTTGAGATATTAAATTTAAAGTTAAAATTTACCTTTTTCCATAACCTGATAGTAGTAAAGGATTTAAAGTTAATTGTTTATTGAAATAGTATGGCAGAAGAAAGAGACTGGAAAGATTGTTTGAATGAAGCTGATAGAGAAATCTTAGCTCAGCTTTTGGATT
>JAWBNW010000016.1:0-13690 GCA_039000685.1 Candidatus Aenigmatarchaeota archaeon
ACAGATAGGGATTTTGGCTCTCCACTTAACCCAGCTTTAAGCATTTTTCCAAAAATCTTGAACTCTTACAAAATAGATTGTACAATAATTTCTGTTACACCATTAGGACCAATACCTTATGATGCTAAAACTCTAGAACCGCTCATAAAAACAGAACCTTTCTCTTCGCCAAATTTGTTCGATTACTCGGAAACGGAAAGACTTTCGAGATATTTAAAAATAAGAGCAGAATTGATGGACAAAATTCCGCCGAAAGATTCAGACTTGGAGAAAACGGCCTTTCATTTTTATTATAACAAAAGAAAGAAGCCAATAACTTGGGGTGAAATAGAGAAAAAATGTATAAAGATGATGACCCAAGATTTTCTGAAAATCTTTGAGACTTTTATAGAAAACAACAAAGAACACAGGCCGATACTTTTTATGTCGCAAAAAGAACACTTGAAAGAATTAAGAAAACTTTTCCAGAAATACAATTTGTACGATGAAGAATTGGACGTGATTAAGAAATTCTTGGAAAATAATCAGGGTGATGAAGAATACATAATGTGGGGTATAGCTTCTCCCCCCTTGATAGGAAGATCAATTGTAGATATAAATGGTGCGGAAAGATTCTATATTGGCAAGCTAGAAAGAACGATTAGAGAAAAAATAAACAATAAAAAATTTGAAATTGTTTATGGCCATTTATTGACAGGCGTAATAAGAAATAAAAAACTTTTGAGATTTTTTGAAAATTGGCTCAGCCCAAACATAAATTCTGTAGATACCATTCATGCAGAACCAGTTTTGTGTAAGAGGGGTAGCGTCTTTCAAGATTACAATGATAAAGAATTTTGTAGTAGTGAAAAATACTTTGAATGGAGAGAAAAGCATGGGGAAGATGTATTAAAATTGGAAAACTACGTGAGAGAAAGAGGAATACAACCATGGACTTATATTATTCAATTAATTCAGGCAAAAATAGAAAAAGAACTTTATCCGCCAAAGATAATTAAAACAGAGGCAAGCGAAGAAAAGTCAAACTATCATTTCAGCGATTTAAATAGAACTCCTGTAGAGAATGTGGTGAGAGATGCTTTAGAAGAAAAAATAAAAGATAAAAGAATAACCACAGCCTCAGGAGCAGAAGGAACGATTAGAGAATTTGCTACTATTGGCAAACTCATGCATGACGCCAGGAGATTTTGTTCGGTAAGCTGTCATGATTTCATTCCATTTACAGAAGTTCCGTTAAGATTAAATCTTTCTTACAACGGTCAACGATATACAATTTCTGGAATAGCAGATATAATTTTAGAAACAGAAAGTGATGGACTTCATATATGTGATACAAAACTGGAAGCTTCATATTCTCCAGCAAAAGGTCAAAGGGCTCAGGTTTTTGCTGAAGCTCTTGCTTCGATACAACAATTCAAAAAACCTATAGATAGTGTGAGTATTTTTTATCATACAGATGTTTTTAAAAAAGGGGTCTTGTTCGTATTTTATCTAGACCAAGAACAACAACAAAAAGTTTACACTGAGATTGGTGAGCAAATATTTGAATATTATCAAATGAAAGAAAATCCCAGCCTTATACCAAAATTTTTTGAGAAATATAAGAAGAGGATGAAAGATCCTGAACTTGTGAAAAAAACTATACAAGAAGTTTTTAGAATAAGTTTTTAGCTACATTTTTTCCAAAGGTTTAATTCCAAGCAATTCAAGGGCTTGACTTAAAACAATTTTTGTCGCTTTCACCAAAGTAAGCCTGAAATTTCTTTTCTCTTCACTTTCAGCTTTAAGCACAGGATTTGTTTCATAAAATCTGTCAAAGAGTGTAGCAAGCTCATAAGCATAATTGCAAATGTAGTGTGGTCTTAAATCTCTTCCAGCCTCTTCCACTACTTTTTCAAACCTCATCAAAGCCTTTATCAATTCTTTCTCTCCTTCTGTCAATTCTTTTGATTTAAAGCTTGGCTTAAACTTCCCAGCTTTCCTCAATATTCCAACACATCTTGTGTGAGCATATTGTAAGTAAGGACCAGTATCTCCTTCAAGCTTGAGCATTTGCTCCCAATCAAAAGTTATTGTTTTTTCAGGCTCAATTCTAACAATAGCATACTTCAAAGCACCAATTCCTACAGCTTCAGCTATTTCCCTCTTCTCTTTTTCAGAAAACCTTTCTCCTCTTTTTTCAATTTCCATGTAAGCCATTTCTATCAACTTGCTTACAACTTCGTCCAGCATCACAGCTTTGCCTTCCCTGGAAGACATTTTCCCTTCAGGTAAGCGAACAAGATC
Organism: Candidatus Aenigmatarchaeota archaeon; assembly: GCA_039000685.1. Classification (GTDB taxonomy): domain Archaea; phylum Aenigmatarchaeota; class Aenigmatarchaeia; order CG10238-14; family SCSR01; genus JAVZGQ01. Next base: position 2,287 of record JAWBNW010000016.1, read on the forward strand.
AAAAGAAAAGTGTTTGCAGCCATCAACCCATTTATACCCAAGCAATTCCAAAATCTTGAAAAGCTGTTTGAAGTGTAGAGTCTGCTCGCTTGAAACAACCCATATATGTTTTCTAAGCTTGTACTTTTCAAACCTATGAACAGTCATACCCAAATCGCTTGTTATATATAATCCAGTACCATCAGATCTTAGCAAAATTGTATCTGGCAATCCAAAATTTTCTAACCTGGACAAAACAGCACCATCTTCCATTTTAGTCATGATTCCCTTTTTTAACCCTTCTTGAACAATTTTCTTCCCAAGCTCTCTGAAGTCGCTCTCGTAAAAGTAAACATCGAATTTTATTCCAAGCTTGTGATAAGTTTCTTCAAAACCTTCAACACACCAATTCACAATTTTCCTCCATATCTTTTCCAATTCTTTTTCCCTTTCAATTTCAAATTTTCTCAAATTTTCCCTTGCCTTTTCTTCTAGGCTTGGGTCATTCTTTGCTTCTTCATGGAACTTAACGTAAAGATTCCAGAGCCAAACATCTGGCTTTCCTTTCGGCTTTTCCCCTTTCGCCCAAGTTAAGTAAGCTGTGACAAGCTTTGCAACTTGAAGACCAACATCATTCATCAAATTAGCTCTCACAACATCATAACCCAAAAATTCTAGAATTCTTGAGAGCGAATCGCCAAGAAAAGTTCCTCTTGCATGACCTATGTGCATTGAATGTACAGGATTTGGTTGTGAAAATTCTACCATTACCCTTTCTTTTTTCCTTGTAAACTTCTTTTTCATCACTTTTTTCAAAACAAGCTCGGAAATTCTCTGATAATCAAAAAAGAAGTTAAGATAGCCGGCTCTTGCTTCAACTTTCTCAATAAACGAGCCTTTCGGAATCTTTATCTTTTTGGCAAGCTCTTCTGCAATTTCATTTGGGCTTCTCCTTTCTTTCTTAGCCAAATCAAAACAAGGAAAAGCTATGTCGCCAAATTCTTTCACTTTTGGAATTTCAAGCTTTATTTCTTTGATCCCAGCCTTCTTCAAAATTGCTTTTATCTCTTCTTCAACCATATAATCAAATTATTCAAACAAAATATATAGGCTTACTAAAATTGATAATGCAACATAATTTGAGCGATTTACTTGGAGAGACTGTACTGTTGTTATTATATCCTGAACTCTATAAGAAGTGATAAGTCTTTGCTAATTACACCAACGATTTATATAATACAACACGAAAAAATTTAAGTTCAAGTCCAGTAGCCTTTTTTATACATATGTTGAGAATATTTGTGTTAGTTGCTGCTCTCATAAGCTTGATAAGTATTATTCAAGTAATCCATTTTCTTTTCTCTACTATCCATTTCTTTTCTAACCCCACTATTGAAAACACACAGGATGTAGTCAAGAAAGGAGTCGAAACTTTAGTAGATATAGCGATGCCATGGTGGCTCCCTTTATTGGGATTAGGTGTTGTTGGAGTTTTTGTCTTGATTTTGATAGCAATTCTTGCACCTCAATTACTCAGGATGTAAAAACTTATTAGTTAAATTTATCAAATTTCAAGTGATTATGAAAATCGAAAAGAAATATTTCATAAGGAGAAATTTGGATTCTTTTGCAGAAGAAGAATTCGCAAAATATCTTCTAAGGAAAGGTGTTCAGCCCTTCTATCCGTTTAAAGATATAGGAATTGATATGCTTGGGTACAACAATGGTAAGGTTGAGCTCTACCAACTAAAGGCTCGGCGCCAGCAAGCTAGAAACAAAAATCTATACTGGTTTTCCGTGAGAAAAAAAGACATTGAGAAGCTTCTCAATTTCAAAAACGCTTTTTTTGTTTTTTGTGCCTTACAGCCAAATTATACTTTTCACTTTTTCAAAGTACCGATTAAGATTGTAAAAAAATATTTTGAACGGCGAAAGACCAAAAAGCCAGAAATGGAGTTTTTTGAAATAGAAAAAATTGATGAAGAGAAATATGATATAAGGCCGAAATACATAAAGATAGACATAAACAAATTTTTGGCAAAATAAAAGAAAATACCCAAAAATGATTAAAATAAAAAAAGATTCTCTTAACTTCTTCTTTTATTACTCTCGGTATAATTTTTCTTAAACAACGCCTTTTCAACAGTTCTTACATCAATATTGTAGTTATTAGCTATTTTTCTTAACTTTCTGAGAACTCTTATATAATGTTTTGAATTAGCGAATAAGTCTTTCGGCCTTGTTTTAGAATTAGTTTTAAACAATTCATCATATACATGGATATCAAAAACACCATAGTTTTTTGGATCATAGAAAGTTAGGATAACACTTGTAAGAGCGTTCTTAACCAATGGAATTTTCTTTAGTTCCTCGATTTTTTTATATTCATCTTCTATCTCAAGTGCTTTTTTGGATATGTTTTCAATTTTAGAGGGTTGGACTAGTTTAATCCTGTTTAGAAATATTTTTTTCCTACCCATTCCTTTAAATTTCCAGCAAATAATTTTTTTTTAAATCTTTTTTAGTTAATTTTTTGTTCAACCTAAGTCTATTACCGACTTCAATTTCAATTTTCTTTTCATCTTTACCGTAGTCTTCATCATATTTTTTGCACCATTTTAAAATCTCTTGTTTAGTAATCCTCATAGTTAATTACTTAGAGAGGTTTTTTATATATAAAATATTGGATAGTGTGGACTGGAATTTATGGATTACTAAAATGGGCGTTAATATATTAAGTGCTGCTAGTGAGCATTTTTGCTTTACATTCAACGCAAACCCTTTTCCACTTTAACGCTTTATCTTCATCAGAATAGTAGTGCCACACAGCACACTTCTCGATACAAACGTCTTTGCCACAAATTGAACATACAGCTAAAGCGGTATCCTTAGCACTACAAACCCTACAGCTTACACACACCACCATCTTATTTTATAATTATGGGATTTCCTTGCTGCTTGTTGCATGAAAAAATTCGAATTTTCACAGGAAAAGGCCGTAAAACAATGTGTAAAAAATCACTGCAAAAAAGAAAGGGTAGTATTTAAATACTTTTTGATTGAGTCAAGAAAACAGATGAATTGAGTTTAATTTTTCAAGTTCAAATTTTTATTTGATATTAAAGAGTTTTTTAAACTAAAACCAACTATAAATTATGGGAAAACAAAAAGGTTTAATTTCAAAAAGAAGTTTTAGAAAATATAGAAAAGAACTCAAAGAAAGTATAAAAGAGTGGGTATAGGTGAAATATGTCTATTTGGGATTGGGAAGATAAGAAAATGAAGAAAAGAAGAATATTAGCTTTAAACAAAATGAGGGGAGAAACAGCAGAAACCCTGTTTCGTGGTAAAGCATTGCTGAGTGGTTATGAAGTAACAAGAACAGGTAAGGGAAGTGACTATAAAATCCAGAAAATTCAACCCACTATTTATGGGATTAAGAAAGTTGGTAGACCAAAATTAATTGAGGTTAAGAGCTCGAAAACAGCAAAAGCATCAAAACTTCAAAAGAAAATGATAAAGAAAAGAAAAGTTAAGATTTGGAGACCAGAATTTTAAATGTATTTCCAAAAATCAAACCTCTTCACATTTTAAAAAGAGAAATTTCTCTTATGACACTGCTTTTAATTCTTTTTTCTATTTGGCAAAATTTTTCTCTACTTTTTTAAATCTTTTTCAGAAGTTTGGCTTAGCCCTAATAAATACGCCCACACCAAATCTTGAAGGCTTTTTGGTTTAGCCTTTAGCTTTATTACCATACTAGCATAGGTTTTTAGGATTTTAATTAGCCTAGCTTCGCCAAACAAATTTGGGTACTTTTTATTTGTTAATTCTCTTTAAAACGCCTTTTTAAAAAATCCAGCCAAAACCTTCCAATTCGGCTCGAAAACCCACTTGCGCTTTTCACCACTTTGCTTTTGATTAAAAACCTAAGATTTTCTGAAACTGTTGATTGGGCTGCTTTAGTATTTTCATAATAGCCTAACCCTATTAATAGCCTAAAATTACACAGCAGAGAACATCCATGACCTCTGCGCTATGTGGAAAGTGTTCCATACTTTGCATATTATCACTTTTCTACCCCCCCTCTCTCAAAACCTATTATAGCATTATCTATTAGCTTGGGAATAGAAGTATCCCATTCTCTCTTTAGATTTTTACTCGATAAGCCAATTCTCTTACAAATTTTGTAAAAATATTCAAAAATCTCTCCAAACTTTTTATCTTCATCCTTTGATGTGCTATTTTGGCTGGAATAGAAAAAATTCAAAGTATATTTCCTGTCTATAGGTGGTACCAAGTCAGGCAACAAGTGGTGTAAAGTCTTAGAAATGCCAACTAATTGTTGCTCTGTTTTCATAATTTTATTTTTTAGACTATTAAACAGCTTTATCAGATTCTCTTTTACCGTTTCCAGCTCGTTTTCCTCAATTTTCTCTAAACTATAACGAAGGTTCAACTCTTCTATCTTGGGCCACACATCTCTCAAGCTTTTTTTGAATGTTTCAAAATTCGCCAGCCTTGGGCCTCGTTTGCCCATCCTATCCATACCCCAAGTAGCTAAGGTAGCATACAAAATTTCGGAAAAATAGTCGAAAAGTTTGTTGTCTTTAAATATCTTCTCATGGCCATTTTTTCTTATGATTTCTATAACCCTTTTATGAAAGTAAAACGATGATTTCGGGAATCCTCTATCTCTTTCACTTTTATAGAAGACGTCAACATACATATTAAAATTTTTTACTAGCTTATTCACGTTTTCTTCACAAATAGGCATTTCAACCCTTTCTTTCTCTTTCTACGCCAAAAATCAAAAATAAACTAGCGTCATCTTTGCTCATATTGCTCAGCATTCTCAGCAATTCTTCTTCTGACTTTATTCTCAACCTTTTCATTTCTTCTTTAATTTCCTTTTCAAGCCTAATTTTTATCACCTCCATCGATAAAGCATATAATCAAATTATTCAAACAAAAATAAAATCATTCGAGAAATTCAACATCATCTATTATTCCATCAGCATCTCTGTCTATGCCTTTCACAACCCTAGCAAAGCCACCGTTAAGCTTGTTACCTTCAGCAACTTTTCTCGGATATTTTACAACAGCAACTATTGCTGCTCTAGTTCCTTTAAACCTCCTTCCAGACAAAACCAAGACTTCTCTCCCTTTTGCAAAAGGGCTTTCAGTTTTTACTATTATACCAACCTCATCTTCAATGTAAACATTTTTTGAAAAAGATGAAACTATGTTGAATTCATGCCTGGTGTCAAAGTATATTGGCAACTTATCGTTAATTTTCTCTATCAAGATGTTAGCTTTTGGCCCCCCAATCAATATCAAATTTTTTTGAAGATCATCTTCCCTGACTTGAGTATCTATCTTATAATTCAGAGTTGAAGATTCCAAAAAAGTACCCAAGAAAAGAGCCAAGTCTATAGCAGCACTTCCATCAGAAGCTTGAGCTCCATATTTTCCATGTGGGTCTGGCGAACCTACAACAATAACAGCATTCAGTTTGCCTTTTTGAATGAAAGGACTCAAAAATTCCAGCTCTTTTACCTTTGTTTTCATCTCCAAGGCTTCTGAATCAAACAGCTTTACTGCAATATAAGGGCAAGGAACAGAATAAATTTTTGCCACTGCTCCTACCCTTTCAACTCTTTTTTCCAATTTCACTATCCCAGCTTTCTCCAACTTTCTCAAGTGATAGTAGATTTTTTGTTCATGCTGCTTAAGCTTCCTTGCTATATCCATCGCACAGCTGGGCTTTTTTGAAAGTTCTTGCAAAATCTTCATCGATAGCTCATTGCTCAAAACTTTCAGATTCTTTGGCTCTACAACTAAGCTCTTAAAAACTTTTTCTCCTTCTTTTCCTTCTTCCACAAAGTAAGGCATATTTTTTAATAATTTTTTAATGTTATAAAGTTTTTTATAATAGTTTAAAGTTTTTAAACCTCCTTTTTCTTCTTGAGTTCAAACCATTCAACAAAAAATTTTAGGTTTATTTTTTATGCTTTTGCTCTCAATTTATTTTATGGTTTTTTGAGGAGCGAGAAGATGAGAATTCAAGAAATTTTCAAGAAGTACGACATAAGGGGCTTATTTCCAGAAGAAATCAATTCAAGAGTTGCTTTCAAGCTTGGAAGAGCTTTTGGAAGTTTTCTAGGAAAAGGTAAAAAAATTGTAGTCGGAAGAGACAACAGGAAAAGCAGCGCGTTACTGAGAAATTCTCTTGTTGATGGTTTGATTTTAAGTGGTTGTGATGTCATTGACATAGGTCTTTCAACAGCAGACATGGTTGCTTGGGGTGCAAAGAACTTGAAAGCTGATGCTGGTGTTATGGTTACAGCTTCCCATTTACCTGCAGAATGGAACGGCTTCAAGTTCTTTAACAATCAAGGAAGGATTTACGGAATTGAAGAATTGAAAAAGATGTTGCTCTCACTCATCGAAAAAAATTATGAAATCGGAAAGAAAGGCAAAGTCGAAAAACTTGATATTCTAGAGGAGTACGTTGAGTCTATAATTTCAAATAGTCAAAAAATCAGCAAAAAAAATTCTTTGGAAAACATGAAAATAGTTTTTGATGGTCTAAATGGTATGGCATCTTTGGTTTTGCCAGAAATTTTGAAAAGGCTTAATGCCGATGTAGTTGAAATAAACACAGACTTTAACAATGGGTTTAAAAAGCCTCCGGAGCCAACAGAAGAAACTGTAAATGAGCTTTGCCAAAAAGTTTTGGAGGTTAATGCTGACTTGGGAATAATTTGCGATGGAGATGCCGACAGAGTTTTATTTGTTGACAACAAGGGAAATTTTGTTCCTGGTGATGAATCCTTAATTCTAATAGCTAAAGAATATTCAAATCCTCAACATGCGATGATTTTCTCCTTAGACACTTCCCAGACTTTGATAGAGCATCTTAAAAATCAAACAAAATGTAAAGTCATTTACTCAAAAATCGGAGACTTTTTTGTTACTGAAAAAATGCTTGAACATAAAGCAAGGTTTGGCGGTCAACCAAATGGCCACATGAAAGACCCTTCTTTCCTTCTTTATGACTCTGGCCCATTTTTTGCTGGACTCTTTTCCTTGCTTTTAGCCAAAAGTTCAAAAGATCTTCATTCAATCAGGAAAGAGTTGCCAAGATATCACAAGATCCATTCTTCAATTCCCCATAAAAATCCTTCAAATGCAATCCAAAAATTGATGAGAAAACTAAAAGAGAAAGAGTGCAGTATAATCTCTGATTTAGACGGTCTGAAGTTTTCCTACAAAAATTCAGTTATTTTGGTAAGACCTTCTGGCTCAGAGAGCAAGCTTAGAGTTAACGTGGAAGCTGAAAGTGAAACTGAAGCTAAAGTTTCTCTTGAAGAAATAGAAAAGTGGTTGAAATGATAGACACTGCTGTTATTCTTGCTGCAGGAGAAGGAAAGAGGATGGTGCCTTTGAGCAGAAAAATTCCGAAAGAAATGTTGCCTGTTCTCGATAGACCTTTCATGAATTACAATTTAGATTATCTGGAGGAAGCGGGAATAAGAAATGTTGCAATCGTGACTTCACCAAAAAAAGAATTCATCAAAAGATTCTATGGAAGAAGGTACAGAAGCTTAAGGCTTTTCTATTTTGTTCAAAAAGAGCAGCTTGGTCCTGCTCATGCAATCCTTTCAGCTGAAAACTTGCTCAAAAACAAAGAATTCTTTCTCGTACAATATGGTGATAGCCTGACAGAAATCAACTTACCAAGAGAAACCATAAGCAGGTTCAAGAAAGAAAAAGGGAAGATAGATGCTTTCTTGTCTTTAAGACCAGTTGAGGATCCATCCCGCTACGGTGTTGTCAAATTTGATGTAAGAGGAAAAATAGTCGACATAGTTGAAAAACCAAAACCAGAAGAAGCTCCCAGCAAGATAGCAACCGTGGGCACATTCATCTTAAGAACGGAAGCTTACTTCAATTCTATTAAAACAACAGATTTCAGCAAAGGCGAGCAGTTCCCTGCTCACTATGTTCTTAAGAATGGAACGGCAAAAGGCTGGGTTTTTTATGGTGAAAGGGTTGATCTAGGATTTCCAAAAGATTTGATTCAAGCTTCAAAGTTGATAGTGAATTCTCACGGTGGAATTTTGATAAAAGAGAATGTGAGGATTGATATGAGTGTAAAAATAAGGCCACCTGTTTACATAGGCGATGGCTGCACGATAGAAAGAAATTGCATCATCGGGCCAAATGCTTTCATCGGAAGAAACACTTTTGTGGGAGAAAATTCCGAAATACAAGAAAGCTATTTGATGAAAAATTGTAGAGTTGGCAAAAGCTGTTCAATAAACAATTCTGTGATTGGAGAAAATTGCAGGATTTCCGATTTTGGCAAGGTTAGGGACGAAGTCTTAACAAGATGGGAATTATGATAAGAGCTTTGCTTTTCGATGCTGACAACACTTTGTATGAAAGCAAGAGTGCAGCAAACGCTGCTAACCTTGAAGCGATGAAATACTTGTCTCAAATTTGTGGGAAAAGCCCGGAAGAACTTTTGGAAGAATGGAAGTCTATAGTTAGCAAATTGAAAGAAAGCAAAGACCCTAAGCTTAGGCACAGAAAATATTCATATTCTTTGCTTTTGAAGAAAAATGGGCTAAAAGTAAAACTTGCTGAAGAAATCTATCAAATTTTCTTCCAAAATTTCTTACAAAGAATAAAACTCTTCGATGGTGTGAAAGAGACTTTGAAGGAATTGAAAGAAAAAGGCTTAAAGCTTGTAATAGTGAGTGAAGATTTCAAAGAACAACTTGAAAAAAAGATTAAGAAATTTAGCCTAAAAGAATTTTTCGATTTGATCATAACTTGCGATGATGTAGGCAGTATGAAGCCAGATAAGAAATATTATGAAATTGTGAAAAACAAATTAAAAATTCCTTTTGAAGAAATGGTCGCCATAGGAGATTCTTTTGAAAAAGATTTGGAGATACCAAAGAAAATGGGGATGAAAACTGTTTTGATATTCAACAAAGATGAGAGAGCTGATTTTGAAATCAATAAATTCGGCGAGATTATTACATTACTTTTTTGATTGGTAGATTTTATGTGTGGAATTATTGGATATTTTGGTAAAAAAGAGGCAGCACCCATTTTATTCAAGGGGCTAAAAATGCTTGAGTATAGGGGCTATGATTCTGCAGGTATGGCTGTCTTAGGCTCTAGTGGAATAAGAATAAAAAAAGGTGTGGGAAAAATAGATGAAGTGTTTTCCAATTTTAACTTCGAAGACTTTCTTGGAAGTATAGGCATAGCTCACACGAGATGGGCAACACACGGAAAAGTTACAATAGAAAATGCACACCCCCACTTATCGAATAACAAAAAAATTGCTGTAGTCCACAACGGTATAATCGAGAATTATCAAGAACTCAAAAAATTCCTTGAAATAAATGGTTTTACTTTTTACAGTGAAACTGATACAGAAGTTATCCCAAACCTCATAGAATATGAAATGAGAAAAAATAAAAATTTTGAAGAAGCATGTAAAGATGCTTTCAAAGTTTTGGAAGGGAATTATGCAATTATTGCAATTTATGAAGACGAAAATAAAATCATAGCAGCGAGAAGCGGCTCCCCTTTAGTTATAGGCGTGGGAAACAATGAATATTTTGTCGCAAGCGATATTCCATCTTTTTTAGAATTCACCCCAAATGTTATCTATTTGTATGATAAAGATTTTGTTGTTATTGATGAAAAACTAAAATTCTTCAATCTTGTTGAAGGAAAAGAAGTAAGAAGAGAGGTCAAAAGCGTTGAATGGAAATTAGAAGAAGTAAGAAAAGGAAATTTTGAACATTACATGCTTAAAGAAATTTCTGAACAAGTTGAAACTATCCAAAGAGCCATAAATCAAGATGAAAAAATTTTAAGAGAAGTTGCCAAGAAAATTAAAGAAGCTGATGAAGTTTTTTTAATCGGTTGTGGAACTTCTTACCATGCGTGCTTGACAGGAAGTTACCTTTTTTCTAAGATAGCAAAACTGCACACAAATCCTGTTTTAGCTTCAGAATTTTCAAATTATGAAGACTTCCTAACAGAAAAAACTCTTGTGGTGGCGATTTCACAAAGCGGTGAAACAGCAGATGTTTTGGAAGCTGTAAAAACTGCGAAGAAGAAGGGAAGTAAAGTAATTTCAATAGTCAATGTTATTGATTCTTCATTGCATAGAGATTCAGATCAAGCTCTATTGATGAATGCAGGCCCGGAAATTTGTGTTTTGTCAACAAAAACTTATACCTCCCAATTAGCCATTCTAACACTTTTAGCTTATGCCTTGACCGAAAAATATGAAGAAGGTAAGAAAAAGCTTGCGTATTTATGGAATTTGATTTATAATCTAACTTCCGAAAGCACAAGAGAACACATAAAGAAACTTGCTGAAAAATTAAAAGACAAAGAACACTTGTTTTTGATAGGAAGAGGCTTACAATATCCCACTGCTCTAGAAGCTGCTTTAAAAATAAAGGAAGTTTCTTACATCCACGCAGAAGCTTTTTCTGGTGGTGAGCTCAAGCACGGAAACATTGCTTTGATAGAAGAAAACACTCCTTGCATAGTTTTTGTTTCAGAAGAAAATGAGAAAGAAATTCTTTCAAATGCTCACGAAATTAAAGCAAGAGGAGGTTATATAATTGGTGTTTCCCCTAAAAATAATGAAATTTTTGATTTTTGGATAAAAGTCCCTGAAGTAGGGGAAACCAATCCCATATGTCAAATAATACCGATTCAAATCCTTGCTTATCAGTTGGCTGTTTTAAAGGGTTATGATCCCGACCATCCTCGCAACTTGGCAAAATCTGTAACGGTAAAATGAACAATTTTTTCATAACGATTAAAGCACTCCAATATTTAAACATAAATCAAAAATAATTAAGTGGTTAGTATGAAGCCTGTGAAAGATTTTTCAATTGATAGAAAAACTTCTCCGAATGAATTAATCAAACAAATGGAAAGCTCAGGTGGCTTTAGTGCCAAAAATCTTTCAATTTCTGTCGAAATATTGGAAAAAATGATTAAAGAGAAAGATTGTTTAAAATTTCTTTCTTTTCCTGCATGTATAATTGCAACAGGCACAAGAGGAATAATAAAAGATTTTGTTAAGAAAAAGTGGTTTGACGTCATCATAACAACTTGTGGAACTTTAGATCACGATTTGGCAAGAAGCTTCAAAGACTATTACCACGGAACTTTTTTTGTTGACGACTCTAAGCTACACAAAAAAGGAATTCACAGGCTTGGAAATGTTTTTGTGCCGAAAGAATCTTATGGCATGATAATTGAAGAGAAAATGAGAGAATTCTTGAAAGAAATATACTCGCAAAAAAAAGAATTCTCAACCCATGAGCTTATTTGGGAATTGGGCAAAAGAATAAACAACAAAAATTCA
>JAWBNW010000017.1:0-13364 GCA_039000685.1 Candidatus Aenigmatarchaeota archaeon
CCTGACTGGATTCCGCAAAGCGAGGAATCCAGCCGCGAAAGCGTGGGTTAGCGATACCTCGGTTGGCCTTAATGGCTGCCGGGGGTATCAGAAAAGCTACCTCGGGGATAATGGGCCCGTGGCCGGTGAAAGCCCACTGCTCGAAGGGGTTTTCATCCCAAAGATAGCGAGGCCTTGGTTCTGAACAAGAGCCCTTCGCGCGGGTAAATTGACCCGGCGCGTTGGTGCGTCGATGTTGGCTCCCCCTCTCCTGGCCGTGCAGCAGCGGCCAAGGGTATAGGTGCCCACTAGTTAAAAGGGGACGCTAGCTGAGTTCAGAACGTCGTGATCACATGCAGGTGTACATAGTATCCCGTCGAGTAGCAGTAAGATTTAAATATAATTAAAACAAACATAAAATTATGTCTACATTAAAAATTACAACAGACTTAGCATATCTATTAGGAGCGTTTAAGGACGGTGCAGTGTACAAGAATGAAAAAGAAGGAATATACAGAGTAAGATTATATCAAAAATATAAGGAATGGCTAGTATACATACAACAAATATTTGAAAAAACATTTGGTAAAAAACTCTATTTAAGAAAAGATCCAAGAAAAGAGTTATGGTATCTTGAGGTCAACAACAAAAAATTATATGAGACTTTAATAAGTTTACTTTCTAAACCCGTGCCATCTTCACTAAAAAACGCTTCGTTAGAGATAAAACGATCATTCATACAAGGTGTTTTTGATGCTGAAGGAGGTATAATGAGAATAGAAAAATATGAAAATGACCCAGAAAAACTAAAGAAAAAACTAAGTGATATAAGAATCAGGTTTGGTCAAGCAGACAGAAAACTTCTAGAATTCATAAAAAATACATTGGAAAAAATAGGGATAAGTTGCGGGCAAATATGTGGACCGTTTTATAAAACGGAAACATCGAAAGGTTACTATGAACTTAATTCTTATGGCATTGATAATTTGAAAAAATTCAAATTACTAATCGGAAGTAGACATCCCATCAAAATTGAGAGGATGTCAAAGATTGTACGCCTGCTGTGACGATAAAGACAGTTCGGTCGCTATCTACAGGAGGTGCTGGTCGTCTGACCGGAAGGAAGGGTGAGTACGAAAGGAACGCCCTTCCGTGGCCTCTGGTCTACCGGTTGTGCTTGCATCGCCGGGCAGCCAAGCCATACGTGGATAAGAGCTGAATGCATCTAAGCTCGAAACCACCCGGAAAAATAGACGACCAATCTTGCTGCTGGTGCGCAAGCATCGGTGGCAAGACGAAGGCCCCTGTAGACTACAGGCTTGATAGGGGAGAGGTGTAAGCCTCAAGCTTTCGAGCGAGAGGTGAGCCTGCTCCTACTAAAAGCCTGAGTTGTTAGGCCTTGATAAGCTCCTTGATCTTGTGGTAGTGTGAAAAAATTTTTCTTCTTTGAAAATGAACTAGAGATAGTAATTATTATTGAACTTGAATCGGGGCCTGAAATTGTATTTCTAAAAACGGTTCAAACAGCTTATCTAAGTCAAGTTGCAGTGACATGATTTCTCTCCCCGCTTTTTTATTTTTTCTTACTTCAGGCGTATCTTTTATAAGCTCGTCATAACTTTCTTGCTTTGTGCGCATCATTAAAAAAACAGTTCCGTTTTTATTACAAGTCATTATAAATCTTATCTGCTCAAGTTCAGAACAAACACTGCCACATACATAGAAGGCAACATATTTAGAAGATTTCAGCCTTCTAAATATAGCAGAGGTAGTAGTTTTTAAATTCTCTTCATTTTGCTCAATATCATATTTTTTAAGAATATGTTCTAAAACTTCGTAGAATTTTTCTTCAGTAGAGAAATATTTGGGAACTTGAATAGTTACTGCTCCACCAAAACCATAAGAATGAGTCACGACTTTGGTACCAAGTTCTATCGACTCTTCATCTGAAAGTAAATAAATACATTTATCCACTTTTTTCATATTTAAAGTTTTGAAAGAAAAGGATTTAAACTTTCTCAAATTTCAATTTTTATTTTTGTCTGTTGAAGGCTATTCCACCAATCAAAATCGCAGCTAAAGAAAATCCTGAAAGAACAAGCAAATCAACGTGAAAAGGAATGAAAGAAGTTTTAATCAAGATTTGCCTTAAAGCATCAACACCATAAGTTAATGGATCTAGAAGGGAAGCTGTTCTCAACCAGCTCGGCACTTGGTCCAAAGGGAAGAAAGCAGCACTCAAGAACATCAAAGGCATGATCAAAAAGTTCATTATCAATCCAAAACCTTCCATTGTTTCGAGAAAAGAGGCTATTATCAAGCCTATGCTCACAAGACCAAGAGAAATTAAAACCATGACAAAAACTGCTGAAAAGAATGTCGGGAAATCAAGGTTTATGCCGAAAAAGAAAGATAGGCATAAAATCAAAATTCCTTGAATCAAAGCTATTGTGCATCCACCTAAAGCTTTGCCTAAGAAGATTGAATTCCTACTGACAGGGGCCACCAAAATTTCTTTCAAGAATCCAAACTCCCTATCCCAAATTACAGAAATTCCTGTTGCGATAGAAATTCCAACCAGTGAAATTGCGACTATCCCAGGGAAGAGAAAAGTTTGGTAGCTAAGATCGCTAATTTTCACGAAACCAAAGCCACTTCCAAGAACCACGAGAAATAGAATTGGTTGAATGAAAGAACTCAAGACTCTAGATTTATCTCTTGTATATCTTCTTAGCTCTCTCCACCAAATCCAGTAAACTGCTTCAAGCTCTCTCATAATCTCCTCCTTGCAAAAGTTTTGAAAGCTTCTTTCTCCGAAAGCCCATCATCTCTAATTTCTTTACCAGTGTAATGCAAGAAAACATCTTCCAGTGTTGGCTTTCTTATATTTATTGAATTGACTTTTATCCCTTCTTTTTCAGCAAAACTGAGAAGCTTAGGGGCAAACTTGTCGCCATCTTTAACTGTTATATGGATTTTTCCTCCAAGCATGTGAAAGTTCTTCACTTCTTCAAATTCTCTTATCTTCTCAAAATTCCCACCTTTTTCAACTTCAAGAGTTATCACATCCCCTTCTAAGCTCTTCTTTAAATTCTCAGGAGTGTCTAAGACTTTTATCTCTCCCCTATCAATAATTGCAACTCGGTTGCAAAGAAAATCAGCCTCTTCCATGTAGTGTGTTGTTAGAAGAATTGTTATGTTTTCTTTTTCTGCCAGTTTCTTTATGTAATCCCATATGTGCTCTCTTGTCTGCGGGTCTAAGCCTAAAGTTGGTTCGTCCAAAAATAAAACCTTTGGGTAGTGAATCAAACCTCTTGCTATCTCAAGCCTTCTCTTCATTCCTCCTGAAAATTTTCTCACGATTTCGTGCTGTCTTTCAGCAAGACCAACAAGCTCTAAGACTTCATCTATCCTTTTCTTCCTCTCAGCTTTTGGCACACCATATAAGCCCGCGTGCATCTCCAAATTTTCCCTTGCAGTTAGTCTATCTTCAAGGCTAGGGTCTTGAAAAACTATTCCTATTGATTTTCTAACTTGATCTTTTTCCTTGATAATGTCGAAGCCATTAACTTTTGCCGTTCCACTAGTTGGCTTCAAGATCGTGCAGAGCATTGAAATGAAAGTTGTCTTACCCGCACCATTCGGTCCTAACAAGCCGAAAATTTCACCTTGGTTGATTTGTATGCCCACATTGTTAACAGCTCTCAATCCGTTGAAGTCTTTTGTTAAGTTGAAAGTTTCAATTGCAAACATTCTCTCACTTTCAATAGAAGTAGTCTTTTCTTAAATTTAAAACTATTTCAATTTTTTTAACTAGGTTTTTCAAGAATAAGGATATGAAAATCTTCTTTAGAAAACCATTCATAGTACGGTTTTAATTCGGATTTATAAAAATCATTAACATGTAGAAGTTCCTCTTCTGTCACGAATTCCATTGTTTCATTTGTTTCAAATAAAATTCCCCTCCTTTCCCCCATTTTCGTTTTCTCTAAAAAATCTCTGAGAAGCTCAAATTTTAGGCCCAAACCATATTTCTTACTCAATCTTTCAATTACGTCTTTATTCACTCTTGACATGTAGGTTCCCCTACTCTTACAAAAACATGGTTCCTTGAACGGGAGGTCTTCACCACAGAACCAATCAATAGCTATGAATAAACCATTTGGGGCAAGAATTCTGTTT
This sequence comes from Candidatus Aenigmatarchaeota archaeon, assembly GCA_039000685.1. Classification (GTDB taxonomy): domain Archaea; phylum Aenigmatarchaeota; class Aenigmatarchaeia; order CG10238-14; family SCSR01; genus JAVZGQ01. Next base: position 4,162 of record JAWBNW010000017.1, read on the forward strand.
GCTTCTGAAATTGTCCTGATAAGACCGGTTGGAATCAATTGCTCCTTTTCCCCAACTTTCACGCACGCTTCTTCCAAATTTTTCAGAACATCTTCTCCAATCTGACCCAAGCTTTTCAGTGGCACATATCTTTCTACCCCATCAACCACTTTTATCTCTAATTCACCATTTGATCTTTTCATGAATTCTACTGGGCTATCATCAAGAACTTCTAGCGCAAGTACAAGATCTTGTGAACAATCTCTCACAGAAAGATGGCCCATTTCATTTATCAGGGGATAAGCTAAGCCTTTAAGATAAGAAGCATTTCTTCTCGAGAAATCGACAACAAAATAATTTTCTATTTCCTTTAAATATTGAGTAAAATTTTTACAAAAAGTGCCATCTCCAGGACCAATTTCCAGTATGTTTATTTTGTTTCTATCCTTAAACCTTTCTTTGCAGTATTCACCCATAACAGAAGAAAAGAAAGAACTGCGAGACAAAGTCGAGAATAAATATATACCATCTTTATCGTATGTGGACCTATTTGCTCGAATCATTTCAGTAGAGCAGGTCTTCATGAAAAATTAATCGAAGCTAAAACATTAAAATTTATTCATTTGAGTTCTTTCAAAGTCTTTATGCCAACAATTTCAAAATAATCCACTTCTTCCCCTTGTTTTATTTTTTCCCTTCTTTCTTCAGGAATCTCGAGCTCAAAAACTTCAAATGTTGATAAATCCATGAGCTGAGCCTTTTCACCAAGGATTGCAACAACTTGAGCCTTCTTCTTCTCCAGAATTGGAACTTCCACTGTTTCATCAGCTGGCTTCACTATGCTTCTCCTCTTGTTGTCCAAAAGGCCGATTGCTTCCACTCTAGCCTTGGCTGCACCGTGCTTGCCCGACTTGCTGACGTCAACCCTTTCCACTCTGCAAGGAGCATCGTCTATCAAAACAAAGCCATTTGGCTTAAGATCTTTTATCGTTGCTGTGGTTTTTGCCATCAAAATCACTTCATAATAATTTGAACAAAGGAATATAAATTTCTATAAGGTTTAAAAATGTGAAGTTCTAAAAATGGAATGAGAAAAAAATGGAGTATTCGATATTAACGGTAAAAATTGGTGGTAGCTTAATTGGAGAAGAAGAGGGAGAGAGGTATATTTCTAACATAATAGAAGATATGAAGAAGATTTTGAGCTCGAAGGATTCTCCATATAATAAAATCTTGATTGTCCATGGTGGAGGGAAAAGCGTTGATGAAGAAATGAAGAAAAGAGGGCTGGAAATTAAGAAAATTTGTTCTCCCTCTGGTATAGAGAGCAGGTATACTTATCGAGAAGCAAGGGATGTTTATGTAGATGTGATGAAGAAAATTAAGGATCATCTTGTTGAAAGAATGAAGGAAAGTGGTATTAGTGCGTATGGTATTGATCCTCAAGAATCACCTGTAATTTGTGAAAGAAAGGAGTCAGTAGTGCATCTTGATGAAAAAACGAAGAAGAGAATGATCATTCATGATGATTACAGTGGAGAGATGATCACCAAGGATAACATAATAGTAAACATTAAAAACAAAATTTATGAACTCTTCGAAGAAAATGATGTGATTGTGGTACCACCTGTTGGAGTTTTTGAAGAAGAGGGGAAAAAAGTAGGTCTGAATGTTAATGGCGATAAGCTGGCTGCTTATTTGAGTGGTTGTGTTGGGTCTAAAGTAATAGTTGATTTGACTGATGTGGAAGGTGTTTATAAAGGTGGGAAAATAATTCCAGAGATAGCTTTCATCGGTGAAACGGACAGCTTAATAGATGATGAAGAAATAAGAGGTGGTATGAAGAGGAAAATTTTGGAAGGAAAGGAAGCTTTTGATAAATACAACCCACGACTGGAAAAATTCATTATCGCTAGTGGCAAAAAAGAGAACCCGATAACCTTGGCCCTAAATGGAGAAGGTTGTACTGTGATAAAGAGAGGTTAATTGAGCTGAAGATAAACATAAATATTTTAATGGTCCACAATTTTTTATGTTAAATGAAGATTTAATTTTGATACCTGCTGAAATCAATTTCACCGATCTTTATAACAGGTGTTTTAGAGGTGTGCCAGATCCTAAAAAGAATGTAAAAAGAGGTCAGCCCCATATTGCCTATCTCGATGAAAAAGGAAACTCGTGTGAAATCTCATTCACTTACATGAAAAAAGCAACTCGTGTGGTTTTTACAATTGGGTTTGCAAGAGAAGACAATTTATATAAAGGAAGAATTTCTGACACAGATGTTGCTTTACTTAAAGTAGAAAAAAACAACCTGGAAAATAAATGGAAGGGAGACCTGGAAAAAGCAAAAAATAACCAAGAGATAAAAGATGTGGTGGAGTCTTTTCTATCTGACATCAACAAAATTAGAGAAGAATTGCACCAACTCTATTCACCTTCAACCAAACCTTCACTCTAAATTTTTTTGTTAGAATTGCCCTCTATCTTACAGCCATCTGCACATCTTCTCTCCTTACAGTAACACGCTTGGCATGTCTTGCTGCAACCAAAGCATCTAAAGCAATTTTTTCAGCCATCTCGAGCATGATGTTCTTGAGCTCTACCACGGCTGACTCAGAAACCCTGTCTGCCCCTACTTCTTTCCCTGCTTTCTTCAAAATCTTCTCCAAAGGGAAAAGTGGAAAGTCTTTCATATCAATCTTTATTTGCATTTTTTATTATTTATTGTTATGAGAGCAGTTCTCGACACTTCCGCAATAATTTACCTTCAAGATTTTCGAAAGTTCGATGAAATTTTTATTCCTTTTTCGGTGGTAGAAGAAGTCAAAGACAAGCTTTCCAGCATGAAACTTGAAGCTCTGAAAGCAAGGATAGTAGAGCCTGAAGAAAGTTTTATGGAAGAGGTTAAATTTGTGGCAAAGAAGACAGGAGATTTGGAAAAGCTTTCTCAAACAGACATTCAAGTTCTGGCTTTGGCTAAGCAGGTTGAAGCCACCATAGTTTCAGACGACTACAACATTCAAAATGTGGCAAAGAAGATTGGGATAAAATATCTCCCCGTATTCAGTAAAGGAATAAAGGAAGTCTATTTCTGGAAGAAATACTGTTCTGCTTGCAAGAAGAAGTTTAAGGATAGCTTGAAGGAATGTCCTGTTTGTGGGGCTAAGCTTAAAAGAGTGCCAAAAACTCAAGCTAAATGAACCAAAGAATCAATCCGATCAATCCCAAGATTATCAATACTATTCCAACAAATTTGGCAAGCTTCGCCAGCAAGACCAAAATTACCCCAAAAACCAAAAGCAAAATTGGATTTGGGGCGATGATACTGAAGAACATGCCTTTTATTTTGCTGATTCTAGATTCTTGCTCTGCAAAAGCTGTCTTATTTGAATACCCCCACTGACATTTGTTACTTATACACTGACAAGTTAAGTTGTAATTTTCTGCTACATAGCATTCCTTAAACTCACAAGTTGTGATTGTTCCCTCGCCTAATCTTTCACAAACTTGCCCACTACAACCTCCAGCTTGACAATCAGAGTCTTTCGAGCAAGAGCCATAAGTCGACCAACCACAAAAAGGTTCAAGAGCCAGGGTTAATTGAGTTAAAACTAGCAGGGCAATTATAACCGTTACTAGCCTTTCCATAATTGGATTTAAACTTTCTTAATATAAAGCTGTAGCCTAGAAAAGCTTAAAAATATAAGCTTAGATTAGTTTCAAAGAATATACAAAAATAATAGGTGAGAACATGAATATTCTGGTTTTAGGGTGTGGTGCCATAGGCTCTTCAATAATAAGACTCTTACTCAAAGAGAAATTTGTAGACGAAATTTTCTGCGTGGCAAAAGACAAGAGAACTGCGAAAGGCTTCTTGCTCCAAAACTTCAAGGATATCGAATTTAGGGTTGCCGATGCTCTTGATTTCAAGAAAATAAAAAGCTTTTTGCAAAAGTCTGACTTTGTGATAAACGCTTTGCCCAGCTATCTGGAAGTTGGTGGCAGGAATATATTGGTCAACTTGAAGATTTTGGAATCTTGCTTGAAGGTAGGTGCAAACTACCTTGATTTTGCTTGCTATGGTGATGAGAAGAAGAAAATTGCAGAGCAGCTCTTGATGGCTGAAGAATTTGAAAAAGAGAAGCTATTTGCTCTGATAAATGCTGGAATATGCCCAGGCTTTTCCAACCTTCTTGCAAAAGAGGGTAGCGAAGATTTTGATTACTTGGAAAGCATAAAGATAAGGACTTTGGAAGATCAGAGAGGCTTGGAATTTGTCTTACCTTGGTCCAGAGAAGGTCTTTTTGATGTCGCTTCTAGGGTCTTGGTCTACAGAAATTACAAGTTCTTCTTCAAGGAGCCTTTCACAGAAAGGGAGAGCTACGAATATCCTTCTTTCGGGAAAATTTCTTGCTATTTATTAGCTCATGATGAAGTTTACACTTTGCCACACTTCATCAAAGTTAGGAATGTTGATGTCAAGGGAGGGGGAAGTGACATAGAAATTTTATTTGCTCTCTACAAACTTGGAATTTTGGAAGATGAGAAAGTTAGAGTTGGAAAGTTCAGGATTTCACCAAAGAAATTCGTTTATTCCATAGTCAAGGGCACACCAACAACAAAAGAGTTCGTGAAGATAATTGAAAGTGGAATAATAGAAGATGCTTTTTTTGGTCTATTTGTGGATTGTAAAGGGTATAGAAAGAACAACAGAATTTTGGTCAGGAATTATGTCACTTTTTCTCAAAAGATGATAAACAAGAAGCTTTACGGCACAAATTACATTTCTTATCCCACAGCTCTTTCTTCCGTGATTTTCTTGAAATCTGTTCACAAGAGAAGGCTGTATGGAGTTTTGCCACCAGAGGCTTTGCCTAAACCAGCAAGAAAGAGCTTCTTGAGAGAACTGGAAAGAAAAGACGTGATCTTGAACACAGAGCACAAGAAATTGTAAAGATTAGAAGAAAATTTTTGATGATGTTGTTATATCTTTTATTATCGCTGCCGGCTCACCTTCTCCAATCTCATGTTCTTCAAAAAGATAATAACTGAGAAATATCGCATTTTTTTCTTTTCTCAGTTGGTCTCTGCAATATCTCACGACCTGTATGTTCACTCCCATGAGCAAACCTTCTATCTTGACTCTGTTTTCATATGTCAATAATTTGCATTTGATTGCTTGGTTTGGCAATTTTGAAGTAGTTAACTTTTCGAAGAAGGAGGTATCAGTTAACATTAATCTTTCGCCAAGTTTTTCATAAAGTGTTTCAAAATAGAAATTTTGAGAAGCTTGAACTATTTCTTCTGTTGATTTGAACACAGAGGCAAGATGTATTTGTGAATTTATTTTGGTCAAGTCAAGCTCCATAAACAAAAAATTGGTCTTGAAATTTTTTATCGATTCCGTTTTTAATTTTAGCTCCATTTCAAAAGCCATAAAAACGATAACTTTAAATACTTATCGATATAACATTTTTATAAGTTTTTAATTAAAGTTTCACTAAAGAGTGATGAAAAATGGCAAAAAAGAAAGCAAGAGCAGGTTCAAGATGCCCTGAGTGTGGTAGCCCTAACCTTATAGAAGACCCTAATCGTGGGGAAATGATTTGCAAGGATTGTGGGCTTGTTTTGAAAGAAGAGATTATAGATACGGGACAAGAATGGAGAGCTTTTGATTCTGAGCAAATGAGCAGGAGAGCAAGAGGTGGTGCACCTTTAACTTTCACAAAGCACGATAAAGGGATGACAACTGAAATTGGAAAAGGAGTTGGTGAGCTTTATAAAGTTCCTGCAAAGAAGAGAGCTCAGTACTATAGACTAACAAAATGGCACAAGCGCTTGATAAAATCAAAAGACAGAAACCTTAGCTTTGCTTTGAGCGAATTGCAAAGAATAGTTTCTTTCTTGAACTTGTCTAAAAGCATTCACGAAAGGATAGCAAGGTACTATGAAGAAGCTGTTAATAAAGGGCTTGTAAGGGGAAGAAGCATCGAGTCAGTAATAGCAGCTTTGGCTTATGCAGTTTCAAGAGAATTTGGTTCTCCTCGCACGCTTGATGAAATTTCAGAAGCTTCTGGTGTTGAGAAAAGGGAGATAGGAAGAACTTATCGTTACATAGCAAGAGAACTTGATGTCAGGATTTTGCCTGCAGATCCAATAACTTTTGTTCCTCGTTTCTGCTCAATGCTTGGCTTGAGCGATAGAGTTCAAGCAAAGGCAATCGAAATTTTGAAGAAAGCTAAGAAGTCAGAAATAACTTCTGGTAAAGGACCAACTGGAGTGGCAGCAGCTGCAATTTACATTGCTTCTGTTTTGGTTGGTGAAAAAAGGACACAAAGAGAAGTTGCTGACATCGTAGGTGTTACTGAGGTTACGATCCGTAACAGACAGAAAGAGCTTGTTGAAAAGCTTGGAATAGAAGAGGAAGTTGAGAAGAAAGCTAGGGAAGAGTAGATTCTCTTGACTTCAATTTTTCTAAAGCTTCTTCATCTTTTAACAAATTCAACCCCCTTTCTGTGATTTTCCATAATCTTGTTTTGTTTTCAATTTCTCCTCTTTCTACCAACCCCTGTTTTTCTAAAACATATAGAGCCTCGGTCTTTATTGTAGCTGGAGATCTGTTTAGCAATTTACCCAATTCTTGTCTACTTCTAGATTTTTCTGATAATAGTTGAAGAACCTTTAACCTCAATTCACCTTTTCTTGATTGTTCTACCTTAAAATTTGACAAACCTATTTTAAAATCCCTTTGTTTTATAGATTGTAACGAACATAAATTCCATTTATCCATAATTTTAAAGTTCGATAAACCGGTGATAAGAACACATTCTTGTCCTCTTATTTCCTTGTCTCTATCTGGAACAATCTGTAGTTTCAATAAAAGCTGTCTAATTAAATCCCTTTCAGATTTTTCTTTAGCCCCTATTGTTATATCTCCGAGTCGTTGTGATTTATAACCAAACGAGATATTTCCTTCTGATGCTATAACACCTCTTAAGAAAGCAGCACAAAATCTTGAATTGGAAAATAAAATTTCTTTTAGATTTTCATATACCCAGAGAATAACCATAGCTAAAAGCCTAGAAGAAATTGATAAGTTTACTATAGGATAATTTGTTTGTCCTAATATTCTTGATTTGAAAAAATTTTTTCTAGGTATATTGAAATCTTTAGAAATATTCTTCTCTATTTCTTCTAAATTATTTTTAAGTTTAGGGGGTATCGTTAGAGCTACTCTAAAATGATAAGATTCTATACCAAAACATTCCTTAGCAAATTTCAAAAAATATTTCACAAGCTCTAGGTTAGTGTTAGAAAATCCAAAAATCCTATTCTCCCCAGCTTGCAATTTTATTCCATCCCCAAATCTTAGCCCCAAACCTTCAAAAAGCAATTCATTTATTTCAATAAATCTCTTGATTACAATCGGCTTAGCATTGCCACCTCTTGCTGAATTTTTGTCCACAGAAACTTCAATTTTCTCAGAATCAATTTGCTTCCAAAGGATTTTCTTCCCACTAGGCAAATTAGCAGGAAGTAATTTTACAACATCCACAAATTTCTTTCCATCTCGAATGAACTATCACACCTTTCACCTTTTTTTGAATTGTAAGAAACGTATATGTAGATTTAGAACTCACTCAGTGAGTGAAAAAATCAAAAAGTTTTTATCTTATCTTTTGTTAAACTTTTTTATGGGATTGTTTGATACTGTGTCAGCACATTTCAAATGTCCTTATTGTGGATACAAAGAAAAAGAGCATGATTGGCAAACAAAATCTTTGAAATCTGCACTCAAAACTTACAAAGTTGGTGAAATTCTCGCTCTTGAAGATTTTGAAAGCAGGCTGTTGATAAAAGAAGGTTATTTTGAAATTCACACTGTTTGCAGAAATTGTAAAAAGCCTGTAAGCGCAATGATAGAAGTTAAAGATTCTAGAATAACTGGAAAGATAAAATATGAAAAGTTAAAACACAAAAGCTAAAGAATACATTAGCAAAATTCCAAGCAAGAAAATCCCCAATTCTACCAAGGATCTTTTTATTTTAACTTCTTTTCTTATCTCTGGTATCAAATCGCTAGCTGCTATGTAAATGAAGTTGCCAGCAGCAAAGGGAAGCAAGATTTTCAAAATGTACTCTGAGGAAATGAAATATCCAAACAAGCCACCAAAAATGGCTATCAAAGCTGAAAAGAAGTTGAAAAACAAAGCCTTTTTCTTGCTGAAGCCTGCATAAACCAAAACACCAAAGTCACCAATTTCTTGAGGAATTTCATGCAAAATTACGGCCAAGCTTGTGATAAAGCCTAGCTTAAAGCTTGATAGGAAACTTGCAGCTATTATCAAGCCGTCTATGAAATTATGAACTCCATCTCCAATTAAATTGACATAACCAAAGGTGTGGACTTTGCATTTTGCCTCATGGCAATGGCGCCAATGAATAATTTTTTCCACTAAGAATAAAATTATAAAGCCAAGTAATGTGAAAAATGAAATTTCTTTGTAAGATAAAAATTCGGAAGCTTCTGGAAGCAAGTGGAAGAAAGAGCCACCAAGCAAAACTCCTGCCGAAAGCGCTACTAGAGCCAAAAGAATTTTTTTCACAAGCTTTTCTTTCATCAAAAAAGTTAAGATGCCGATAAAAGCTATCAAGCTTACTAAAAAAGTTGAAAGTAGGATGAAGAGCAAAGCAGGCATGTTAATACTTTACTCTTGAAATATATTTTCTTTTAGTTTTTTTGCCTTCTTATCACACCAGAGCCTAAGCTTCATCTTTTCCTCAATTTCTTTTTCTTTTGGCTTGTGCTCTTGAGTTTTTTCTTCATCAAAGATGTGAATCACTTCAAAGCCTTTTTCCACTAAAGCATTAGCAATATATCTTCTATGGCAGCGCCACCAGAATTTTTCTGAGCAGACTAGCACTGCGGTTTTTTTGTTTAAAATTTCCACCAGCTTGCTTAAAGCTTGAGAAAATTCTTCACTTCTGCTGAAAGCTTCATATCCTTCTTTTCTATAGCCACCAAGCTCAAGAAAATGAAGATATTGGATTTGGTTTCTTTCCAATTCTTTCTCCAAAATTTCCTTATTGAACCAAGGGAATTTCTTGCTTGAAGGAAAGCGTCTAACGTCAATTACAAGCTGAATTTCAAATTTTTTCAGAATTTCAAGAAATTCTTCAAGGCTTCTGGTGCTATGACCAAGAGTGTAAATCTTCACAAA
>JAWBNW010000018.1:0-12640 GCA_039000685.1 Candidatus Aenigmatarchaeota archaeon
GCTAATCTCTCTTGTTACTGGTGTTTCATAGCTTACTGGTCCCAAGATGTAAGGTGACTTTACTCCTGTGACTATGACTATGACTTGAACTCTTCCTTCAAACTCTGGCAAAATCCTTGCTCCCCAGAAAACTTGTGCAGAAGGATCTAGATATTGTGAAACTGTTTCACCAATCAAGTTCACTTCATCTAGTCTTAGATCTGGCCCACCTGTTATGTGAACCAAAGCACCTTGGGCTCCAGTGTAGTCTACTTCAAGCAGTGGATTTTCCAAAGCCCTTGTTATTGCATCTCTTGCCCTGTCTGAGCTATTGCTTTCACCTACTCCAATTGCTGCAACTCCTCCACCAGTGTGCATGACAGACTTAACGTCAGCATAATCTAAGTTAACCAGAGAAGGCAAAGTTATAGTTTCAGTTATTCCTTTGACCATTGAAGCTATCAGCTCGTCTGCTACTGCAAAAGCTTGTTGAATTGAAAGATTTCCAGCATATTTCAAAAGCTTGTCGTTTTCTATTACTATTACCGTATCGCAAACTTGTCTTAGCCTTGCAAGACCGTCTTCAGCTTTAGCAACTCTTGCTCCTTCTAGTTTGAATGGCATAGTAGCAACAGCTATAACTATTGCTCCCATTGACTTTGCCAACTCACAAACAACTGGTATGCTTCCTGTTCCTGTTCCTTTCCCCAAACCAGCTATAGCAAACAAAAGATCAACACCTTCTATTGCTTCTTTAATTTCGTTTCTACTTTCTTCAGCAGCCTTCCTTCCAACTTCTGGGTATCCACCGCAACCTAAGCCTTTGGTCAATTCTTTTCCTATTAAGATTTTCTTGTCAGCTTTTGTTACAGCTAAGGCTTTAGCATCAGTGTTTAAAGCTATAGTCGTAGCGCCTTCAATACCCATTTCAGTTAATCTTGTGACAGCATTGCTTCCTGCACCACCACAGCCAACTACAGCAATCTTAGCTTTCCTCACAGAGAAGCCAAATTCTTGTTCAGCAAGCTTGTAATAATCAACATTGCTGAAAGTTGCTCCGCTTGTTGGCTCAAGTCTGAATCTTGTCTCCGGTCTGTCTTCTCTTTGATTACCAGTTGTCCTTGCTAACGCGCTCTTTATGAGCGAATCCATCGGCATTTTTCCTCCTCCTATATTCGACAAAATATATTTTGTCTCATCGAAAACCCTTTATTAAGGGTTTTCATATTTATGTTTAGAAATAGGTTGTGTGTAAAAAACACTACCTAGAACAAAACCCGAATTCTAACCCGAACTTAACCCGACTTTAACCCGAACTAAATGAAATTTTAACAAACTCTGTGTAAAAATTTTACTAAAAATTAATTTAAATGCATTTTTTGTGTTTAAAATATATGATGGAAATTGTATGATGGTGAATTTAAATTGTGTAAAGTATTTTTTGATTTATATATTTTTGAAATTAACCTCAGTTATATTGCAAAAATTTAAAGAGTCTCTTCTTTTCCTTTTTGTGTCAAGTAAAATTTTTTAGATTTTTCATCTCTTTTTAAAATCTCTTCATCTTCTAGAGCCCAAATTGCAAGCAAAAATTTTGGGAAATCATACTTGTTTATATTTGAATCTAAACTTAGCAAGAACTTTTCTTCAAGCTGAGACAATCTTAATGGATTATTCTCATACAAAATTTTGATTATTCTTGTCTTATAGTCAATTTCTTCCATGACAAAATAATAAGAGTGTAAAAATTAAAAGCGCCCTCGGTGGGATTTGAACCCACGACCTACCGGTTAACAGCCGGGTGCTCTACCACTGAGCTCTCCTCGTAATCACTACGAAGGCTCACGAGGGCTTAATATACTTAACAGCTTCTTTTCATCAATTAAATATTCTTCTATACTTTTATAGAATTTCCTTAAACTATTAGGCGTTATGACAAAAATTTTATAACCTTCTTTTTGTAAATTCTTTATTTTCTTTTTTAATTTTGTAGCTTTGTCAAAACCCCTCCACATGGTACATTCAATAATAAAGTTATCACTTTTGAAATCTGGAAAATAATATTTTTTATTGACCTTTATACAAGGTTCGTATTGGTAATTTATTCCAAATTGAAATAATTTGTCAGCAATTTTCTTTTCTAAAGTATTTCTAACGAATTCACCGCGCCTAGTTTTAAATTTGTACCTTCCAATCCTGCCCCTGTATTTGTAATAATATATCGCATATTTCACTACATTTAGGATTTTTGCTAACTTTCTCTCACTACCAGCCTTTTTAATAACCGTGTCAATTATTTTTTTCTGATTTTTTAATTTAAAATACATTATAAACCCCCTGGTTTATTAATATTTAAATTTACTTCCAACTGAGCTACGAGGGCTTTATGGATAAACCCTATTCACCAATCTTGGAAACGCAGTAGCATCTCTTATGTGCTTGAGCTTACAAATCCACATCACAATTCTCTCAATTCCCAAACCAAAGCCTGCATGTTGAACCGAGCCAAACTTCCTCAAATCCAAATACCATTGGTAAGCTGAAGCATCAAGCTTCTCTTCTTCTATCCTTTTCATCAATTCTTCAAAGCTCTCAATTCTCTCGCCAGAGCCAATTATCTCACCATAACCTTCTGGAGCAAGCATATCAACGCTTAAAGTCACGTTCGGATTTGAAGGATCTGGTTTATGGTAAAAAGCTTTTATCCCTTTTGGGAAATGTGTGACAAAGAAAGGTTTGTCAAAATGTAGAGCCAAGACTCTTTCTTCATCAGCTCCTAAATCATCCCCATATTCTATTTTCACTCCTTTTTCTTGCAAAATTTTTATCGCTTCTTCGTATCTTACTCTTGGAAAAGGTGGTTTCATCTTTAGCAAATCTTCAGGATTTCTTCCAAGCTCTTTCAATTCTAAGCTACACTCCTTAGCAACTTTTTGCAGGATGAAAGCTACAAGCTCCTCCTCAATTTTCATCAGTTCTTCAAAACCACAAAAAGGCATTTCAGCTTCCAAATGCCAGAATTCTGTCAAATGTCTTCTCGTCCTAGATTTTTCAGCCCTGAATGAAGGGGCTATTGTGTAGCACTTGCCAAAACCAAAGATCATGGCTTCTCCATAAAGTTGCCAAGATTGAGTCAAGTAAGCTTTTGAATCAAAGTACTTCAGCTCGAACAAAGTTGAGCCGCCTTCACAGGCAGCTCCAACTATTATTGGAACTTGAACTTCCAAGAAGCCGTTCTCCTTGAACCATTCCCTTGCTGCTTCCAAAATTTTTGCTCTCACTCTCAATATTCGATTCATCTTCTTGCTTCTGATCCAAAAGTGTCTGTTATCTAAAAGAAACTCAGGACCATGATACTTTTTTCCAATCGGAAAACCTTCCATGGCTTTGCTCAAAACATTAATTTTTTTTACCACAATTTCATATCCATAAGGTGCTCTTTCATCCTTTCTTACTGTGCCAAAAATTTCTACTGCCGACTCTAAGGGAAGTCTTTCTATTTCATCAAAAGTTTTTTCATCAGTTTGATCTTTTCTCAAAGTGCATTGAATGAAGCCTGTGCCGTCTCTTACAATCAAGAATAAAATTCCACCCGAGCTTCGCTTGTTGTGAAGCCAACCTTCAACTTCAACTTCCCCTCCCTTCCCTTCCAATATTTTTGAAATCTCCATACTAATCACCTATTTTACTTTTTTAAAAATAAATGGCTGCGGCGGGGAGGATCGAACTCCCATCATCCGGGTAACAGCCGGATATGCTAAACCTCTTAGCACCACGCCGCTGTAGCTTAAGCTAAGCAGAGAAGCAATTTTCAAGGATTTTTTGAATCTAATCGAGGCTAGCCAAATCTCAGGATAAGCATCAGCAACTATTGTTTTGGCAACCGCCTCTCATTCCTTCACCTTATGATATTTTTTCCTTCTATTTTTAAATAGTTAACTGTCAAAAGTTTTTTAAATATTGACTTATTTTTTCTAGAAATTCATCTTTCGTGTAGCAAGAATCCTCCTTTAGACCTAATTTATTTAACAATTCATGCGCATCCCACACATCTTTTTTCGTACAATATGTGTTATAATAATCTGTATCATTTTTCTTTGGACACATATCGCAAATTGTATCAGGCTCGCTTTTTATTATTATGACTTTATCATCTAAGGAAGTTAGATTATTAAAAAAATCTCTAAGATTTTCCACAAAAGTTTTCCCGTAACGACCTTCTAGTAAACGAAGATTTTTAGACCCAAATACATTTTCAGGATTATTATAAAAGTTGGCAAACAGTTCAATATGATGGGCCTTAAAACAATAGTCTTCTTTTCTTCTGACATTAGAATAAAAGAGATAATTTAAATTTTTATTTCTATTGGTAGTTTCAAGGCGAAGCTACTCCAGGAACTTTCGGGAAAGGAACAGCTTCCCATATTTTCTCCAAGCCACAAATCCATCTTGTCAGCCTTTCAACACCAATCCCAAAACCAGAAGAAGGTGGTATCCCTGCTTTCAACATGCTCAAATACCACTTGTACTTTTTTGGATCTTCTCCAGTTTTTTTCATCCTCTCAACAACTTTTTTGTATTCATGCTCCCTCTCACCACCAGAAATAACTTCACCAAAACCTTCTGGCAAAATCAAGTCAAAATCTCTTAGTTTTTTTGTTTTTGGATCTTCAAGATAATAGAAGCCTCTTGCTTTCAGAGGATAATCAGTTATCCAGAAAGGTTCAGAACTCTGAGCAGATAAAGCTTCTTCAGCTTCCCAAGGAATTTCTTCTTCATTTTTCATCTTGAACCCAAATTCTCTCACAGCTTCTACTGCTTGCTCATGAGTAAATTTTTTGAAGGGGGTTTTTGGAACTTTTAATTTTCTGTCGAAAATTTCCAGCTCTTTGAAGCATTTCTTTTTCACATCTTTAACCACATAAACAATCATTTTTTCTGCCAAATGCATGGAATCTTCATAAGTAGCATAGGCTTCTTCCAAATCGATTTGCCTGAATTCGGCTAGATGCCTTCCAGTCTTTGCAGATTTTTCTGGCTCAATCCTTATGTTTGGTGAAAGTGAAAAGATTTTGTTGACAGAAGAGATTGCCATTTGCTTGTACAAAATCATGCTGCTCATGAGCTTGAACTTTTGGCCATAAAAATCTATCATGACTTGCTTTGCACCCCTGATCCCCGGGTCTGTAGCCGGACCAATTATAGGAGCCAGAATTTCTATAAAACCTTCCTTCCTCAAAAATTCTCTTATTGCTGATAAAATTTCATCTTGAACTTTAAGCATGGCAATCATTTTAGGATGCTTCAGAGTTATGTGTCTATATTTGATTGATTTTATTGAGTTTAGGTTGCTAATTTCCATACCCTCACTAACCTTTTTATATTGAATTAACAAATTAAACTTTATGCGGCCAGACTTAAAAAAGGTTAAGGCTTTTATCCTTGCTTCTTTTAGTTACACTCAAAAAGGTAAGCTCTTGGACCAAAAAGAAATTTTAGAACAAATAGCAAAATTTCCTGAAGTTGAGGAAGCTCACATCATAAGCGGCAACTGGGACATCTTGATAAAAGTTGCCATGGATAGTGTGGATGACATAGGAAAGTTTGTTGTTGACAAGCTGAGAAAAGTGAAAGGAATAGAGAAAACGATAACTTGCATGGTCTTCCATACTGCAAAAGAGTAGCTTAAACTTCTTCTTCTGGAGCTTCTTCAGGCATTTCTTGCGGCATTTCCGGTGTGACTATGTGTTTTATTATCACTATGTCGCCCACAGCTTGAACCATTGGGTAAGGAACTATCACGCCTTTCTTGCCACCCAGAGTCTTGCCCAGGAAGCCTTCTCTCGCAGCTTCTATGACCAAGCTCCTTATCTTGAATCTTGCTAGATCAAGCTCAACATCAGAAACCTTGCCACAATAAAAGCCTTTTGCAGTGAAGACATCCTTGCTGAACAAATCGGCAATGTCTTTGACATTTATCGGCATCTCAATTCCTCCTTAATAGAATTATGTTTTAATATTAAATAAACTTTTGTTTATAAATTATTTAGTGCCTAGGTGGCCGAATCCGGTTAAGGCGCCAGAATTTTTGGCGAATCTGCTAAGCTGGTGGTCGCAAGACCGTGTGGGTTCAAATCCCACCCTAGGCGTCTCCAAATTAATTTTTAATTTCTCAAAATTATTTTGAAGTGAAAACTAATGAATTTGTTAATAATTTTCTTGCTTTTCTTCCTCCTTTACTTTTGGGTAAGGTTGATTTTAGACGAGGCAATTTACATTCCCCTGCCTAAATCAACCATAAGGAAAATGCTGAAGCTTGCTAAAGTCAGCAAAAAAGATTTGCTCTATGATTTAGGAGCAGGAGATGGAAGAGTTGTGATAATAGCAGCGAAAGAATTTGGCTGTAAAGCTGTTGGTATAGAAAGAAGTGCTTTGCTTGCTGCAATTTGCAGATGGAGAATAAAAAGGGCTGGCTTGCAAGATAAAATCAAGATCATAGAGAAAAATTACTTTGATGTTAACTTGAGCAAGGCCGCAGTGATAACAGCTTACCTATCAAAAAAGCAAAATGAAAAGCTTGTGCCAAAGTTGAAGAAAGAATTGAAGAAAGGAACAAGAGTAGTTTCTGCATCTCATATTTTTCCTGGACTGAAAGAAGTGAAAAGAATAAAAACAGGGCACTTTTATTCTTATTTATATAAAATTTAATTTTTTATTAAAGGGTCCGTAGTCTAACGGTAGGACGTCACCCTGACACGGTGAAGGAAGGAGTTCAATTCTCCTCGGACCCACTTTCTAAAGCCCCAGGCGGGATTTGCACCCGCGACCTCATGCTTACCATGCTTACGCAGCTCTTATGCGCTCTAGCTAGCTGAGCTACTGGGGCATAATCTTCTAATATGATTTAAGTTAGAAAAACCAATTTCTTTTATCCATTTATCAAGAGACTTTTTACCATAGATATCTACATGATATGAAATATTATTTTTATAATTATCTCTAACTAAAGAAGGTGAAAATCCCATTTTTTTAAGAATCCTAAATAATTGAGCAGCCAAGGATTTACTTTTTGTTGTTATTGATAATCTTGGATATGGGTTTTTGTATATTCCTCTTTTATCCCATATTATAGAACCATCAGTATCAAAAATTCCTCTAAGGACAGATGTTAAATTCTTTTTATTCTCTAAAAACATTTGTGGAATTTTTATTATGGAACTTTTTTTACCGGCAGGTAGTTTGAGAAATTTAGTAAAAAATAAGTAAATATCTTTTGAGTAATATCTTAATCTCAAGGCTCTGCTTCTTATTTGAATGTGTGGTTTACAAGCAAATAAATATTTCATTAATGGTACAATAATTTGAGTATAATAGTCATAATCGTTGAGAGGATGACCTGTAAATTCTATGATATAATGCTTTTTATTATAAACATTAAAGAAGCCATCGCCAATGAACGCTCCTACTATTTCTGATAATTCAGGAGTGATCATATCTTTTTTATGAATTCTCTTCACAAAAAACACTTATTTTTTAAGATTTTTAAAATTTGGTGCAACAAATGTTTCTAAATTAATTATCGAAAATATTATTCGAACTCGATAAAACTATTTATTAAGAACACCTACAAATCATTTTTATGCCAAAAGGAGTTTTCATAGTTCTCGAAGGCATAGATGGCAGTGGCAAAAGTTCGCAATCAAAGCTTCTCTTCGATTTTCTCCAGAAAAACAAAATCCCAGCAATTCTGACTCACGAGCCCACAGATGGTGATATAGGAAGCTTGCTCACAAACAAATACCTTAAAGAAGTTGATTTACCTTTGGTCGATGCTTTTCTCTTCGCTGCTGATAGGGAAGAGCATTTGAAGAAAATTGTTATTCCAGCTTTAGAGCAGGGCAAAATCGTGATTTCAGATCGCTACTATCACTCAACTCTAGCTTACCAACAAGCTCAAGGTCTTGAGTTGGAATTTCTTCTTGAATTGAACAAAAAATTCATCAAGCCCGATTTAACCATAATAATTGATCTTGAGCCTGAGATTGCTGTTGAGAGAATAGAAAAAGATAAGAACAGGAAAATGGAAGACAGGAAGAAATTTGAGAAGGTTGAATTCTTGAAGAAAGTGAGGAAGAATTTTCTTGAGCTGAAAGAAATCTTGAAGGATGAGAGAATTGTTGTGATAGATGGCAACAAGACGAAAGAAGAGGTTTTTGAAGCTGTGTTGAGTGAGGTCAAAAAGATTTTATTCTAAAATCCAAATTAATTTTATGGTTGAAGAGCTTTTTTTGAAAATAGTTCTTTCTCTTGGGATAGGAGCTTTGGTTGGGATAGAAAGGGAGCAAAGAGCCAAAGGTGAAGTTGCCCAAGGCATAAGAACTTTCATGCTCGCTTCCCTTCTGGGCTTCCTCTCCACACACTTTTCTTTTCTCTTTCAGTCTTTCTTACCTTTCTACATAGCTTTTTGTACAGCAGGAGTTTTGACAGCTTTGGCTTACTTGAGAAAAACAAGGGAAAAACATGTCGGTCAAACAACCAACTTTGCCTTTTTGATCACATTCTTGCTCGGAGTTTTGCTCTATTTTGACACTTTTCCATTCTACCTTTCAATCTCCCTTGCAATCTTGCTGACTTTCATCCTTGCTTCAAAAGAAATCCTCCACACTTTTTCAAAACACTTGACTAAAAAAGAAATTTGGAACGCTGTTTTCTTTGCAGTGCTTTCTTTTGTGATCTTACCAGTGCTCCCGAATCACACTGTAGATCCTTTCAATTCAATAAATCCATTCTTGATTTGGTCAAGTGTCGTCATAGTTCTTTCTCTCAGCTTTGTAGCCTACATCTTGATGAAAATCTTCGGGCCAAAGAAAGGAATAATCCTTTCAGGAATTTTAGGTGGGATTGTCTCTTCAGTTGCAGTAACCATATCAATGGCAAGTGATGCCAAGAAGAACAAGAAAATCTTCTATTCTGCAGTTTTTTCAATTGTTCTTGCTTCTTCCACCATGTTCTTGAGGATGTTTTTTGTCTCGATAGTCTTTAACTATAACCTTGCTTTCCAAATTTTCGCTCCCCTCGCAATGTTAAGTGTCTTAGGCTATTTTTTATCCATGAGTTTCTTGGACAAAATCAAGAAAGAGAAGCCTAAACTCATCTTGAGATCTCCTCTTGATTTAAAGGTTGCTTTGAGGTTTGGCGTCTTCTTCACGATAGCTATGATGGTGATAAACATAGCCAAAAACTATTTCAGCGAGACTGTTCTTTATTCCATAGCTTTTATCACAGGCTTGGCAGATGTTGATGCAATTGTCATCTCCCTTTCATCCCTTGCTCTAACTTCAATCTCATCAACAGTTGCCATAAAAGGAATAATCCTCGCAGCCATTTCAAACACTTTCTCCAAATGGCTTTTGGCTCTATGGCTAGGCAATAGAAAAGTTGCCTTGGACGTCGGTAAAGTTTTCTCGGTTTTGATTTTGGTGGGAGCAGCAATTCTATTTTTCATTTAAACAAATTAATATTATGGAAGAAGAGTTTCCGATTGCCACAGTATCCTTATCGGTTTTGCTCCTAGCAATTTTCCTCTTCACTTCAAACTTTGGTGAGAAGCTTTTTAATCCACAAGCCGAAAGCCACTTGGAATATTATGAAAACTTGCTTGGTTTCATCCCAGCAAGACCGAAAATCTATTCCCTAATAACCTACACGCTGATTCATGCCGATCTCTTCCACCTACTTGGTAACTTGATATTTTTGATAATTGCAGGTCTTGTGCTTGAAAGAAGAATAGGCAAGATTCCCTT
The DNA here is from genome assembly GCA_039000685.1 of Candidatus Aenigmatarchaeota archaeon. GTDB lineage: Archaea > Aenigmatarchaeota > Aenigmatarchaeia > CG10238-14 > SCSR01 > JAVZGQ01. The sequence goes on from JAWBNW010000018.1 coordinate 9,783, forward strand.
CATCTCGATTTACATCTCTTCCGGCTGCATAGCAGCGATATTTGATATCATTAACAGGCTCTTCTTGGGGATTTCCATGCATGCTCCCTTTGTCGGAGCTTCTGGTTCAATCTTCGGTCTGATTGCAATAGCAAGCCTAACAAGACCAATGGAAAAAATTCCAACCTTCTTGGTTTTGCTCTCTTTCTTACCATTATTTCAACTTTTGGTAAGCGGGGTGATGATGATTTTCACAGACCAAGCCTCTCTGGCTGCTTTGCTCTTCTTCCTTCCTTTTCTCGCTTTTGGTTTCATATTCTTGCCCCGCCACCTGCCCATATTTTTAGCGACAATCTTGTTCATTTTTTCTTGGGTTATTTTTTTGGCATTAAACTTACCGGTTTTGGTTTCCCATCTTGGACATCTAGGCGGTCTTCTTGGAGGATTTTTTGGCATGCTCCTCTTTCCTAAACAAAAATCTTAGGTTTTTATAGTTTGCGAGAGAAATAAAATTTATGATAGCAAGAACAGGGGCAATACTTGTTGGAATAATAGTCTTAAGCTTCATAGCAGCTTTGTTGTTGGTGGATTTAACAAGCTCAGGAGGTTTCAAGCAAGGAGAATCTTTAGCAAGCTTTTTCGGTTTTTTATCAGGAAATCAGAAAAATTCAGGATGCGATTGTGAGTTCAGTTCTCAGCTTCAGCAACACATTTGCAATCCTTTTTGTGGTGAGCTTGCTGGTAGAAGCTGTGAGGAAAAAGCAGATTGTGTTGGTTGAGCAATTTAAATCTTATTCTTAAATAAAAAATTTTCAAAGTTCTTTAAATCTAGCTACTCCAATATTTTCTAGTCCTTATGAATCTTCTCTCTTCCTCCAGGATATCTCTCAAGAAATCATCTTCATCTCTGTGAAATCTCGCAAGAATTCTTTTTGCAGTTTCTGGTCCTACACCCCGAGCTGCTAAAGCTATTGCTGCCTTCTTCCCATAGACAAGGAAGAGATCTGCAGCTTGCCTTATCCTTTCAAATTTTCTCTTCTCCCCTTCAGTCAAAGTCCCTCTCAATTTCTTTTTCACAAGCTTTATTGCTTCCATGTTTCTTGGGTGAACTACAGCCAAAAGCTTTGCTTCACACTTCTTACACTTCACTTTATCAGAAATTTCTTTAACTAAGAAGCTTTGTTGCCATTGTCCACAGTTGACGCAAACAAGCTTCACGCTTGTGTTCAAAAGCCTTTTCTTGAAAAGTTCGAAGATTTCAAGTTCTGGTCTTGGAGGTCCAACAAGCTCTACAAACTCATGTCTCAAACCAATTTTTCCAAGAGGCGAAAGGCCCGGCTTAAATACGACTTCAATTTCCTTGTTTTGGATCTTCTTCAAAATTTCCGTGGCTTTTTCTATGTCAAGCTTTTCAGTTTCCAACTCTTTCAAAGTCTCCTTGTAGATTGGTGTGCCAATAAAACTTTCAACGATTTTTCCCAATCTCACTTTGCTGTAGTCAGCATCTTTTGCTATGGCCCCAAACCTCTTTGCCACATGCACAAACTTCCACTCGAACAAATTGCTCTTGCTCAAGTACATTTCAATGTAATTTCTCAAATGCTCTGGGTTTGTTTTGAAGAGAACTTCTTTCAAAAGCTCTAGAGCTTTGACCTGGAAGTGTAAGATTATTCGATAAGGGTCTGTTCTTAAACCGACAGAGCCAATCCTTGCTGTCAAAAGAGAAGATAAAAATCTGCCTAGAGTTTCATTCACGATAGATCCAAAACAAGCATGAATTATCACGGAATTTTCATGATCTTCTATCAGTATTGTCTTATCATCTGGCACTATACCATACTTCTTCTGCTGTTTTATCGTCTTGATCATATTCTTGGCACAATTTTCGTCTATCGGATAAGCTGACAAGAGCAAGCTAACAATTTCACTTTCACTTTTTTCTTCCAAATATTCTGACAGAATTCCTCTCAACTTTCCAACTTCTTGTGCAACTTCAAAAGGAACCGGAATGAGCTCACCTTCCCATCCTGGTATGGCAGCCTCTATGTCCTCAACAGGCTCAACAAAAATTTTGTCTTCCTCAACTGAAATTATCTTGTAAGCTTCTCCTTTCAAGATGAAAGTTGTTCCTGGTTCAGCATTTAGAGCTACAAACTCTTCATCTAGCACGCCAACAAAAGAATTGTCCAAACTGTTGAAAATTTTGAATTGTTTTGTGTCAGAAATTGTGGAAAGCTGGGTGAAATAATATTCAAAACCCCTCCTCTTCTTCTTGATTTCACCGTTCAAGAAAATTAGTCCAAGTTGTTGCAACTGTTTGCAAACTTCCAAAAATTCGGTGAAGCTAAGCTTTTGGTACGGATAAGCTCTTCTCACGAGCTCGTAAGCTTTTTGCTGCTCGATTTTCCAATTATCAAGAGTCAAGCCAACGAGCTGGTGAGCCAAAACATCGAAAGAATTTTCATGCAGCCTCAAGCTTTCAATTTCTTCCTTCAAAGCTTTTCTTGCTATCACAGCTGATTCAAAAACATCATCTTCATCTGTTGCTATTATCATTCCTTTGCTTATTTTTTCGACACCATGTCCACTCCTTCCTATCCTTTGGATTGCTTGCGTTACTGTGCGAGGAGACATGTATTGAAGCACAAGATCAACACTTCCAATATCAATTCCCAATTGAAGCGAGGAAGTTGCTATTATGCTTTTGATCTTTTCTTCCTTGAATTCTTTCTCAGCTTTTATTCTAACTTCTTTGCTCAAGCTTGAATGGTGAACAGCTACAGGGAAATCTTTGTCCAAAGCTTTAATTCTTGAGGCTAAGATTTCGGCAAATTCTCTTGTGTTGGTGAAAGCTAAAACAGAGCGAGATTTCTTTATGA
>JAWBNW010000019.1:0-12578 GCA_039000685.1 Candidatus Aenigmatarchaeota archaeon
GAAGTTCTCCATGTAGCCCCAGAAGGTTTGAAAGCCGGTGACATCATAAGCTATGGTGGTGAGCCTGCAATTGGAAATGTTTTGCCTCTCTCTCAAATTCCTGAAGGAACAAAAATTTTCTCGGTTGAAACTTATCCTGGCTCAGGACCAAAGCTTTGTAGAAGTTCTGGGACTTTTGCACTTGTTGTCGGCAAGATTGGAAATAAAGTCAAGGTTCAATTCCCATCTGGAAAAGTTATCGAATTGTCAGGCAATTGTAAAGCAACAGTGGGCGTGCCTGCTGCCAGTGGAAGAATTGACAAGCCTTGGGTTAAAGCTGGCAAGAAATTGCATGCGATGATGGCAAGGGGCAAGCTCTACCCAAGAAGTGCTGGAGTTGCTATGACTCCAACAGATCACCCATACGGAGGAAGGAGCAAGAGACCAAGACCCTCAAGGGCAGTCAAACGCTCAACACCACCGGGAGCAAAAGTCGGAGCTATAAGCCCGAGAAGAATGGGTAGGAAGAAGGGTAGTTGAGATGGCAAAGGTCTTCACTTTCAGGGGGAAAACTTTGGAAGAGCTCAAGCAGATGAGCATAGAAGAATTTACCAGATTGCTAACAGCAAAAGAGAGAAGAACCCTTAAAAGAGGTTTGCAGGAGAGTCAAAAAAAGCTCTTGGAAGAAATAAAGAAAAATCCGGATGGCTTCCACAAGACTCACTTGAGGGAAATGATAATTTTGCCTCAAATGATTGGTGCAAAGCTGGGTGTTTTCAACGGCAAGGAATGGGTGAACATTTACATAACCCCAGAGATGGTTGGTCATAGGTTAGGAGAGTTTTCTGTTCCCATCAAGCGTGTAAAGCACTCCGCTCCAGGTATAGGTGCAACGAGAGGTAGCAAGTTCTATGCAGCAAAGCCAACATAAGTGATGCATAATGAAAACAGCTTCTTCAAAAATTTCGAATGCAAGGATTTCTTTGAAACACTCTTTAGTCCTTTGCAAAGAATTGAAGGGGAAAAAATTGGGAAAGGCAAGAAAATTTTTGGAAAATTTGATTTCAGAAAAAGTAAGCATAGATGGGAAATATTATACTAAAGCGGCTGGAATTTTTTTGGAACTTTTGAGAGCAGCAGAAGCTAATGCCAGACAAAAGGGTTTGAATGCCGAAAAACTTTTCATTAAAAACATAAAAGCCGATAAAGGGTTAAGATTTTACAGGCCAAGAAGCTTGTGGCACTTGAGAAGACAGAGAGCAAAAGCTGTTAATCTGACAGTGGAAGTGGAGGAGAGATGATGGCGATCGAGAAAGTTTTTGTTAAAGAAGGGATAAAAGAATCTGAGGTTGAAGCTTACTTGGCAAAAAAATTCGAGAAAGCTGGCTACAGCCACACAGAAATTCAGAGAACTCCTTTGGGCACAAGATTGATAATTTATGCCCACAAGCCCGGTCTTGTTATAGGAAGGTCTGGAAGGAAAGTTGATGAGATAACTGAAGAGATAAGAAAAAAGTTTGGTTTTGAAAACCCGCTTGTTGATGTGAGAGAAGTGGAAAATCCTTTTCTCGACGCTCACATAGTCGCGAGAAGAATAGCAAATGCCATTGAAAAGGGGATAAACTTCAAGAAAGTTGCAAACTATTATCTGGACAGAGTTATGGAAGCTGGGGCCATAGGGGTTCACATCAAGATAGGTGGAAAGCTTGCGGGTAAGAAGAGGTCAAGATTCCAGAAATTCAAGAAAGGTTTTGTTGCGTTTTCTGGAGATTACGCTGAAACTCTTGTTGAAGTTGGGCATGCTCAAGCCAGCATCAAGCCTGGAATAGTTGGCATTCAAGTGAGGATAATGAGAGAGTTGCCAAAGGAGTTTGTTTTCGAGAAAGATGCAGAAGAAAAAGATTTATAGATTAAAAATAAAAAAGAAAAAAGGAGGAAAGGACAGTTGAAGGCGGTTAAGCAGTTAAGAGAGATGAAAAAAGAAGAGTTGGATAAAAGGCTTTCTGAGCTCAGGCTAGAACTCTTGAAAGAACAAGGGAACGTGAGGATGGGAAGGCCTGTAAAAAATCCTGGCAAGATTAAACAGATTAGAAAGAATATAGCAAGAATCCTCACGATAAAAAGAGAGGGAAAGAAGTAAAGATGGCAGAAGTTTGTCCTACTTGCGGAGCACCTGCATCTTTTGGTGTTTGTTCAAAGTGTGGTCTGCCCACAGATCTTTGTACTTGCAGGGCTTTGGAGAGGGAAGAAGAGAAGATAAGGGTTTATATAGAAAAGAGGAAGTTCGGGAAGCCGATAACAATAATTGAAGGGATAAAAGAAAATGCTAAAGAACTTGTTTCTCAGTTAAAATCAAAATTGGCTTGTGGCGGTACCTTCAAAAACAATCACATAGAGCTTCAAGGCGACCATAGGAGCAAGTTGAAGGATTTGCTCTTGAAGTTTGGATATCAAGCTGAACAGATAGAGATAAGCTAGATCTCCTCTTTTCCTTAAAAATAAGCTAATCCCCACACATAATTATCTTATGCCAATCACTCCACAAAACCTGGTCAGACACGAGCTAATTGGCCTAGAAGTGAAAATCTCGAACTCAACTGACCCAAGCCAAAAAGGTTTGAAAGGTAAAATCATAGATGAAACTTACAACACTTTCAAAATTGAATCTACAGACGGAAAAGAAAAAATCATACCAAAAGCAAATTCAGTTTTCATCTTCACTTTGCCTTGTGGGGGAAGAGTTGAAGTTGATGGAAAGCTGCTTGTGGCAAGACCGGAAGATAGAATCAAGAAGAAATTTGCAAGATGGTGAAAAAGATTAATATCTTACTATATTAAAAGAATTAAAAGTTCAAAAAACAAAAGATTAAAAATATCATTAGGTGATTGAATTGAAGAGAGAAAAGAGAACAAGAGATATAGGCATAGACATCGCTCCACCAAAGGGCACTTGTGATGATGAAAAATGCCCCTTCCACGGACATCTCAAGGTTAGGGGGAAAATTCTTCAAGGTTTGGTAGTCTCAGCTAGAGCCCAAAAAACTGTTGTGATAGAGAGGAATTACTTGCACTACATTCCAAAGTATGAGAGATATGAGAGGCGCCACTCAAGAATTTCTGCTTACAATCCTGAATGCATAGATGCGAAAGAAGGTGATGTGGTGAAGATAGCTGAGTGCAGGCCCTTGAGCAAGACCAAAGCTTTTGTTGTTGTTGAAATTGTGAAAAGGAAGGGAGAAAAATGAAAGCCGTGAAAGCCAATATCACGAGAGCTTTAAATGTTGGAAGCTATATAAATTGCGTGGACAACACGGGCGCAAAAGTCTTGCAGATAATTTCTGTTTTTGGTTACAAGGGTGTGAGAAGAAGGCAACCAAAAGCTGGAGTGGCTGATGTGGTAAAGTGTTCGGTGAAGAAGGGAGACGTGAAGATAAGGAAGCAAGTTGTGAATGCTGTCATAATAAGGCAAAAAGCTGAGTACAGAAGACCAAACGGTTTGAGAATAAGCTTTGAAGATAATGCTGCTGTGATAGTTGATGACAATTTTGAGCCGAAAGGGACAGAAATAAAGGGGCCTGTGGCAAAGGAAGCTGTTGAAAGGTTTTCTGCCATAGGAAAAATTGCAAGCATGGTGGTTTGAATGGAAAGGCCAAAATCAAAAAAAGCAAGAAAACAGAGGAAGTTTTTGTTTAATGCTCCTCTGCACTTGAGAAGAAAAATGATTTCAGCTCATTTATCTAAAGAGCTTAAAGAAAAATACAAGAAGAGGAGCTTGTCTTTGAGGAAGGGAGATGAAGTCGAAATCATGTGCGGTGAATTCAAAGGAAAAAGAGGAAAAATTTCAAGGATTGACTCAAAGAAATACAAGGTCTACATAGAAGGAATAACAAGAAAGAAAACAACAGGAGCCGAAGTTCAAGTTCCAATTCACCCCTCAAATTTAAGGATTATAAGCTTGAATTTAGATGATAAGAAAAGGGTAGAAGCTTTGGAAAGAAAAATAAAGAAGTGAGAACATGGCAAAGCTTAAGAGATTGCTAGCACCAGATTTTTGGAAAATACCAAAGAAGAAGATGACTTGGGCAGTTTCACCAAGGCCAGGACCACACAAGAAATTTGAATGTATTCCTTTGCTGGTTATAGTGAGAGATATTTTGGGTTTAGCCGAGACCGGAAAAGAAGCAAAAAATATAATTAAAAGAGGTGAAGTTTGGGTTGATGGCAAACCAAGGAAAGACCCAAACTATCCTACCGGTTTGATGGATGTGGTTTCTATACCAAAGATGAATAAACACTGCAGAATTATCCCATACGAAAAGGGCTTAAAACTAATAGAAATTTCCGAGAAAGAAGCAAACTCAAAAATTTTGAGGATAAGCAACAAGAAAATGGTAAAAAAAGCAAAAGTTCAGCTCAATTTTCATGACGGGAAAAATTTGCTTGTCGACAAAGATGTTTACAAGACAGGAGATTCTGTTCTAATAGAATTACCATCAAAAATTATTAACCACATCAAGCTCGAGAAAGGAGCCCTCGGTCTAATACTGAAAGGGAAGAATGCAGGAAAGCTGGCAAAGGTTATCGAGATAGTCTTGACAAGAACGCAAGAGCCGAGAAAAGTCATTTGTGAAACTGATGGCAAAAAGTTAGAAGTGGTTTTCGATTACTTTTTTGTGGTGGGAAAAGAAGCACCGGCAATAAAGGTGAGTGAATGAATTCCATGAAAAGGATTGAGATAGAAAAAGTTACACTGAATATCGGTTGTGCAGGCGATCTCGAAAAAATTGAAAGAGCAAAAAAACTCTTGGAGATGCTGACCGGAAGAACCCCCGCGATAACAAAATCAAAAAGAAGAAGCACCTTTGGAATTGCAAAAGATAAGCCAGTAGGAGTGATGGTAACTCTAAGAGGAAAAGAAGCAGAAGATTTCTTGAAGAGGGCTTTGTATGCCGTGGAAAACAAGCTCAAGTCCTCACAATTTGATTCAGAAGGCAACTTCAGTTTTGGGATAAAAGAATATATAGACATCCAGGGGGTGAAGTATTCTCACCAAGTTGGTATGTTGGGCTTGGATATTTGTGTGAGCTTGAAAAGACCGGGATTCAGGATCAAATGCAGGAGAGTGCAAAAAAGAAAAATACCTAGAAAACATAAAATTAATAAAGAAGAAGCGATGGAATGGGTGAAAAATAATTTTGGGGTTGAGATAATTGAATGAAGAAATTTTTTATGACATAGATAATGAGCTTCTCGTGAAGATGAGCGGGGCCATTTTGAGAAAGGCCGAAATGGAAAAAGATTTTGAGAAAGTTTACATTAGAGTTTTCGAAAATTTGATTGAAATGGAAGTTCTTGGTTTTAGGGATGTAGTTGAAATTCTTGGGAATTTGGGTGGGTGAATGCCTAAGAAATTTGGAAGAGGAACAAGAGTTTGCAAGAAGTGTGGAAGAGCAGGAATGGGGATAATCAGAAAATATGGTCTTTATTATTGCAGGCAATGTTTCAGAGAAGAAGCAAAGAAGATCGGTTTCAAGAAATATTCTTAATCTTTGAAATGTTCGAGCAATTCAAGCATTTCTTCTTCTTGTGTTTTATCTTCGTTTGCGGAATAAATTCCAACCAATAAAGCTAAAATCTCGCTTGTAAAATAAAGGGGCGTGTTTGAAAGATAAGAAAATAAAAATGAACAAACAATTTTTAAACTTAAAATCAAAGAACTTTTTTCTACTTGTTGATACTTTTTTCAGAGAGATAATCTAATTTGTTTCTAAGCTCTGGTACGAGATTGGGATTACTTTTTTCTATCATAGTGTTTTCATATAAGTTGTAGTTTCTTGCAAGTTCTTCAGAAATTTTTATTGTGCCAAGTATTGGAGTAAGAGAAAAAAAATTCTCCCAACTCATTCAAAATCTTTTTTATGTTATTCATAACCCCCTACTAATTTTTAAAAGATAAAAAAAAGTTAAATTCTTTACTATTAGCCTCACAAATAAATTATATGTTTGAGATTATAGGGTTGTTAATTGCCTTTTTTGGCTCTTCCCTAGCAGCAGCCTTTGACCTCAAGATAACACCGACAGAAATTCCGGACGAAATTCCACATGCAATGATTACGCTTGCTTTAATTTTGGCTTGTCTCAAAAGCTTGCTCGACTTCAGTGTTACTCCCTTAATTGAAAGCTTTCTCTACGGGGGTTTACTCCTGGCTTTTGGTTTTTTGATGTATCGGTTTGGACAGTGGGGAGGTGGTGATGCTAAAGTCTTGGCCGCTGTTGGATTCTTCTCCCCCCTCATTTCACCTTTATTTGGAAAAATTCACTTCCATTTTGCCTTCAGCTATCTTGTGAATGTTTTTATAGTTGGTGCAGCCTATATGATTTTTTACGCGTTTGCTCTAGCATTTTTGAATAAAAAAATATTTTTCGAATTTGGGAAAAATGTAAAATCCAACTCTAAAATCTTACTAATTTCAATTCTGACATTAATTTTGCTATTCCCCCTGACAAACATCTTTCTCTTCAACTTATTCAACTTGCCTTCAGACTTTTATTCCATTTTTTCAAATTCTCTTTTGATCTCCCTCTTATGTCTTGGTTTGTTCTTGCTCTGGATTTTTACCAGAACTGTTGAAGAGGTGGCTTTCAAAAGAAGAACTCCGGTCTCTAAGCTTAAGGTTGGTGATGTTTTGCTAGAGAGCAAAATTTGGGAAGGGATAACCGAAAAAGAACTAAAAAAGATTAAGAGATCTGGCAAAAAATTTGTTTGGATTAAAGAGGGGGTGAGGTTCGCGCCAACTTTTCCTTTAGCTTTAATTTTCACATTGTTATTTGGTGATGGAATCCTGATTTTTATCCATAGTTTATTTTAACTCTCCCCAATCTATTCTACGTTGTGGTATTGGAGTGTCATACCCATCCCAATATTTTAAATCTAATAAATACGCCATCCTTCTGATATTACCATCGTTAGTTACAAGAAATGTACCTTCTAGATATCCATAAATTAAATACTCTACATCGTTTTCAGACAAATTGAAGCCAGAATAATTTTTTAAATTAGATTCAAAAATTTTCCAAAAATATTGGGTTTTTTCATTAAAAGTTTCAAAACTTACCTCAGTAGGCACCAATATTCTGAAATTATTCCGATCTAAAAAATTTAAATTGTTTCTACTCTTGCCCAAAAGTTCAGATAAAACAGGTGGATAAATAACCACACTACTCCCGTTCAATATTTTTTTAGCTAGATTTTTTTCATAATTGTCTTCAGGAGAAAAACATGTGATTAATGTGGAAGTATCTATCGCTATAACTTTTTCACTTATACCAAGCTCTCTTAAATTTCTTATTTCATAATCTATAAAGGCTTTCTTAAATTTTTTCTCTATTTTCCTCATTTAACCATAAATAAAAAGGGAATTTAAATTTTTATTTATTTGTTTCTTATAAATTCTCCCCCCATTCATTTCTTTTTCTCCAGTCTTTCAATCCCATTCATGTAAGGTCTCAAAACTTTAGGAATTATCACACTTCCATCTTTCTGTTGGAATTGCTCGATTATAGCTATCATTGTTCTGCTTGTTGCTAGGGCCGTGTTATTCAAAGTGTGGACAAAACCCGCCGGTGGCTTTCCAGGACCTTCTCTAAACTTTATGTTAAGCCTGCGGGCTTGATAATCTGTGCAATTAGAATTTGAGCCTGTTTCTCTAAACTTGCCATCGGCCATCCAGCACTCAATATCATACTTCTTGGCAGCTATAGTTCCTATGTCACCCGTGCAGATGTTGACCACACGATAGTGCAAGCCAAGTTGTTGGTAAAGCTCTTCTGAATTTCTTTGTAATTCTTCATGTATTTCCCAGCTTTGCTCGGGCAAACAGAAAACAAATTGCTCTACTTTGTTGAACTGATGCATTCTGAATAAGCCTTTCGTGAATTTTCCATGAGTTCCAATTTCTTTCCTGAAGCAGGCTGAAACACCACAGAGCTTCAAAGGCAAATCCTTCTTGTCAAAAACTTCCTCCATGAACATGGCTCCCAAAGGATGTTCAGCAGTTGCTATCAAGTAAAGAGGCTCACCTTCAATTTTATAGGTCACCATCTCGAAGTCACTCGGGTCTATCATCCCCTCGTAAGCTTTTCTATTTATCATGAAAGGCGGTTCAACCAAGATGAAACCTTTCTTCCTCAAAAAATCTATGGCAAATCTTTGTATTGCCAGATCGAGCAGAACAAGCTCTTCTTTAAAATAGAAGAAGCCTGCACCAGCCGCTCTTGCCGCCCTCTCTTGATCTATCAACCCCAAATTCTTCAGTATTTCTAAATGGTCTTTGGGCTTGAAATCAAATTTCGGTGGCGAGCCCCACCTCCTTATCTCAACATTATCGTTCTCATCCTTGCCGTAAGGCACAGTCTCGTGCAAAAGGTTCGGTAAGGTTAGCAAGCCACTCCTCAACCTCTGCTGTAGTTCTCCCGATTTTTTCTCCAATTTCTTTATTTCTCCAGGAATTTTTTCTGCTTCTTTCACAAGTTGCTTGATGTCTTTCCCCTCTTTTTTCTTCAGAGCTATTTCCTTACTAAGCTCATTTCTCTTTTGTCTGAGCTTGTTTATTTCAGTTTGAAGTTCTCTCCATTTTTTGTCAGAAGCTATGATTTCTTCGAGGAGCTTCATCTTCTCAGGATCCTGTCTCCTCTTCAGATTTTCTCTTACCAACTCTGGATTTTCCCTTATCAGTTTTATGTCCAACATTTCATCCCTAATTTATTATTTGGAATTTAGAAATAATTTCTCTATCACTGGGATCAAGTTCGCCAAATCTTTCCCGTCAACAACAAAATTAGCTTTTTCCTTGACTATTGATTGAGCATTAAAAGCTATCTTCACTTTGGCAATTTTGAAAAGTTCCAAGTCGTTCGCGCCATCGACTATTGTTACCAAATCGCCATCAGCTTTTCCAAAATTTTCAATAAAGGCTTTTGCCTTGTCGCTCACCCTGAGTTTTATTCCTGCTAGCCTTCCATCATTAAAAATTAACTCGTTCGAGATGACATGATCCAAGTCCAATTCTTCCTTGACCCTATCAGCAACTATCGTGAAGCCTCCTGTTACCATAACAATTTTAAAACCTAATTCCTTGAGTTTTTTGCAGAATTTTTTTGCATTTTTCATCAATGGGATTTTTTTAGCAACTTTTAGAGCATCCTCGTACTTTACTCCCTTCAAAAGTTCAATTCTCTGCTTCAATCCCTCTTCCCAATTTATCTCCCCCCTTATTCCTTTTCGCGTTATCTCCCAAACTTCTTTCTCTTTCCCAACAAGCTTGGAGAGCTCTGGCAAGTATTCACCATCGAGAAGAACACCTTCCATGTCGATTACTGCCAATCTCATCCAAACTACCCAAAACTTTTCTTAAACTTCGAAGCTTAAATATATTTATGAAACTCAAAAGAGAGCTCGGCTTGCTAGAAACAACTTTTTACGGAATTGGTGTGATAATTGGGGCTGGAATTTTTGCCTTGATTGGGGAAGTTGCAGGCCTGGCTGGAAATTCTGCGTGGGTTTCCTTCTTAATTGGAGCTTTTGTCGCGATCTTCACAGGCTTAACTTATGCTGAACTTTCTGCCATGTATCCTAAAGCAGGAGCCGCTTTTGTTTACGTGAAGAAAGCTTACGGCAGCGAGTTTTGGGCCTTCTTGATAGGCTGGCTCTTGATCTTTGCTCTTGTTTCTGGAATAGCTGCTGTTTCCCTCGGCTTTTCAGGATATTTCACAAAACTTCTGGGAATTGAGAGCTCTTGGGCAAAAATAGTTGTTTCAATTCTCCTCATCCTTTCTCTCTCTTTCTTGAATTTCTTGGGAATAAAAGAAAGCTCAAGATTTTTCATCACAACTTCTTTCATAGTCTTGCTCAGTTTGATCTTAATCATATTCTTGGGTTTTTTCGGCTCTCCAGCCAACTTTCAAAAATTTTTCGAAGCTCCTAGCTTGACGGGAGTTTTCTCTGCAGCAGCTTTGGTCTTCTTCGCTTACTTGGGATTTGAAGATGTTGTAAATTTAGCAGAAGAGACGAAAAACCCGACAAAAATAATTCCACTAGCTTTAATTCTTTCCGTGGTTATAACAACAGTGATTTATGCTTTGGTTTCGATTTCTGTTCTTAACCTTGTAGGTTGGGAAGAGCTTTCTCGGTCATCCGCACCTTTGGCTTTGGCTGCATCTAAAGTTCTTGGAGAAAAAGCATTTGTTTTCATCTCGCTTGCAGCTCTTTTAACAACAGCAGACACTTCTCTCGGCCTTATGCTTTCTGCTTCTAGGATGATGTATGGTATGGCAGAAGAGAATTCCCTTCCAAAAATTTTATCGAAGGTGCACTCGAAGAGAAAAACACCATATTTCGCAATTTTTTTGGTAGCTGCTTTGGCTATGGCTTTTGTTTTCTTCCGTGATATAGATAAAGTTGCCAAAATAACAAGCTTGGGTTCTTTGCTTGCTTTCATAGCTGCAAACCTTTCCTTGATCCACCTCAGGCTCATAAGGCCAGACATAGAAAGAAAATTCATGGCTCCACTCAACATAGGAAAGTTCCCGCTCACTGCCTTTTTTGGCACTATATCTTGCATGGCCTTGCTTGGATATTTTGAGATAGAGTTGATTTTTGTAACTCTTGCAATCTTAGTTATTGGCTCCCTTGTTTTCGTCATTCGAAAGAGAAGGAAAAAATCTATCTAGTGATCTTGGCTTTTTTCATGAGTTCAAGGAACTCTCTTGCTTTCGAATTTTTTTCAAAGTGTTCTCTCACGGGCTTTATCATTTGGTCAAGATAATCGGCAACTGCGTTCTTCAAATCTAGAGGGTGAAGCTCTCCTTGCTTGAAAGCTTTTTCCACTTCTTCATAAGATTTGAACTCTATAGTTCCGCCAAATTTCAATGGCCTTTCGACTTTCATGCTCTTGAATTTCCTGAAGATCAGATGCTTAGCGTAATCTAAAATTGGGTTGTTTTCAACCACTCTTTCAGGACAGTAAGCGTTTTTAATTTTCTTGAGAATTTCTTCTCTGCTGTCGTGCATGAAGATTGCACTTGAAGGTTTGCTTTTGCTCATCTTTGAGCTTATTGCTACGTCTATAGCTTTATTTTCATCAAATCCTTCAGGCTGCTTCACTCCCTCCAAACCCATGAGCATGTGATGGCTAACCACAACAGGCTTCCACCAACCGAGCTTTGGCCCAATTTCACGAGCAAGCATGTTTGCCCTTCTTTGATCTAAGCCAAGCTGACAAATGTCAACCTCCAGCTCAAAAATATCAGCAACTTGCATTGCAGGGTAAAAATACTGGGCGACCTCTTTCAGCTCGCCGGCTTTCCTTCCCATTATGCTTAAGGCTCTATTTGCTCTGTTAACTGTGACGTTTTTTGCTATTAGAATTACCTTCTTCCAATATTCTTTTCTGCTTGCTAAATCGCTTGCCCAAACAAACTCAACTTTTTTTGTGTCTACGCCTGCAGCCCTCCAGACTTCTATGAAGTATTCGCCAGCAAACCTTATTTTTTCTAGGTCGCCACCAAGCTTGTTGTTTATCCAAGCAAAATAATCTGCCAAATAAAGCTTGAAGTGGATTCCAGCTTTTAGCAAATCTTCTATTAACATTGACCTGAAAATTCCAAAGGCTATGTGAGCTAGGCCTGAAGGTTCGAAGCCATCGTAAGCTACAGGGTGCTCTTTGGTTTCTAGCAATTGTCTAAGCTCCTCTTCTGTGATTATTTCTTCCCCCACGCTTTTAACAAGCTGAAATCTTTCTTCTAAATCCATAAATCAATAGTGAATTTTTAAAGTTAAATTTCTTTGTTAAAAATCAGCTGTAGTCCCTTTCAACAATTCCTATGTAGTCTCTTTGGGGTAAAATACCTTTAAGATTTTTCTTCAAGATATTGAGCAATTTGGCCAATCTTAAATTATGACATTTTTCTTTCAATTCCACTCTTAGTTGAATATGTTTAAAGAAGGGTTTGCTAATATTCAACTAACTCGGAAAAAATAAATAGAGAAAAACCAAAAAATAAAGAAGGTTTTATGATTCAGCTCAGCTTTCTCGGTGCGATGCAAACAGTAGGAGCTTCTGGAATTTTGGTTGACACCGGCACAGAAAAAATTTTGCTCGAGTATGGGACAAAAATTAGAGAAGTTCCTCCACAATTCCCAATTCCGATTCAAGGAAAGCCAGATGCAATTTTGCTTTCGCATGCCCATCTTGACCACAGTGGTGGAATAGGGATTTTTGCTGCAAACGGTCAAGGTTGCCCAATTTATTCAATAAATGTCACTAAGCCATTAACGGAGCTTTTGCTTTTAGACTCTTTGAAAATAAGCCATGAAGAAGGCGTAAGCTTGCCTTTTAAGAAGAGAGACGTCGAACAAACCATGAAAAATTTTGTTTTGATTCCCTACAGAAAGCAGTTTAAGCTTCACTCCACAAAATTTGAATTCTTCGATGCTGGCCACATTCCTGGCAGTGCCATGATCCTTTTAAGCTTTGGTAATAAAAACCTTCTTTACACGGGCGATCTCAAAACAACAGACACAAGACTTCTCAAAAAAGCTG
>JAWBNW010000002.1:0-35997 GCA_039000685.1 Candidatus Aenigmatarchaeota archaeon
AAAGAAAGTGAAAATTTGTTCCTTCTAGAACACTTCTACCAGTGTCTCGTAGACCACGAGCAAAGCTCCTAGCAAAGCCAGAAGCCATGCGACGAGCTCGAAAGCTTCCCTTAACAAGCCGATCTGTGGTGATATGTAAACTGCAACAGCTGGGGCTGACCATGCCGCTGCTGACAAAAAAAGAGCTGCAGCAACGGCCATCAGTTGCCATCCTTTTGTTATCTTAATCTTTGCATATTGTGCCAAAGCTACTGCTAGAAGGAACCCTACACCCAAACCAAGCGTTCCTTCGAATACTACCATTCTTCCACCTAATTTCAATTAAAACAGATGAGCATATAAAGACTTCTGTTGTTTAAAGAATAGCTATTGTTTGGTGATAAATTTCTGATAGTTGTTTAATAGAATTTAAATCCCAAGATTTAATTAATGAGGATAGACCCTTCTAAAGCTTACAGACTCCTGTCGCCAAGAATTGTTGTTTTACTTGCGACTGCTAACTCCAAACATGGTATGAATGCAATCCCAATTGACTTCATTATTCCAGTCAACTATTTACCCCCGATAATTATGGTGGCAATTCAACAAGGCGGTCAAACATACAGAAACATAAAAGAAAGCGGGGAGTTTGTGGTGAACATCATGAGCAAAAAGTATTTGAATGAAGTAATGAGATGCGCCAAAAGATATCAAGAAGGTATAAACAAGATTCAGCAAGTTGGTTTACATCATTTTTCTTCTCAATTTGTGAGAGCACCAAGAATCAGGGAAGCAAAAGCCTGGCTTGAATGCAAGCTTGTGGATGAAATTGTTTTCAAAGATCATGTAGCAATATTTGCTGAAATTGTTGTTGCTGAAGTTTCAGATGAAATTGTCACTAATGGTGAAATAGATTACTCTAGAATCAATCCAATTCTCCACATCACAAAAGATTATTCAATAGAATTCAGGGCTACTAAAAAGAAAAAAATAAAAAATTCAAAAAGATTGAAATTACCACTCTTCTTCTCCTTCTTCCTCTTCTTCTTCCCAGTCTTCTCCTTCATCCCAAGTATCATCAAACTCTTCGGATTCCATTTTTTCACCTATATGTCTATGTAAAGACACCTCAAAGTATTTAAATCTTTACTATCTTTAAAAAGATTACCACCCCGAAGTAATGTAATCTTTTTTTAAAAAAAATAAATCAAAAAGCAAAAAGCTTAAATTTACTTTTGGCCTTAATTCTTTTTGCAGGAGGTCCCTGGTCGGAGAGCTAGGCCCTCTCTACTGGTAAAACAGTGGCAAATGGTCTAAATGGCCGATCAAAGCTTGAGGGCGGTACAGCTTTGGCAAACTATTCCAAGCTATTGACTGAGAAGTCTTGTCCCACAGGGCTGTCTTCCCATCGAACCCAGCTAGGCGAGGAATCGAGCAACTGTAAGATGGGCTGACAAGTGCTTGTGGTAAACAGGATGGAGAAGATAGCTTGGGTGTAAATAGTTTGTCGTGTTGTATCCACCGAGAGCGACCTCCTGCTTTTTATTTCAAAAGAAAAAGTGATTCACATGAAAAGCCTAATTTTAATTTTTATTTTGCTGTTCGCAGCAATAGCTTTCTTGAATTTTTTCACGACCAATTTTGGAAAGGTCAAGACAGAAGTACTAATTCCCAGCTTCGGAGAAAAAACTATTTCTGAAAGCAATGTTATTAAATTGCCTGTGCCTGCTGTAGACGAAGAAGGAAATGGTGTTTTAACAACACTGATAGTAGAAGCTGCTCCTGGTAAAGGGAGAGTTCTCACTGACATAAATCACTTGCTATTCTTCATTGACACTCAAAATTCTATTCAAATAGCAAAAGCTGTTGCCCAAAATATTACAGGTATAGATATTTCAAAGACCGATTTGATTTATCAGATAGAAACCAATGCTTCAGCAATTGGTGGGCCTTCGGCTGGAGCTGCTTTGACGGTAGCAACTATAGCAGCTTTGGAAAATAAAACTTTAAATCAAAAAGTTGGAATAACTGGAACTATAAATCCAGATGGCTCCATAGGACCAGTTGGTGGGATAGAAGAAAAGGCTAAAGCTGCAAAAGAAGCGGGAATAGAAATTTTCTTGGTTCCAGAAGGGCAAGGAACTCAAGTGAGCTACACACCAAAAAGGGAATGCAGAAAGATTGGACCAATTTTGTATTGTACAACCGAATATCTGATAAAAAAAGTTGATGTGAGTGAAAGCGTTGGTATTCAAGTGAAAGAAGTGGGCAACATTCAAGAAGCATTAAAATACTTTTTGGAGTAAATGATTATCATGAAACTTCAAGAACTTTTCACGAAAGAGGAAGTGAGGGATTTGGCTGTTTCAACCATAGCTATTTCTCTCATCTTTGCTTTCCCAAGATTTGAATTCTTTTTCTTCTATTTGATTGCTGTTGTCTTTGCTTTTGTTTTTCATGAGCTTGCTCACAAGTTTGTTGCCATGAAGTTCCATTGTGCAGCTTCTTATGAAATGTGGCCTCTTGGTTTGGGAATGGGTTTTTTGTTCATGTTGTTTGGGATAAAAATACTTGCTCCTGGGGCAGTGATAATAAGGCCTTACAGGTTTGGGAGATGGGGATTTAGAGTTACTAGGCTTACCGTGCCTGAAAACGGAATTATATCCTTAGCTGGTCCTGTTGTGAATTTAGCTTTTGCTTTAATCTTCTATCCTTTCCCTGCCTTGAGCTTCATCTCTGATGTAAATGCCTGGCTTGCTTTTTTCAATCTTTTACCAATTCCTCCTTTAGACGGAAGTAAAGTGATAAGATGGAAACCGTGGGTTTGGTTGCTTTTTATCATCACAGCTTTTATTTTGATGTCAAGGTTCTTTTAAGTGAAATTAATGAAAGTGATAGCTGATTTTCACATTCATTCATTTTGGAGTAGAGCAACAAGCAAACAAATGAATTTAGATGGTATTAGTGATGGGGCAAAAATCAAAGGTTTAAACTTAGTTGGCACTGGTGATTTTACTCATCCAAAGTGGTTTGACGAATTGAGAAAAAAATTGAAACCTGTAGAAAATAGTGGATTGTTTGAATTCAATGGTATCTTGTTTACTTTAACCAGTGAAGTTGCAACCTACTTTGAAGTTGGAGGGATGATGAAAAGGGTTCATCATGTCATTCATGCCCCTAGCTTTGATGTTGTAAATCAAATAAATGAAGCTTTAAAAAAATATGGTGACTTGGCTTCTGACGGTAGGCCAATTTTAAATTTGAGTGCAACAGAACTTGTGGAAATTTTAACTCAAATTAGCAATGATATTTTAATTTATCCAGCACATGCCTGGACGCCTTGGATGAGCTGTTTTGGAAGTAAATCAGGCTTTAATTCAATGGAAGAATGTTATCAAGATCAAGCCAAGCATATCTATGCATTGGAAACTGGAATGTCTTGTTATGATGGGAAAACTGAAGTTTTAACCAGTAATGGTTGGAAAAAAATTTCTCGGGTAAAAAAATCAGATGAAATTTGCACTTTAGATCCTAAAACAAACGAGATTAAATTTCAAAAGCCTAAGGAGATATTCTCTTATAAATACAAAGGAAAAATGTACAGACTGAAAACTAAAAGAGTAGATTTGTTTGTTACTCCAAATCATAAACTTTTCGTTAGCAAATGCGATTTTCACAAACAACCTAAATTCTTTTTAAAAGAAGCCGAATTTCTGTTCAATAAATCAAAGAGATTTAAAAAAGATGGCATTTGGGTCGGTAATAATACAAACTTTTTTGTTTTACCTTCTGTGAAAATAAAATACGGAAATCACCATTACAAAGGGTTCCGAGTCAAGAAAGAAAAGAAAATTCCTATAAAACCATGGTTGAAATTTTTTGGATTTTGGCTAGCAGAAGGGTGGACAACAGAAGGAAAAAACGGGGACTATTGTGTCTACATAGCTAATTCTAATAAGAGTTTAATTTCCGAAATGCAGCAAATTCTCAAAAGTTTTGGATATAATCCTTATCTTTATACAAATAAAGGAATTGAGACGCTAAGGATAAGAGACTATCAATTATTTCATTATCTTAAACAGTTTGGGAAAAGTTCTGATAGATTTGTTCCCAAAGAAATAAAGTCTTTGCAAAAAGGGCTTCTTGAAATATTTTTCAACTACTATATTAAAGGAGATGGACACATTTATGGCCGAAAAGGCAGGGGTTTGTCTGCAATCACTAGCTCTACCAGATTGCGAGACGATCTTCAGGAAATTGCATTAAAAATAGGAATTTCCGCTTATTATAAATTACATAAGAAAAAAGGAACTTTATTTCTTAGTCCTGGTTATAAGTATTCTAGAAAGTACAAACAAAAAAAAGATACTTGGGTTGTTTATTTTATTAGGAAAAATATTCACACAGTGTTGCCATCCGCTATCAAAAAAAATAAATATATAGAATCTTGGGTTGATTTTAATGGTAAAGTATTTTGTGTATCTGTTCCAAATCAAGTAATTTATATTAGAAGAAACGGTATTCCTGTTTGGTGTGGAAATTCCGACCCCGCGATGAACTGGAGATTGTCTGATTTGGACAGGTTCACTCTTGTGAGTAACAGTGATAGCCACAGCCCATGGAGCTGGCGTTTGGGAAGAGAAGCAAATGTTTTTGATTTGAAAAAAATAACCTATTGGGAAATTTTTGATGCTATTAAAAATAAAGACAAGAAAAGTTTTTTGTACACGATAGAAGTTGACCCAAACTATGGAAAATATCATTTCACTGGTCATAGGAATTGTAATGTGGTTTTGCATCCAAGAGATGCTATTAAGTTAAACAATATTTGTCCAAAATGTCATAGAAAACTTACAGTTGGTGTGTTGCAGAGAGTGGAAGAACTTGCTGATAGGCCAGAAGGTTTTGTTCCAAAAGACGCCATTCCTTTCAAGACTCTGTTGCCTTTGTATGAAATCATTTCTTTTGCTTGGGGTTCGGGAGAGCTTTATTCAAAAAAAGTTTTGGAAGAGCATAACAAACTAATAGAAAAGTTTGGAAATGAATTGAATGTTTTGTTGAATGTTCCAAAAGAAGAGCTGGTAAAAGTTACGAATGAAAAAATTGCAAATGCGATAATAAAAGTGAGAGAAGGAAAAGTCAAATACATACAGGGGGCAGATGGTCGATATGGTCAACCAATTTTCGATGAAAGAATTATTCCTAAACAGAGCTTTCATTACCAAAAAAATCTAACTGAATTTTAGTGTCTTCTTAGCCAATTCTTTATACTTTATTGTATCTTTTTTAATTTTACTTGATAAAAACTTCCATTCTTTTTCTATCTCCTCTAATGGTTTATTACCAGAATTGAGCACTAACTTACTTTTCTTAATTTTTTCTTCATGTCTAAGTGGCAATAATTTTAACAATTTTTTCACTTCACCTTTCCTTCCTATTCTCAGATTCCACACAATTCTTTCCCCGAAATGATCTTTGTTTATTTTTCCTTGAAATAAAAGAGGTTTAAATCCTCTATTCAGAAAACCTTTTGCTACATCATTTAGCAATTCGAAATCTGTCGATGTGATATTTATCCAAAATCTTAAGTAGTTATTATAAATGCCCAAAGCAACGGTTCCTTCAGAATCTATAAGACCTGCTACAAAATTTAAAAACAATTCCTTATTCAAAAGTATTTCTGAAGGTACTTTATTTAATTTCTCTACCAAGAAAGAAAAAGATCTGTCTAAATAAGCCGAAATCCTCCATGCGTATTCTCCTTTTCTGTTTTCAAATGGGTACTTCCTGATGAAACCAAAATTTCCAAACAACTTGTTCATTAATATTTCCCATGCTGGATGAGTTGTACTAACATCACAAATAACTCTCTTATCATCAATAAGGGCGTGTAAGTCTCCACATCTTAACCCTAGTAGATAACACTTAAATTTTGTCATTTCTCTGCTATCTTCTATAAATGGTCTTTTTGGATATTTTGTAAGAGCATCTGAAATACTTCTTCTTGGAATGTTGTATTTTTCTAATCGCTTTCTAATTTTAGCACCACTTAAATCAAAAAGTAAACCTATTTCCCTTGAACTTAATTTACATTCCAAGTATAGATGCTCCAGAACTTCTTTGGGGATTTCTTCCGAACTTATAGCTAATCCTAATGATTTTCTCTTTTTAAATTTGTTATAAATTTCATTCACGATTTTACGAATTTTTGGCTTAACTTTCTTTAAGAGAAGATTCCTCTCTTTTTGATCAACAACTCTTTTCTGAATACTCCTTCGTGTCTTTATTTTAAATTTTTTAAGTAAGTTTTCAATAGTTTTTCTATTAACTTCAAACAAAATGCCAATTTTAGAAGCGCTTAATTTATTTTCTATGTATAATTTCTTAAGCAATTGGAAAGGAATGTTTACTTTTTTAGGTTTAATTTCTTTCTTGCATTTTTCAATTTCTAACCGTAAGCTACGAGGTAATAATCTTAAAAGGAATTGTCTGCTTGGATTTCTTCTGGGAGGAGCCGCCTCATGAAGACTACTTTTTCTAATGTTAAGTTTTGAAAACCATTTATAAATCGTGTCATAATCTTTTTCAAATAACGAAGCTATTTTTCTTAAACTTAATTTATAGTTCCAATAAAGTTTTTTCAATATTTCTTTGAGCTTCTCTTTATCGTTCTTAGTTAATTTTGAGAATTTTTTGCCTTTTAAATGCTCATAAAACCCTTTAACCATTCTCTGGACTTCACGTGGTAACGTGTCCAAAATTTTATTTTTCTCTTCCATATTTTATCACTTTATCATTTTATCTATATAATATCATATAGACATACATATTTAAATACTTGACGGTTAAATATTATTAGTGGCGTTATGGGTAGGTTAATGGTTAATGATGTTGATGATGCTATACTAAGAGAATTTAAAGCAAGAATAATTAAAAAACATGGAACTTTGAGGGGCCATTTTGGAGAAGAAACTACAAAAGCATTGAAATTGTGGCTCGAAAAAGAAAAGTGACTTCATGAAATTAAAATTCCCTCCTTGCGGAGCCCTTTGTGAAATTTGTAAAGATTTCAAAATTAGATGCAAAGGCTGCATAGAAACAAAAATTTCCATCTCAAAAAAATTTAAGACAGTTTTGAAATATTTTCACCTTTGTAAATTCCTGAGTAAATATGGTTTGTGGGTTTGTTCAGTTTCAAAAAAACAAATTGAGCTATCCTTGCATTTTCTTTTATTTTTATTCCATTTTTGTTGAAAACTACAAGCAAAGAATTGCTTCTTCCTTGATATCCTGGATCCCAGAGGGAAGAAACTACAGTTGCTCCCATTCTAACCAAAGAAGATCTTGGTCTTAAAAAAGCCATCAAATCATTTGGCACATTCACAATTTCATTGAAAGTTATTAGATAGCAGCCTTGGTTGAGCTTGAGCCAACCTTGCTTAAATTTAATTTTCTCAAGATTTGGAAGCTTTCTTTCTTGATTCGAAAAATCTATTTGGCCAAAACTTTCGAAATTGTAAACTTCTCTTAAAGTTAAATCAAAACTTGCTGGCTGTGCTTGCTTATCAAGATCCAAAAAATCTTCTATAAGCTTATCTTTATTTATCCTTTCCAAAATTTCTTCTTTTGATAAAATCATGAATTAAATTTATAGACTTAAATAAATATTATTGGGTCCGTAGTCTAACGGTAGGACACCGCTCTCACACAGCGGAGAATTGGGTTCAATTCCCAACGGACCCATTTTGCAAATTTAAGCAAGAACAAAAACAATTTGTTTATATGCTTGAACAAGTGAAAATTTTTTTATATTCCTTATTTTCACCTCAACCACACTACACTTTCTTGAACACTTTTGTTTATGCGATTGGTTTTGTTTTTGCATCTTACTTTTTTTTCCTATTTCTAAAAAGAATGAAAATCAAAATAGATAGAAATTTGTCAATATCCTTAATTCCTTTTGTGCTTCTTGGTAGTTGTTTAAGAGTGTTTGTTGATGCCAAAATCCTTGAAAGTATCTTTCTTAGAACTCCTTTAATTTACCTTACTATCGGTTTCCTGTTTGTTTCTGTTTTGTTGTTTTCAATTTTCTTGCAGAAAAAGTACAGAATACCCTACTTTAAGCTAACTTATCGCATAGGAATTTTGCTATCTGCACCAATGATAGCAATTATATTAATTAAAATTGTCAATCCTTTATCATCTTTTCTTGTGTTGATTTTTCTTTCACCTTGGTTGATCTTACTGAAAATTTTAAAATGGAAAGGAGAAAATAAAGCTGTTTTTCTTACCCAAATTTTTGATGCCACTGTCAGCTTTGTTGGTATGAATTTTTTTGGCTATGAGGAAATGCATGTCTTACCAAAAATTTTCATTGAATCCTTCGGTCCAATTTCTTTCGTATTTTTGAAAGCTTTAGTTGTCTTTTCTATTCTAACTCTAATTGAAAAATTGAAAGGAGAGAAAGAAATCAAAAATTTCATCAAGCTAATGATAGGAATTCTCGGGGCTTCAACAGGAATTAGAGATCTTTTCAGAATTCTCCTTCTGGTTTAATATTGAGAGATTGTCAAAACAACATCTTCAAGCGAGTAAGATCCTCCTTTTTCACAAGAAAATGAAATTGTGTTTGTGCCAACCTTAAGCCCAACTTCCTCACCAAACTTTTCAACTAGGTAATATGGTGGAACGTCCTCATAAATTATCTTATCATTTATTTTGATTATCAAGTCTGCTAGTTTTGGTGGTAATCCCATTTCATACTTTCTTGCAAAAAGTGAAATTTTACCTTCCTTAAAATTCTTGACTTCAAATTCTTCAAGAGAAAAATTAAACTCTCTGAAAATTGTTCCGTTGTACTCAACCACAAACCTAACTGAAGCTATTTTGTAAAGAGAGCTTGACCAGAAAACAAAACCGGGTGAACTTGCTTTCAAAACTATTGAATTAGACCTCTTAATCAATTCTCTTGGAATTTCTACTATCACTTCGCCAACCACAGCTCTTTTGTCAAAAGTTTTATTATCGTTAAATTCGATTATCAAATTGCCTAAAGAGTTTGTTTGATCCACTATTATTTGCAAATAGCCTCTTGAAATTAATGGCAACTTTTCTTCAGGAATTACTGCAGCAAAACTTGGTGAAAATTCAGAGAAGTAACTTTTTTCCACCTTGAAATTTTCCCTATCAGCAACAGTTTCCTCTCCAATAATGTAGCCAACTGTAAAATCTCCGAATGAAATTGGAATTACTTTTTCTTCAGTTCTCGTGGAAACATTAACTGAAATGGGAATTATTTTCTGGAAACCTAGCGTCTCGACATAAATTTCTCCCCAGTGCACACCATAAGATGCTGAGAATGGAATATTCACAAAAACTCTAACTTTATCTTCTTTTTCCACATTGAGTTTATCTCTTTCAAAACTTATCCAGCTCGCAATTTCCCCCGAGCTTCTCAAAGTCACATTATAGGCTGTGCCGTTCATAAAAATGTAAAAAGAGGAAGAGGAGCCCTTGGCTATTGTCAAGTGTTTTGATTCTGGTAGAACTGTTATTTGAGTTGACGCTTGAGAGCTCCAGACAACAACTAAAATTCCTACAAGGATTAAACCTGCTAGAAGAACTAATGCAAACTCATCTATCTGTCCTTTCATCAAAAGTCCCTAATTTAAATTATGTTTAAAAAAGAATAAGTTTATTTCAATTGTTTCTTTTTTAAAGAAGTTATGTAACCTGCCACAATATTCCTTATTCTCTTTGAATTTATGTCAAGGAGTTGGGAAACAATTTTTTTGTTAGCCTCAAAATCTGTGGAGAACTTGTCGGTATTTTCCTCGAGCAAATCTTTTGCTATTTTCTTGATAAAAGAAGTTTTTATCCTTCCCATTAAATCACTGATTATGGTGTCAGTCGCTTGATCTCATAATAAGTGCAATCGTTCTCCCTATCAACAACTGCCCAGACGAAAGTTGCCCTTATGTTGTGAGCAAGCCTTACAGCTCTAGACATTTCGGGTAGAGAAAAAGCTGATTCTTCTGGAACTGCATGAACCACAAACTTTGTGTGCTCATGAGGGGCTTTCGGGCCTCTCACAAGCTTTACCCCTCTCTCATAAACCCTGAAATGGGCACCAAACTTAAAACCGGTTTTCACGAGATAGCCTCTTTCCCTCAAATCACGATAAACCACAAACTGTGGGTGGAATTGATTGATGTTTTTTGTGGCTATCTCTAATAGCTCTTTCAGGTCTATATTCCTCTTTTTACTATCTTCTTTTACGAAAATTTTGATTTTTCCTTTTTCTAAAAGGTAGGCTGCTTCCACCAACTCTAACTCAAGCCTTTGAGGATTTTCCTCTGGAACAGGCTTGCCAAAACCAGAATCATCATAAAGTCTAACAGAATCTCTATCCCAAATTATCACTCTGTCCTCTATCAACTCTCCTTCCCAAATCTTCTCCATCATACAACTATTTTGTTTTGTTAGTTTTTAAAAACTTTTCTGAGATCAAACCCAAACCTTTTTTTGACAGCTTTGACAAAGTTCTTTCTTTTTCCTGTCCACATCACCAACTGTATTTGAAAAACTCATCACACAAATTGAAATTGGGCAGTGGTCTAAGCCAAGCATATGACCGACTTCATGAACTGCTTCTTTTACAGCTCTCTCGACTAAAAGACTTTCATTTGGTTTTTGTTTGTAAAAAGTTTGGTCGAGCCTGTGAATTGAAATGATTCCGTAATTCCCAGGACAGTAAGCTTGGCCAAAAACAAAATTCAAAGATTCGGCGTAAAGGTCTTTATCTGTAATTCCTAATGTCTTACCTTGAAATTTTTCTGAAAGGAATTTGAGTACGAGAGGCGCTGGATATTGTTGCCGAATTGAATTGCAAATTTCTCTTGGAATTTCTATTGGTTTAGTTGTTTCTGTAGTTAGGCTAAAAGTCTCTCTTAGCTCAGAAGCTATTGCTGTTAACACTTCTTCAGGAATTTTACCAAGCTGAACAACTGTAATCTTCATAAAGAATAATTTGAATTCAAAATTAAAAAGATGGGACGGGTGGGATTTGAACCCACAACACATCGCTCTTCAGGCGATCTAGAGCCAAATGGTTGCTCTCCCGGGTTGAGCCTACGGTAGCAATTGCTATTACCGTCCCTCCCGGGTTTGAATTTTTTAATTAATTGATATTTTAAATTTATATTTTATTGACTTTTTATTAATCTATTCCCA
The DNA here is from genome assembly GCA_039000685.1 of Candidatus Aenigmatarchaeota archaeon. Taxonomy (GTDB): domain Archaea; phylum Aenigmatarchaeota; class Aenigmatarchaeia; order CG10238-14; family SCSR01; genus JAVZGQ01. The sequence continues at coordinate 11,212 of JAWBNW010000002.1, forward strand.
ACCTATATTTTATTCCTTCTTTTATCACAAAAATCAAAACACCAAAAACCATTCTTATTCCCCTCAAAAAACCAGACCTTTTTCTGTAAGTTATTGCTACAGGGACTTGTGCTATTTTCAAATTATTTTTTACTGCTGAAATCAACATTTGGTCTTCAAGGATGTAGCCACCATGAATATCATCTTTTATTTCTTCCATGGCTTTTCTTGAAAATGCAACAAATCCACAATTTGTGTCTTCCATTCTTTGCTTAAACAAAAGATTGAAACTTGTCCTCCAGACGAAATTTCCAAATTTATGTCTCAAAGGTACTTTCGACCAATCTCTTTTTCCCATCACAAAATCTGCTTTTTCTTCTTTCAAAGGTTTTATAAATTTTGGCGCATCTTTTATTTGATATTGTCTATCTGTATCTACAACTATGATAAAATCAACATTTTTTCCTTTCAAATAATTGAATCCTGTCTTAATAGCTTCACCTTTGCCTTTATTTTTTTCATGTCTCAACACAACAACCCCAGACTTTTTTGCCAATTCGAAAGTCTTGTCTTTAGAACCATCATCAATCACGATTATCAGAGAATTTGGCAAGAATTTCTTAGCTTCGTTTATCACAATTTTTATATTCTTCTCTTCATTGTAAGCTGGTAAAATTAAAGCTGCCTTATCCATTCGGCTCTTATTCAATTTAAGACTTTATCTTTAAAAAACTGAAGTTGTCAATCCAAGAAATCTTTATTCTTTATTTTTTCTGGAAGATATTTATCAGAAATGAATGTTATGCCTTTGGAAGAAAGTGCTGCCAATTCTGCTTTTGCCTTCATATCTTTCATCATCTTGAACTGTCTCTGCCATTCTTTGCTATTCTTAAACCACTCGTAATTTTTTATCTGTTCTAGCCTCTTGAAATCAACTTCCTTAAACTTTATCAAATGTTTTTTCAAATCATAATTTTCTATGTCATCAGCTGTCAATCCTAAGAATTTCGCTTCTGGAATTGCAAGCCTCTCTGAGATATGGGCTAGAGAAATTGAACCAAACTTAAGAACAGAATAGATATAAAATCCCCATGGGTCGAAATCAGTCAAAACATAAATTGGTAAATTATGTTCTAAGTGAAGCCTTTGCAAAAGCCTTCTCACCCCCCTTGTTGCTTGACCTTGAGAGCTAACAATGACACATTTCAACTTTTCCCAAACCTTATCTTCGTGTAATCTCTCCCACTCAGCGGCTTTCTCCATATAGATCACAAAATTTGCATTCACTTTTTTGAAAACTATATCTTCTACATTTGATGGAATGCTCCACCCCCCAGAACCAAGCTTGCTCCAATCAACCAAATCTCCCTTATCTTCAATCACAACTTTGCCTGCAACAGAGCCCATTTTGTTTGCATTTATGTGGAGCTGCTCTCTCGAAGCATTGGCTATGAGCTCAAGATCTTCTATAGCTTCATTAGATTCTGTTTGTTCATCAACAAGGTTTATGTTTGAATTTGGCAAAGTCCTTTTCATTCTGTAGAAAGCTTCTCTTAAGCTCAAGTGCTTGTTGATTTCAATCAATTCTTTTGAAAGAGCCGCAGCTTCTATGGTTTGAACGAATTTCCTTACATGTGCTATGTTGAAGAAATATCTTTTTGCAACAGCATTTCCCAAAACAAGCATTTTTGTCTTTTCATCAAATTTAACATTGCTCAAAGCTCTTATAGGTACATCTAAGCTCGGATTTCTTTCAGCCTTTACATCTTCTAATATTTTTTTCCCTATTTCTTCAAGATTCTTCTTTACTTCCTTCTTCTTTTCCAATTAAACCACCTTTCTTAATTATCTTTTCCAGGCCTTCAATTATCTTTTGTTTTTCTTCATTTGTTAACTTTTCTAGAGATTCGGCAAGTTCTGGAATATATTTTTCAAAAAGCTCTTTTCTCAATTGGGATTCTCTCGCCTTTCTTATCTGTCTAACATAGCTAGCAAGCTTCCTTCCTGCATCTTGCAAAGCAAGTTTTATCTCGCGCACGATTTCAGGATAGTTTGCTATTGCCTGTTTCCCTTCAGAAGTGAAAGGCACCCAAACAGAGGCAAAATGGATGAAAATTACTAAAGGTCCGACAGGCAACTGGCCTTGAGATTGTGATAAACCATAGCGACGAAAATCTGTCTCCACTGCAGCTTCTGTTAGGGCACAATCTGCTTGATGGTAAAGCAAGGGAACTTTGTTTGCAAATCTCAAGAGCTGAGCTGTTTGATCTTGAGGAAGATTTCCACCATATGCTAACCCACATTCAACTTGGAATGGGTTTCCTCGATAAACACTTGGAGATCTTGTGACTGCAACCACATATTCAGCACCAGTCTCTTTCTTCAAACCTTCCATTATCAATTTCTCACCAAGAGGAGAAAGACAGTCTGTGGGTGGAGCAACAAGCTTAACAAGTTGCATAGCTTTGTGAAGCCTTTCTGATTCTTCATGTGTTAACTGATTTGGTTTTTTATTAATCTCGAGTTTTGCCAGCCTACAAATTTGTTCTGCTGATCTTCTTCCAACTCTAGAAAATTCGGAAGTCAAAAATTGCAAGAGAGTTTTTGTTTTTGTAGTAGAAAGCATTCTTCTAAGAAGACCGACTTCAACACCATATGGATGGGGTTTAATTTCTTTTGGTTGCCTTGGCATTTCTTTAACAACCCTTTCAAACTCTATCTTGCCGTTAGGTCCATCAAAAATGATTTTGGCGTATGGGTTTGCTATTGCTGTTTGTTTTAAATATTCTGGTATTGATTGGGCTCTTTCTACATATTTTCCTTCAATTTCCATTTCTATTTTAACACCGTGCCATTTGCTTGGATTTTTTTGTGTGGTGTGAGAAACAATTATCGGTTCATTTTTAACAACATCAATCATAAGCTCAAAAATATGAATGTCTTTACCCGTGCTTGTTGTAATTTTTGTCGGTTTTCCTGTCGTGAGTTGAGAATATAGAACTGCGCCGTGAATTCCTAGACCTTGAACACCTCGTGACTGCCTTAGCCTATGGAATTTTGAGCCATATAAAAATTTACCAAAGGCGTAAGGGACTTTTGATTCAACCACACCCGGACCATTGTCTTCTATGATAACCTTAAATCTATCTGCATTTGTTGGTTTAACAACAACTTTTATGTCTGGCAAAATTCCTGCTTCACCACAGGCATCCAAAGAATTATCGACACCTTCTTTAACCACAGTCAGCAAAGCTTTTGCTGGATTTTCGTAGCCAAGCAAGTGTCTATTCTTTTCAAAAAATTCGGCTACCGAAACTTCTTTCATATCTTTTGCCATTTTTTCAGCTATAGTTTCTTCAACCATACCTACCCTCCATCAAATCTTTGAAAACAGTTGAGTGTTTTCTTCCTTGCAATAGACTTTCAACGGCTTGCTTTGCTTTTTGAACTTCATCCCACTTCCCTATTATTGAAATTGTTTTACCATAGATTGTAATTTTAACATTTGTGTGTTTTTCTATTAATCTTTTTGCTTTTCCTTCTGTTCCTATAACCCTGCCTTTCATTGTAACCATTCTATTTTTTGATTTTCCTGAAAATTCTTGTATGTTTATCGTCTCCAAACAATATTGTTCATCCAACAAATTTAACGCAATAGCAAAATCAAAACCCCTTCCTAAAGCTTTTATCACTTCCTTTACCCTCATGAGCAAAAGCGGGTCTTCTGCTTCAATTGAAATTTCCTCGTTTATTCTAATTTTGCAGCTAGCAAGCTTTTCTAATTTGTCTACATAGTTCCTAAAAAATTTCAATCTTTCTTCAGGAATTTTCACAAAATCTATCATTTGAACTACTCTATCGAAATTGTTTTCACAAACCCTTTCCTTTTAAGCCAATTGGCTTGAGTTGGTGTGTACTTGAAAATTATGTCTCCCCTTTCGTTGCTTTGAACTTTCCATGGCTGAACGAGTACCAAATCACCGGCACCAACCCAAACTTTTTTCCTCAGCCTGCCGGGAATTCTGCAAATTCTTGTGTTGCCATCATCACAAATCACCTTAAGCTTGTCCCCACCAAGCATCATTTCTACTGCACCCAAGACTTCTCCTTCTCTTGGAATCCTAATTCTGGCTATTTCAAGTTCTTCTTGTGTCGGCTCGTATTTCTTTGGCATATCATCACTATATATATTCAATCTGGAATAGAAATTAGTATCGTGTCTCTATAAATTTTTTTACCTTTTATTCTCCCGGCAATTTTTCTTGTTATTTGGATTTTGGCCTTGTATTTGGCTTTGAGAATTCTGGCTATTTGGTTTGCAGAATTTTTAGAGCCAATGGTTACATCAAAACCATTTTTAGTTTCATTAAAATTTGAGATAAAAGCTAAGCTGTCATATTGGTTGAGATAATTGATTTGACTTTCAATTTCCTCCTTAATTTCTTCTAAAAGATTTTTTGGTGCTCTCACTTGAAGAATCGCTTGAAAATAACCAGAATCTTTCATAGAACAAGCTTGGCAAGTTATTTTCTTTATTCTCAGATTTATTGTTTTTTCTTCTGTTTTTTCCAAATCATTTATCTTGATGTTTAATGTTAGATAAATTTTATCATCGCTTATCCTGTAAGAGATGGATGCTAATTCTTCTTCTTTTAAAAAATCTTGAAGAAAAGATTCAATTAGATTTTCTATTGATGAAGAATAATTTTTAAAGAAAAATCTTCCACAAGATCTGCACTCTTTAATCTCCAAGCTTCTTGGTAGTTTGTCTGAAAAAGAAAATTTTGAAAGAAAACATTCTTCACAAAATCCATCATATAGCTTTTCAGTTTTTTTTCCACATTTAGGGCAAAACTTTTCTCTCATAAAAAGAAATTATTTTTAAATTAGTTAAGGTTGAAATAAAATTAGAAAGCCTCGTTAGCTCAACGGTAGAGCATCCGAAGAGCTTAGCTCTGGTGAACCTTGTAAGCGGAGGGTTGTGGGTTCAAATCCCACACGAGGCTCTTATTTTTGAAGAAAATCGACATCAAACCAACTAGCAATTTTTGTTAAATTGAAATTCTTGATTAAAGAAAAAGTTATTGGTGAAGAGAAATTGGAAAAAATCCATTTAAAGATTAAGCCTTTTCTGATTGGCCATATCAGCCTTTCTTTCCATTTTTTATCATAATTTTCAAGCAAAAATTTTTTAGAAAAATCTTTTGCTTCTAAAGCTTTGATGATTGCTTCGCTTGCAATTTCTGAGCAAATTTTGTTGTAAACTAGACCCCCACCAGAAAAAGGCTTAATTTGACAAGCAGAGTCTCCAACCAAAAGCACATTATCTACAACTGAACTTTCAATTATTCCATATCTTAGAAAATCTCCAATTTTATTATAGGCCTTGACTCTTCCGAATCTTTCCATCAAGAATTTTTCCAAGTATTTGTTGGGGTTTTCTTTTGTTAATAGGCCTACTCTTGCAATTCTTTCACTCTCAGGAACAACCCAAGCAAAACCTAAAGGAGCAATTTTTGAACCAAAATGAAGTTCAACTGTCTTAGCATCAAAGTTTGATTTTACCTTAACTTGTAAAGCAAATAACAAATTTTCCGGTTGTTTTATTTTAGCTTTCTTGGCAACAGTTGAATTTGGTCCATCTGCCCCAACTAAAATCTTTGTTTGAAATTTTCCTTTGGTTGTAAAGATTGTTTTACCTTTTAAATCTAGGAATCTTGTTGATGTCTTGATTTCGGCTCCCACTTTCTCAGCATTTTTTGCAAGCCAGCTGTCATATTTTTTTCTGTCTAAAACAAGCATCGGTTCTTTTGAATTAACTTCAAAAAATTCTTTGCCACAAAAAAATCTTGCCTTCCTAATTTTGTTCAAAGTTATATTTTTTGGAATTTTACCAATTCTCCTGCTAACTAAGCCTGTACATTGAACGGGCTCTCCTATTCTTTGGTGTTCCTCCAAAATCAGGACATTAAATCCTTTTTTGGCAACAATTTTGGCTGTTATACAGCCTGCAGGACCAGCACCAACTACAATACAATCAAAAAGAGTCATCCAACAACCTCTGAAGTTTGTTTATTACTTCGGTTTCTGAAAATAGTTTGACTGGAGAATTTATACCCTCCACCCAAACTTTAACTGTAGAATAAGGTAATTTGAATCTTTTAGAAATTTCTTTTATAGATTTTCCCTTTTCAAATTCTTTTTTTACCTCTAAAAATAGAGCATTTCTATATTTACTTCTTTTGATTCTGTTTTTGACGATCCTTAATGTTCTTATAAATTCCTTTTTCCTATCATCTGAAAAATTAGGAACAAATCTGAAGAACTTGATATAGTTTTCAGCACTACAAGATACGTAGAAGTAAGATTTACTTACCAATTTACCATCTTTGTTCCTTATGTATGATTCTTTGGACCACTTAACTGCAGTTGATTTTATACCAAATTGGCCAAGCAGCTTTCGGATTTCATTCATAAAATTCTCTTGTTCTTTTTTGAGTTCTAAAACCTTGCTTAATTGAAAACATAAATAAAAACTTCTTTTTGACCAAATTGGTTTTGTTCCATCTGCAGACCATAAGACACCAAGAAAAATTGACTTTAATTCATCGGGTAATTTAAAAACCCATTGAGGAATTTTTATAGCCTGAACAATTTTGTCTCCCTTTGGTGCTCCTGCTGCATAAAGAAGCCTTGAAATAGCAGCATTATTAATAATAAGATAGTTAGCTCTACCTTTTATAATTCTATCTTGAAATACACCTTCTGTCTCCTTTGTTTTTAATTTACATTTTAATGAAGGTAATTCCAATTTTATTTCTTTCATTAATAATTGAAGTGTTTTTCTATCTCCAGCCAATGTAATTTGTGTTAAATTATTGCCCAAATTACCATCTCCAAAAATCCATGCTAATATTTTCAAAAATAATTTAAACTTTGAATTATTCTTAGAAATTAGAGGAAGTAATCCTAACTTTGTCAGTGTAATTACACACCTAATAGCCCTTGGAGTAGTTTTAGATGACCAATTACTTACAGTTTGTTTAGGAATTTTTAATTTGATAGCTATATCTTTTAATTTTACTCCTTGCTTCCTCATTTTTTTAGCAGCAATATAATTGAAAGCTAGCCCCTGTTCTTTCTTATTGTAAGTTCTTATTATATCTTCAAATGTTACTATTGCGTCTTCATTCGTTTCAAAAAAATCTTCTTCATCTTTCCAGCTTTTACCTTGGAATCTTAAGCCTAGTTTTCTAGCCTTCTTTTGAACGCTATAATAACTTCTATTTAAAATTTTAGAAAGCTTAATTACACCAAACTTTTCATAGTTATTTTTCAATAGCGTAATTTCTTCTTCTTTCCATTTCCTCATAAATTAATCTTGATGAGTAATGATATTTACTATTTCGGGACTTCATTTCCGATGTTTCCAAAACCTAAGAGAACTTATCTTCCAAACCTACGTTGCCTTCGATTAAACTCTTTTATACACCAAATTAAATCCCTTTTTGTAAAATCGGGCCAAAACTTGGGAAGAAATATTAATTCTGCATAAGCTGCTTGCCATAAGAGAAAATTAGAAAGTCTTTTCTCCCCTCCTGTACGAATTAAACAATCTATGGGAGCTGGAACAAGTAAGTTAGCTTCTATATCTTTTTCTGTTATCTCTATTCTTCCAAGCTTAATTGCCTTTTCTGCGATTTTCTTTATTGCTTGCGTTAATTCAAACTTGCTTCCATAAGCAATCATTATGTTTAAAACCCTTTTCTGATATTTTGCAGTTTTTTGCATTATTTTTCCCATAAGTTTAACGAGTTTTGGAGGCAATCTTTCCAAATCACCAACAAACCTTACCTTGACTTGATATTTGTCTAAAAAGCTTCCTTCTTTCTTTTCCCATCTTTCGAAGTATTCATAAAATAATTTGAAAATTTCTTCCAGCTCTTTTTTTGGTCTATTCAAATTTTCTGTTGATAACACATAGGCTGAGACTTGTGGTATTCCAAGCTCTAAACACCACTGCAAAAAGTTTTCGAAATTTTTTATGCTTGTGGGCTTGTCGCCCAACAATTTGCACCGTATTTATGGCCTTCCCACGGCTGAAGACCATGTAGCTTGGCCCACCTTCTGTCTATGGGATTTAAGCCTTTATAGGCTCAAATCTTTCCATCAAGTATTATTCCTAGATGATTTGGAACATTCAACTATATCACCCCATATTTTAATTTTAAATAATGATTAAAATTTAAAAATTAGCATGTAATTTCCTTAAGAAATGGAAACCTTTGTGTTAATAAATCCCAATCCTTTGGTAGTAGATTAAGCTTAACTGACTGAATAGCTATGTAAGCAGGTTTTTTAAACCAAGATTTAATAGTAGATCTAGGAAATCCTGTAATAATACTAATCTGGTTGGAAGTATAATTTTTAACTCGTAATCTTAGAACATTCCAATAATCTTCAGCAGAATATCTGTATTTCTTTTTATTTTTAATTATTTTATCAAGAGCGTATTCCTTCCTTTTTATAGTAAAACCAATTTCTTTCCTAAAAATTTCAAGATAATTAGAAAAACTAAATCTAATTTTATATAATTTTCTACCTTTCTTTGCAAGTTCTATTTTTGTAAAAATCCCGAACTTTGATAACAAAAATCTTATATCTTCTAATCCATTCTTGTTAGAAGAAGTTGCCTCGATTGCTCTATTAGAAATATCAACACTCCCTTCTGAATCAAAAAACCCTTTCAAGAAAGATGAAATTATAAGTTTATCATTATTTTTAATTATTTCTTGGGGAACTCTCCACACATACGAATTAAATTCACCGTACCTCTTTAAATCTTCATAAACCTTTTTTCTTTGTAAATAAACAATATATTGTCGTTTACATTTAGAAAGTCCAGAAGGAGTTATTCTGATACCGGGTGGTATATTACACTCTTTTGCAATAATACCATAAACATTTTTTATTTTATTTTTAAATTCATCGGCAAACTCTTTATCAGTAACTCTTAACCCTAAGAAGTAATTAAAGTATTTATAACCTTTGTATTTTACCAACTTCCGATAGAGCATACCATCCCCACAAAGAACGCCAAGAATATAGGCTTTTGCTGGAGTTAATGTTTTATAATTTTTGTTTGGAATTTCTAATGGAGTTTTTCTATATCTATTTCTATCCCTAGGAATCTGAAATTTTTTCATTTGTTTAAAAATATAAGTTGTAGAGCAACCAAAAACTTTTGCTATTTCTTGAAGTGAAAGTCCTTTTTTGTAATAAAGTTCATATAATTTATTTCTCTCGAATTTTGGTAATCTCAAATCATTCTTTCTTATTTTTAAATTCTTATAGAGTTTCCACTCAATACTATCTTTTGATCTATTTAACCTTCTAGCTATTTCTTCATTTGATAGACGTTCTTTAGCATATTTTACCAATAAATTGATTTCAGTTTTATTCCATCTTCTTCCCATATCTATCACTTTCAGATATGAGCAAACACAATATATTTGTTTTTTTGAAGCAGATTTCCGTTGTTTCCGATAAATTTTAAAATTATGATTTCCTATACTGAAGTATAAAAAAATTAAATATGGGGTCGTCGTCTAACCAGGCAGGACAGCAGGCTCCAGTTTCATGGAGCTCGGATAAAAGATGAAGAAACCTGTATGTGGGGGTTCAAATCCCCTCGACCCCACTTGATTTTACTTTTTAAATTATCAAAAAAATGTTAGAATTAATTATGTCAATTGATATAATTGGGGGTGGGCCAGCTGGTTCTACCGCTTCAATATTCTTAGCTAAAAGTGGATTTGATGATATTAAACTATATGAAAAATCTGTTAAAGTCAGAAAACCATGTGGGGGTGGTTTGACTTTTAGGGTTCTTGAAAGGTACGATTATCTTTTGGAAGGTTTGAAAACAAACCCAATTAAAACAATTGTGGTTGATATTGACAATACTATAATAAAATTTGGGTTCAAAAAAGTGGTATTAAAAATAGTAGATCGCTTAAAGCTTGATGAGCACTTAAGAAAAATTGCTAAAAGTCTTGGTGTTAAAATAATTGGAAAAAACGTTGAACCAAAAGAATTGAACGGCAAACTTGTGATTGATGCCAGGGGATTTGACTCGGAACAAAAATTTTCAATTGCAAAAGTTGCGATTTGTAAGTTAAAAGATTCTATCGCCACTTTCATTTTCAGGAAAAAATTCATAAGTAAAGGCTATTTTTGGATTTTCCCGATAAATGAAAAACTAGCCAATATAGGTTGTGCTGGAACTAAAAATGGTTTTAAAACTAATTTAGATGAAGTTTTTGATTGGTTTATTGAAGAAATTGGTGCTAAGCCTTTATCCATCATGAATTATCCTATAACTGTGTATAGTAAGATCAATAGTTTGATTTATAGACACGACGATAAAATTGTGGTTAAAGTTGGGGAAAGGGCTGGCCTTGTTAACCCACTGACTGGGGAAGGAATTTATCATGCAATAAGAAGTTCAGAAATATTGGCTGAATGCATAAAAGACGATGTTTTTTTATATCAGAAAAGGATTGAAGATGAATTTAAAAAAGAACTAACAATTTCTAAATTCTTGGTTGATTCTTTCCCTATAATGCCAAATTTCCTAAAAAAATTTTTATTAAAACATGCTGTAAAAATTATATTTCCGTCTACGAAAATTATAGAAATGTGTAGAAATTAAATTATTTTTCTATCAATTCAACAAAAACAACAGGCCCAAGATTTTTCTTTTTAATTTTTCCATTTTTTGCTTTCTCCAAACAAATCAAATCTTGCTCATAAGTTGGTCCTAAGGGTGTGACTAAAATTCCTCCAGGTTTAAGCTGATCGATCCAAGCTTTCGGTATTCTTTCTCTTGGAGCTGCACTCGAAACTATTTTGTCGTAAGGAGCAAATTCTGGTAAACCTTTTGAACCATCTCCCAGTACAAGCTTAACTTTATTCCAATAACCAGTTTTTTTCAAATTCTTCTTGGCAAATTCATAAGTCTCAGGGATTATTTCTATACCATAAACTTCTCCCCTTTCTCCAACAATTTCTTTCATATAAGCCAATAAGATTCCAGAGCCAGCACCGATTTCAAGAACCTTATCACCTGGCTTGAGTTTTAAGGCAGAAAGGAAGATGGCGTGCATTTCCCCAACCTCTTAGGTGATATGGGGTGCAGATATGGTAACACCACCTGGGATTGGTAATGGCATATCAATGTAAGCATCCTGTTTATTTTCTGGGGGGACAAAATCCTCTCTCTTTACCTTTAACATTACGTTTTCTACATTTTTGGATGTTATACAACCTGCTCTCACTAAACTTCCTATAACTTCTTCTCTTTGTTTTTTGAGTTCTTCTCTCATCCAACACCTCCTCTACATGTTTATATGATAATCCTCGAGATGCTTCTAAAACTCTCCGAGGAACAATACCATGAACCCAAGAAATCAATAACCAATGTTTTGGTATCTTTGATTTCTTATTTAATCTAATTAGGTAATTCTCAGATGATAAGCCGTGGGTAGTATCACGATTACCGAACAAGATATATTTAATTTTTTCTTTGTGTTTAAAATAAGGTAAAATATCGTAACAAAACTTAACTGAATCGTCTACATTTGTTATTCCAGTCTTGAATGCAGAATGGTGATGTGTAGGACCATAGGGATTATAACCCAGATTTTTAAGTAGATTGTTTACATCCTTTACTGCCTTGAAACTTGCAGAAACTATGTGAAAATCTGGAAGATCTAATTTCTTAAAACCAAAACTCCCTTCTGATTCAAAAATTTTTGAAACCAATTGTAACTTTTCTTCTCTGTTTTTAGCTCTCTCTATTTCATTGAAATCGATGTTATAACTTTTAAAACCTAGAGAGAGTTTGTATTTGAGACAAAGAATTTGCCTTAATGGTGCAGAAAAAATTTTTACATCTATTGAATTTGGTTTATCACATCTAGTTCCCACATGAATGTTTGATCGAGGCACATAAAAATTTTTAATTATTTTTTCAACAATATTTCGTAATGAATCTTTGCCCTCTTTATTTTGAACTAAATTTATTTCCGTACTAGATATGCCTATATATCCTTCTGCCTTTAGCCAAGCTATAATTTCTCTTGTTTCATTTGTTTCTTTATTTACGAATAGGATACTATCATTTTTACTTTTTCCGCTAGCATAAAGTCTTTCTCCATTGATAATTTCCCAAAAGTTTAAATTTAATATTTGACATGCCTTAATGATAGCAGTTAAAGGTATCTTTGCTCTACCTGCAAGCCAACTATCCACTGATTGTCTTGTCCTATCAACTAACTTAGAAAAACTGTCTTTGTATGAAAATGGGAGTTTTTTCATTGCTCTTTCTATTAAAATAATAAATTTCTTTTTGCTGGCTAAGTAAACTGGATTAAAACACACTCTTGGCATGAACGTTTTGCCACTTTGTATTTTTCTTTTTACTATAGCACCATCAAGACAAAACCAAAGATACTGTGAATAAATTGATTTTAGTGGGTTTTTTAGATTAATTTTGCATGCATTTTCAACCACACTTAGAGGTACCCATTCAGAATTACAATTTGTATTCGCTAATCTAAGTGTTTCTTTAACTTTTTCATTGATTTGTACTTCATAATACATTCAAATCACTCTTTCTCCAACAATTAGTCTAGCATTCCCACCCGAGTTTATAATTTCTCTTGCTATAGTTTTCATATTAGCCAAATTCTTTTGATTAAATTGTGCTACCCAATACGAGCCTAGTTCTTGTTTAGCTACAGTCTCTTTTAACATTCTCCATATTTTTACTCTTTGACTAGACTTATTAAGTGGAATATCAAATGAAAGTACAATTATTTTTTCCATGTTATATATATAACATAAATAAAAATAAAGATTCGTATTGTTATACATAGACAGAATTACTACAGATGAAATGATCTCTTTTCTCTGTGTATCCAACTCCACATTTAATATTTGTAAAAAAATAAATTCATTTTATGCAAACTCCTGCACAAATTGTTAAAAAGATAAAATCTGTGAAAGTCCAGGGAGCAAAAGAAATAGCTCTTTATTCTCTAAAATATTTGAGAAAATTTTGTGAAAAAAATGGGTTTGGACTGAAATTTGAAGTTGTCGCAATGATGCTTGAAAATGCTAGACCAACTGCAGTTGTTTTACACAACTGCTTAGAAATTTTGAAGAAAAAAAGAAAGATTAAAACAATCGATAAACTTATAAAAGAGCTGGAAGATTCGAGCAAAAAGATTGTAATAATCGGACAAAAAATCATAAGAGATGGGCAAAAAATTTTAACTCATTGCCACTCTGGAAAAGCTTTAGGAATAATAAAAGAAGCTGCAAGGCATGGAAAAAAAATATCTGTTTATGCAACTATAACAGAGCCTTTGAAGCAAGGCATAAGAACAGCAAAGGAACTAGCAAAGGAAAAGATTCCTGTAACTTTGGCAGAAGATATAGCTGTAGGCCATTTAATGCATTGCGCTGATATTGTTATTGTTGGTTCTGATGCTATGAGGAAAGAAGGTTTTGTTAACAAAGTTGGTACTTGGCTTATAGCAGAAGAAGCTAAAAGACACAAAAAACCTTTTTATGTTGTTGGTAGTCATTTTAAGTTTGATTCGAGGAAAAAATTGGTTTTAGAAGAGAGACCTGCTTCAGAAATTCTACCAAAACCAATAAAAGGAGTTAAAATAAGAAATCCTGCTTTTGATCTCGTGCCTTGGAATTATGTTACTGCTGTTATCACAGACAAAGGAATTTTTAAACCAGAAAAGATTAAGGAGATGATAAGATGAAGTATTTGGACTATGTTGACTTGAAGTATGAGCCAAGAAAAGATGATATAGTTTGTCTTTTTAGAGTTGAGCCTGAAGAAGGAATCGAGCTAAAGGAAGCTGCAGGTGCTGTTGCAGCCGAAAGCAGCATAGGTACTTGGACTGAAACCACAACTACAAAACCTTATGTTGAAAATCTTGCAGCGAGAGTTTTTGAAATGAATGGAAATTTAATAAAAGTAGCTTATCCTTTCGAGCTTTTTGAACCAGGAAACTTGCCAAACATTTTGAGCAGCATATCTGGAAATATTTTTGGTATGAAGCATTTGAAAAACTTGAGGCTTCTTGATGTCGTCTTTCCTGAAAAGATTTTGAAAAGTTTTAAAGGTCCAAAGTACGGAATAGGTGGAATAAGAAAAATTTTTAAAGTAAAAGATAGGCCTTTGGTAGGGACTATAATTAAACCAAAAGTTGGTCTTAAGAGCAAAGACCATGCAAAAGTTGCTTATGAGGCTTGGGTTGGAGGTTGTGATATTGTGAAAGATGATGAAAACTTGAGCAATCAAAAATTCAACAAGTTTGAAGAAAGGTTGGAAAAAACTTTCAAGATGAAAGAAAAAGCTGAAAAAGAAACTGGAGAAAAGAAAGCTTATATGATAAACATAACAGCTGAAACAGAAGAAATGTTAAGAAGAGCAAAGCTTGTTGAGAAAATTGGTAATGAATATGTGATGGTTGATATCATAACAGTTGGCTGGGCTTCCTTACAAACTCTAAGGAAAAAAGAATTCGATTTGGTGCTTCATGCTCATAGAGCTGGACATGCAGCGATGACGAAAAATCCAAAGCACGGAATTTCCATGAAAGTTTTGGCCAAGCTTGTAAGAATGATCGGTTTAGATCAACTTCATGTTGGAACAGTTGTTGGAAAGATGTTTGAAGGAAAAGAAGAAGTTTTGGAAAATTGTAAGGTTTTGAAAGAAAAAATGGGGAAGTTTAAGCCAATGATGCCTGTAGCTTCTGGTGGTCTTTCACCATTTCATGTGCCAAAAATAATCGAAATTTTTGGAAAAGATGTGGTAATTCAAGCAGGAGGTGGAATTCACGGCCATAAACTTGGAACAAGAAGCGGAGCAATTGCCATGAGACAAGCGATTGAAGCTGTAGAAAAAGGAATTGCCTTGGAAGAATATGCAGCAACTCACAAAGAGCTTAAGATTGCTTTGGAGGAATTGAAATGATGAAAATTTTTTCAATTTTACTGTTTTTTGGAATAGCTTTTTCCATTATCGCTTTTCACGAGTTAACAAGAAACATTTGTATTTTTGACTCAGAATGTGAATGGAAAATAACAAACTGTTGTTCTGAAAATGCTGGAGCTAAGTGGGAGTGTGTGAACAAGAAAACTTTTGTTGAACCGGAATGTCCGAAATATGTGATATGCCCAAGAATTTTATCTCCAAAACCAAATTTATCTTGTAAGTGTGAAGAAGGAAAGTGTGTGATAAGATGATGTTCAAAGCAAAAATTTTGGAGCTTGAGACTGGCGGCAAGCCTATAGTTGTGATTAATAAAGAAGATGCCGAAGAGCTTGGAATAAGAGGTTTATCTAGAATTGTGATTAAAACTGAAGAGAAGAAGATAACTGGAATAGTGAACATGACCACAAAAATTGTTAACCAAGGAGAAATTGGGCTGAGTGAAAGTGTGGCCAAAACTTTGAACTTAGTTGGTGGAGAAGAGGTGGAAGTTGAAGTTGCAAGATTTCCTTCTTCCTTACAACACATTAAAAACAAGCTCAAAGGCAAAAAACTAAACTATGAAGAAATTTTTGAGATAGTGAAAGATGCTGTTGAAGGAAATTTAAGTGAAGGTGAAATAGCTTCTTTTGTTGCCGCCTTGGAAACTAAAGGCTTGGACCTGGATGAAGCTGCTAGCTTGTCTTTAGCAATGGTTGAGACAGGAAGGAAGCTTGAACTCAAGAAGAAAATTATAGTTGATAAACATAGCATTGGTGGAATAGCTGGAGATAAGACCACTCTGCTTGTGGTGCCAATAGTTGCTGCTGCTGGTTTAGCTATACCAAAAACTTCTTCCAGAGCAATAACTGGAGCTGCTGGCACTGCTGATAGAGCCGAGGCTCTGATGCCTGTCAATTTGAGTATAGAAGAGATGAAGAAAGTTGTGGAAAAAACTAATGGGTGCATAGCATGGGGAGGTGCTCTGCATCTAGCCCCAGCTGATGATATCTTTATTCAAGCAGAATATCCTTTAACTATAGATCCTTTGCTCTTGCCTTCGATCATGGCAAAGAAAAAAGCAGTTGGGTCAAAGTTTTTGGTTGTAGACATACCAACAGGGAGAGGAGCGAAGACAAAAACCATAGGAGATGCAAACTTGCTTGCAAAAGATTTCATCGAGCTTGGAGCAAGACTTGGAATAAAAACTCATTGTGCTATAACAGATGGTGAGCAGCCTGTTGGGTATGTGATTGGCCCTGCTTTGGAAGCAAGGGAAGCCCTAGAAGTTTTGATGAGAAGAAAGAATGTTCAAGATCTTGTAGACAAAACTGCTCATTTGGCTGGAATTTTGTTTGAGATGATTGGGAAGAAAAATGGATACAAACTTGCTCTTGAAATTTTGAATTCTGGAAAAGCTGAAAAAAAGATGAGGGAAATTATTGCGGCCCAAGGTGGAAATGAAAAAATAATTCCTGAGCAAATACAAGTTGGTGAAAATAAGCTTGATATAGTTGCTGAAAGAGATGGGATAGTTCTCTGGCTAAACAATGCTGGAATAAATGAGGTTGCAAGGGCGGCTGGTTCACCAAAGGATAGGGGAGCGGGTGTTTTGCTTCACAAAAAATTGAATGATAAAGTTGCTAAAGGAGAAAGATTGTTAACAATATATGCTGAAAAGTCTAGAAAGCTGGAAAGGGTAAAAGAAGTTTTTGAGGAAGGTAATGTGATTGGAATAGGGGATAGAAGAGAGATGTTAATCCAACAAGTAAAAGAAATTCCACTACATAAAAAGACTTTCATCCTCGAGAGATAAAAAAAGAAAGCTGAAAGGGAAAGCCTACTTCTCAAGGGTTATTGTTATCGTTGACACATTGATCTTCGTCTTGTCTTCAAGCTCTTTCTCTTCAGTTCCTATCTCTATGTTACTTACTTTAGCATCTGTGACGAACCTTCTTGTCACTATCTCTGCTACATCCACTGCTCTAGAAATCGATCTTCCTCTGGCTTTTATTTGCACTTCTTTCTTACCATTGTTGAACTGAGTTATCACTCCTAGCACATATGCCATAGAAGGCTTCTTACCGACGAAGATCACGTTGTCTTCTGATTTTTCTGCCATTCAATCACACCTCCTGTTTTTTGGCAATTGTTTTTGTTTAAAGATTATTTAATTTTAGTGTAGAAATATTTAAAAGCTTTTATTCACAACCAGTACACCAGCTTCCCGGAGGACAAACGCAATTGCCGCTAGATTCTATGCAAGCCCCTTCATTATAACAGTTTATTGCTCTTAACTTGACCATTGTGTGTACACTGAATATCAAATATCTATCTCCTGAAACTGAAAGCAAATATTTTTTATCCGTGCAAGAGAAAACTGCTTCCATCGATCCTTTTGTTTCAAACCAGACTTTACATTTTTTGGTTGAACATGAATCGGAGAAATAAATCTTGTTTTTTGATTTGGGGAAAAATAGATTTGAATTTGGAAGAAAATAACTAAAGCTTTGAGTTTGTGTCCTTTCTGAAAGAATAGATTTAGAACACAATTCACCAGGCTTTTCTATAAAACAGCTTCTGCAAGCAGGTGCATCTTCCCAATCAATGCATTCAAATGTTCCGGAACAAGGCTCAAGCTCATGATAGCAGCCTATCAATTTTGCTGTACATGTAACATATTCATCAAATGAGTTTTGTAGAGCTTTTCTTGCAGTTTCGACCACATTTTCTAAACATGATTGAAATCCAGGGCAAGTTGACAAACAAGGCTGACAGCCACCCACATAATCAGAATTTCCACAAGCACAAATTCGTGATAAGCAATTACATGTGCCTCCAACTAAAATTCCTGCTCCAACAGGCGCCCATTCTCTGAATTTTCTATACATGTACCAAAATCTATCCTGTGCTATTTCTTCATAAACTTCATTTGAAGATGTTACCAAATTTTCATCAAGAGTTATGTTGGCTTTGCTTCCGTAAGCACCAACATTGAATTTTTCATCATTTTTTCCAGAAAGGACAGAATTTTCATTCACATCATAATCAACACAAGTAGAGTTTGTTATGTTTATTATTGGCAAATCTTGGAGTTTGAAATTTTTCAGATATTTGTTTAAACTCAATTTTGTTTCTTCTGAAAGGAAAAATCTTACTTCATCCACTTTTGGTGAAATCTCAGCATTGCAAATCCAGCTTCTTGGAAAGCCTGTGTCGCTTGTCTGACCACCTTGGCCTGCAACATATTTTGTTTCTGCGTGAACTGCAAATATAAGGGCATTTCTTGTGAATCCTTTAACATAATCTAAGTATTTGGAGATTTTGGAGATTAATGTCTCTTGGACAAGCCTTTGTGATGAGGTTGTACTCAGAAATGTTGATAAAAGCCAAAGAATGAAGAAAGTCCCTAAGAGAAAGACCAATACCAACAAACTTGATTGAGATTTCATGCTACCACACTTTTATATGCAAGTAAATTATTTCACCTCTCCAACTTGGTATAGGAAGTGGGGCAAAAAATGTTATTAACCTTTCTGTATTTTTTGGCTTGTAACCAAATTCTACACTTTTTCCTATTGTTATCGGTGGTGTGTTATAACTTGTGAAGAAATTGTAAACATAGTGTCCCGAACCAAACTTGCTTCCTATTTCAAATTTCAAGTTTTTATCAAACCTTTGTATTTCTCTGTCAAGGCAAGTGACCCAGAGTTTGCCCAAAATATCTATACCAACTCCTGTTGGTTGTCTGCAAGTAGAACTTCTGCCCAATTCATTTCCTTCTTTGTCATATTTCACTATCAAATTTTTTGCTGAAGAAACAGCATAGATGTTTTCTTCACCGTCAACAATTACTCCTCTACCTTGATATAGCTCTGGTTTTTGTAAGTTGAAGATGATAGAATCTGTTGTGGTGTTGACTTTTATCAATCTCGAATCCTCATAAGCATTGATTACAAGACAGTCTTCCAAATAACAAGGTGCAATTCCATAAACTTTGTATCCTATGTTTATTACCTTGAATTCTTCTGTTTGAGGATCAAACTTGACTAGTTTAAGCTGATGAACACCAGAAATCCAAACTATACCATTTTTATCAACAAAACAACCATAAGGATTAATTCCAACTTGACTTAAATCCCACTCTTTTAAAACTTGACCGTCGTTTGAAACTTTGAAAAATTTTCTCTCTCTATATAGACCTGCATAAACAACATTTTCTTTTTCACTGAAACAAACTGCCCTCACACCTTCTGATCCAAATCCTCCATAATCATTACCCCCTAAAAAAACTTCAGCTAAAAGACACTCATCCTTACCAAATGGAAGAACCTCATTATCATCTATTAATCCATTGCCATTCAAATCTTCGGAAGTTTCTATCTTACCATTACCGTTCTTATCCACACATTGACCATTCTCTTTTAAACCGATTTTTACCAAAGTTCTTGTCCCTCTATTACCAACCCAAACATTCCCGTTTTTATCTATTGAGACTCTTGATGGGTTTCCATTTCTGTTTGCGGGCACAGTATAATACTTCCCAAGCTCCCTCCCATCAATAATTGAAATTTTTGAAATAGAATTTTCATCACCAGAATTTGGTATCCAAAGCACATGAAAAATTTCTGTTCTTGCTGTAAGATTTAAGTTCCATCTATCTTGGAAGTGAGAATCAAAATAATCGTAAACCAATTTGGTCACATTTATTCCACCGTATTTATCTCCATAATCTACAACATCTTCACCACCATTAACAATCATGTCACCAAGCAATTGGCCATAAGTTTTGTCAAATTTTGGAATTTTTGTGTAAAGGAAATTTCTTGTAGCTTCTACAACTCTTTCATACTCGTGTTGAGTTGAGACCATGCTTACAGATTGTTGAGTTCTTGAAGAAAAGAAAAAGTAAGAGATGAAAACTAAGATTGAAATACCAACCACCAAAATTAACAAATCCATTAGCTCCATGGTTTGAGCTTTCAGACTATCACCTCTAAAACATCACCTAGATTTTTTGTATATATTTTGTATTTCCCTGGTGAAAGATTTGAAAATTCTATTTTTTTGTTGCAAGCAAGATTCTGACAAATTTTCTTTCCCTCAATTTCCAAACATATTTTATTTGTTGAAGATTCAAGAAAAATCGGGTAATGAAAAGTGAATGTGCCTTGAAAGTCTGTGTTTGTTAAGCAACTTTTATCCAAGAAACCTCTGAATTCTTCCAACTCACCATCCACAATTGTTATTGTCATTTTTCCAGGAATTGTCGTTGTTTCATCAATAAAAACATTTATTGGAACAGAGATTGAAAAAGCTAATCTTAAAGCTTCTTTTTCGGAAAATTCGGCATCGCCAAAACTCCATATCATTGGGAAAATTTCGACTTCAAGAGTTTCTCTTGGTTTTGAGACAAGCTCTTCACATGTTCTTGCATCGAAGAATTGTCCATTGGTTATTGACGCTATCTCTTCAAGCCTTGCCACATCCGCTTCTGAACCATATGCAATTGTATAAACTGGGATGTTTGTAGATTTGTAAGTGTTTGCAATTTCTATACTTGATCCACACCTATTTTCTATCCCATCTGTAAGTAAGACTATGGCCTGACCACCATTAGAAATAGCATATTCAAATCCTTTTTTAAGACCAGATGCCATAGGCGTTAAATCATAAGGAGAAAGTGAAGAAATTTTGGATTTCAAGTTTTCCCTGATGGAGAAGCCGTCCAATCTCGTGAACGGAAAAAGCAATTGTGGATTACAACCATTCTCATCTCCATATGGAATTACAGCAATTTCACTATCATCACTCATTTTTTCAATGAAGCCGTACATGAAAAGTTTTAAACAACAAATTTTTGTATCTTTTCTCACATCAACATCACATTTTCCACCAGGATCCTTCATACTATCAGAAACATCTAGAACGAAAACCACTTTTTTGCCATCTATGAGAGAAAGTAATTTTCCGAAAACACCTTCTTTTTTTCCAACTTCGGCTGAACTTATGTTCAAAGGAAATGTCTCTGCATCAACTCTATAGCCAAAATCAAAATCTCTTGCACAGTCTGGTTGAATTTCACTAAATCTTAAAAAGTCGTCGAGCTTTTTTTTGTCCAAAACTCTATGAGAGCTTAGTTCTACTATTTTATTTTCCACGCTACCTTTTTCCTTATAAGCTAAGCAGCTTACATCACCTGCAAGAACATCTAGCAATCTGTTTGCCCTGTTCTTAAGCAGTAAATTTCTTTCTTGTTGGGCTGAAGCTAAGTTGGAGAAAAAAATTCTGTTTATGAATATGGCTATACTTACTAACACTAGAATGATATAAATTCCTTTTATCAATAAGCTGGTTTGACCTTTCCTCTCACCATTCCCTTTCTTTTCCACTCCTTTCACCCAACTCAAATGATTGTTGTTACAGATAATACTTCTCTATCTTCAGAAATTATGCCACACAAGCCTGTAGGAAATTCTAAAGATTTAAGCATGCAAACTCTCTTAACAGGTTTTCCTTGAAACACAGCAGACGATGCTACAAATCTTGAAGCCATGATTTCTGTTGAATTTTTTCCAATTCCAATTAAATATTCCTTAAAAATTGATATGGCTTCTTCATCACTTATTTTCACTTCTGGCACCGTACAAGAGCGAGAAGTAATATTACAAACCATTCCTTCTATGTTACACTTACAATCAATACAACAATTCCATTCATCTTCCCCTATTTCACAAATCCCATTTCCACAACATTCTTTCAATTCAACACATTCACAAATATCATTGATGCACTTTTGCTCTTTACATGTTCCACAACTCCCTTGACACTCTCCACAATCTTTTGGACAATTACATCTGTTTTCATTTTTTTCACAAATTCCATTTCCACAATATTTTGAAATTTCACTTGTTCTTATCAAAATGTAAAAGACTATTACAAGAATAATTGCAACCAAAGCAATCAAAAGTAAAACTGTTACATTTTTTCTCTCTTCCATATAAATCCCTATTTAATTCTTATGGATGGATCGCCATAAAGTTGAGTTTGATGGCCAATTCTATAAGAACAACTACCACAAGTATCCACCATGCTCAAATACAAATTCTTTCCTTTTATGTAAGCATCGCCTATTGTTTGGGCTGTGAAAAAGGAATTATAGATCTTGTCATACAAACAAGACGTACAGCTTATTAGACATGGTTCAGCAGACATGAAAAATCCTGACTTACCATACCAACCTAATTGAGTTGCTGTTCCTCCAAAATAAGCAATTGCTGGTTTTCCATTTGTATTTCCATTTAAGATGTTCAAAACAATTGAAGAAGAGAAATCAACATTATGGATTCTCCCACCATAACAAGGAACAGCGATAACCACTGTATCGCTCCAATCTCTCAGTTGAGTAGTTGAAGGTAATATGTTCACTCTGCCATTATCATCGCTAAATCTTTGAACATTGAAAGGATTGCCATGATGGAAAATATATGCCCACTTAGAATTGCTTCCCCAATCGGGACCTCCATTGTAATTTGGTGGAGAAATGTAGCAATTTGAATAAGAATTACAAGTAGAACCAAAATTTTTAATCATGAAAGCTTCTTCCGACTCATAAGCATAATTTGAGCTCCCCTGCTTTCCCATCATGTAAGCAAAAAATTTTCCATTGAGAGAAAATGTCCTCTCGTTTTTATGTAAAGGTATGGCAATTTCTTTCAAATAATTTCTAATCACATCATCATTATGGTCAATGCTGTCGGGTATTCTCCCGATAGCAACATCTGCTTTAGAATCGCTATCAATATCAGCATACCAATCATCACTGTAAAAATGTGAATAAAATGGGTCATAGCATGTTGCCATTGGAACTTCTTTTTGTCTTATGTAGTTATGACCTCCCAATATAACAACATATTTAGTGTTATATTTGATCACACATTTTGGAATTATTTTCTGAGCATCTGAAGAAGGAACAGGCACACTAGAAGGAGAAAGATTTGTATCACATTCTTTTACATCATTTTCCACATCTAGCTGAATTAGTTTTGGTGAATAGCCATCCGAAATCAAAGCTGATTTATATTCGTTTATCAAATCTTGCCCAATTTTATATACTACTTCTGAAACTGTGATAATAAGAACATCAGCCCTTTTTTCACACTCATTCTCATATTCATTTTCACTCATACATCTTGGGCTACTACCATCTTTAGGTTGATCGCACCATTTTGGTTTATCCGTAGGACAACAATGTCCATTAGTACAGACTGGTAAATCAGATGGACAGCAATCTCTTCCTAAAAAATCTTTCTTAGCTTCTGGTGCTCCTGTACAAATCTTGTCTTGTGAGCAAATTGGCATCTCTTCACATTTTCCACTAGCTTGATTGCAATATCCAGAGCAACAGAGTAAAGAATCTGAACAACTTTCTTCCAATTCTAGGCATCTACACATCAAAACTATTTTTCCCTCTTTCTTCAACACAAAAATCTTTTCACAATTTTCAAATTGATTTTCAACAATTTCTGGAGCTGTTTTTGAGAAGCTGGCCTGCTTTCCAGAAATTTTATCCAAAGCTCTAACGACATTGTTTTCAATTTCAACTTTGTATTGCTTGATAATTGGATAATAAATGAAAGCTGCATCGCCTGTTGTTCCTATAGCTCTATCAACTATTGATTCCAAATCTTTGATAAAAGCTGAAATAACTTCTTCTTCACCAAGTTGCTGTTGAGCAACATAAATTCCTCTCAACTGAAAAGCTGTGATGCCAACTGCAATTAACACACCAACAGTCAAAATGATTTCTGTTGTTAAACCCTTCACAAATATCTATTTGAAAGTTGAATTAAAAAATTAGCTAGCCGTCACTAAGATTTCATATCCAGAAGTTTTGTTTATCAGAATCTCATAATCTCTTCTAGGTGATCTTCCCAAAATCTTGTTAACAGCAACAAAAATATCTTCATGCTCTGGCAAAACTCCCAAATATGGCATTTGAATTTTACAGAGAAACTGTTTTGGTGGTTCTGGGCAGCATCTCAAATACTGCTCGTCTTTGAATTGTAAACAAATGCTTCTCCCAGAGCTGATTTCTTGATTTTTTATTTTGTCCAAAACTGTAGGTAGAACATTGCTAGTATCTTCTGAAGCATAAACTACTCTTACTATCATTGGAAAGCTATATTTTTTAACCAAATAATTGTCCAATTCTTGAAGACAAACTGTGTTGATATTAGAGCACAAATCAGAAAATTGTGCTAGGGCATCTTGTCTTTGAGAATAGTTGATCATGTTCGAAAGCAAAGTGTAGCCAATCATCATAGCAAGAATTGCTACGACTATGCCACCAAAAACATAAACCCACATTTCTGGCATAAATAGAAATTGTTTTGTTAAAACTTATTTTCTCCATTTCCTGTAAAGATCTTCATAAGTTTTCTTTCCAGCTTTCTTCAAAAAGAAAAAGTAATAAACTGCAAAAAGGATTACTGCTATTAAAATAACAATCAAGATTATTAAAAGGTAGTCTGGACCACCTTCCTCACTAACAGGCAAAGTTGTTGTGGCTGTTGTTTTGGGTTTAGTTGTGGTTGTTGTCTCTTCTTCCACAACCTTCACTGTAATCAAACTGCAGTCAGATTGAGTCTTGCCATCTGAGCACAAAGCTTTTGCATAATAGCTTCTTGCAGATTCTGGATTCCATCTCAAGTAGCCACCCGAAAATATAAATTCATAATCTGGCA
>JAWBNW010000020.1:0-11342 GCA_039000685.1 Candidatus Aenigmatarchaeota archaeon
TTTTGATCCTAGCGATAAATGGATAGAATTTGGGAAGAAATACAAAGAATTTGAAGAGGTGAAAGTTTCCTACAAGAATTTAAAAATTAGTCCATCTTGTTATGCAAAGAAAGGTTTAGTGGTTTTTTCTTTATCAGAGCTCACACCAAACGATTACAATGAATTCATAAAAAATGCTATTGAGCAATTGAGCTTGAGCTTGCGGGAGACTGTGGATGAGCTTAAGCTCTTGTTGATATTTGAAAATGCTTATAAGCTCACACCAAGCTTTGGTGGAAATGCTGCTTTATTGCTTGAAAAAGCTTGCAGAGAATTCAGAAAATTTGGTGTCGGCATAGTTTTGATAACCCATTCTTATTCAGACTTTGGCCCTGCTGTGCTTGGTAATGTTGCGACTGAAATTTGGCTGAGAACGGCTTACGATAATGATTTGGATGCTGTTAGAAGGAAATATGGACCAGAATTTGCCACTAATTTAGTGAAAACAAGAAAAGGAGAAGGCATGGTCGCAAATGTTGATTTCAATTACAGTAAGCCTTGGTTTGTTGAGTTCAAGAAGATGTGAAAGTTAAGTTCAGCGCCCAGGGTGGGATTTGAACCCACAAGGTCTTTCGACCACCAGCTCTCCAGGCTGGCGCCATAGCCGGATTAGGCGACCTGGGCAGCAAATATATATCGACCTTAAATAAATTTATTGAGATGGACGATTTAAATTTAGCCAAGAATAGATTGAAAGAAAAAAATTTAACTTTAGTTATAGCAAAGAATGGGAAAACAATTTTCGAGAGCAACTCCAATGGGATAAAAGATTTGGTTCTTGCAATTGATTTGTTAAAAGAGAAAATGAAAAAGTCGTCTGTCGCCGATAGCAAAGTCGGGAAGGCCGCGGCCTTGCTCTTCATTTATTCCGGCATAAATTCTATTTTTGCTCAAACCATTAGCAGACCAGCGATCTCGATACTGAAAAATTTCAAGATACCTTTTGAATATGAAAATGTGGTGGAGAACATACTGAACAAAGAGAAAAATGATTTGTGCCCGTTTGAGAAAGTGGTTTTGAACTGCGATTTGCCAGGAGAGGCTTACAAAAAGATAAAATCATTTTTTAAATAGAATCACTTTTATTAATTGATGGGATATGAAAAGAAAGGTTGCAAAGGAAGATAGGATTGCTGAAGAAATAAAACAAATAGTGAGTGAGAGGTTAAAGGTTGAATCCCAAGAAGATTTGGCAGAGCTTGTTTTGAGGAAGCTGAGGAAAGAAGATAAGAGCTACAGCTTGTCGCCAATAAGGGTTAAGAGGATTGCTCTAAAAATTCCTGAGATTGAAGTCAAAGCAAAGACCAAGAAGACTTTGAAATTGCCGAAGATAGAAAAGTGTCCGATTTGTGAAAGTAATTTACAACAAGTTAAAGTGAAGAATTTGGTCAATAAAGAAATTGTGATTGGCTACAAGTGTAGCAGCTGTGGATATCAGAGTGATTTGGAAGCTTTCATGCCGATGAAGTATATCTTCATTCTAAAGCAAAGATATAAATAGGTGAAGGAAACATAGTACTAGCTGATGAGTTATACTTTAGAAATAATTCAGGACTAATAAATCATTTTCTTTTTGTTCGCCACAACTTTTTGTAGAATATTATGCCCAAACAACCAACCGCGGCCAGTATTCCCAGTGAAAGTGGAATCTTAGCTTCTGGTTGCCACGGTGGGTAATTGATTCCAAAAAAATTGTTCGTGAAAGATAAAAAGGCTATCGATAGGAAAATTCCGAACAACAAAATTTTAAAATTGAAAAACTTTTCTTTCACAAGAAACAGAATAGAGATCACAAAACTCATGGCCCCAGCAATTATCACCCACTCAGGCATAGAAACAACATTCCAAAAATCAAATATAAATTCTGTAAATGGGAAAAATGTCCAGGGGACAAAAGTCAAAATGATTTCATTTCTATTGAACATGAGCGCTATTCCAGCCAGAATTCCCGACAAGTTGCATATCCAGAGAAAATAATATAAGCGAAAATCTCTCCCATAACCTTGGGCATAAATGATATTGCCAACTAGAGCAAAAACAAATAGAAAAACGCCAAGCAGCACTTTTATCTTGGTCTGGAATTCATCCTTCATAATTAATTATTTTATTTCACATATCTTTAAATTATCTTCATTTAAATACTAGGAAAGAAAATTAATTTTAGGAGTGTGGAACAAATGGGTAAAAAACCTTTTGGTGGGTATTCAATCAGCTTCAAGGGAAGAAAAGAAACTCTTGAACAAGTTTTTGGTAGTGCTCCTTTAACTCCGAGTGCAATGACGAAGAAGCTGTGGGCTTTCGTGAAATCCAAAAAACTTGCCAAGAAAGGGTAAAAGCTTAAAGCTGAGATAAAAAGATTGAATTTAGACTTAATTACAGGTAATTTTTAAAAATTGAATTTTTATAAATTAAATTATGCCTTTGCTAATCACGCCAAACCTTAACCCAAAAGACAAAGAAGTTATCGGTAATTTTTCAAAGCTAAGCCTTTGGTTGAAGTTAAGTTTTGGCCTTCGAATTTTAAGAGCTATTCTGATGTACCGCTTTTAGCCAACAATTCTTTTGTGGCCAAAGTTGGGAAACACGAATTGTTCATCTTGTTAAACGGCTTTCATCTTCAGTTTTCTTGAAACCTCGATTTTCTCTTCTTTCTTCTTTTTCAAAATTTTTCCAATTTTTTTACCAAGCCTATCAAACAAGAGATTTAAAGCAGAAGGTACATCCCAGCCACTTGCTTGAACAACAAAAATCTCATCAGAAGCTTTAACTTTAGCGTGGAAAGAATACTTTTTCCTTCCTTCAGGACTATGAACATCAACATCCAGCCTAAAGTTCTGTATATTCCAAATCTTTTCAAATTTTTCCAAGAATTTGCCAACTTCTTCTTCTATTTCAAATTTTTCCGGAATTGGTGCATGAGAAATTTCTACTTGAGCCATAAACTATTATTTTGTTTTTCTTCTAAAATAAATTTTAAGCCAAAAACTGCTTCTCATATTCCTTCAGATATTCAACACTCCTCTTCACATCAGCGAAAAGCCTTTCCACATAAACAACATGTTCTTTCTTTATTTCTTCAGACTTCTTCTCTTTCGCAACTTCAAAAGCTGGAGCAACAAGCTGAATAGCATATCTCAAGCTGCTTTTTGTCCCAATTTCTGTTAAATAGTCTAAAGCTTCTTCCGAAATTTTTATCTTTTCAGACTTTGCCCTTATCTCCAAGATTTTTCTTATCTCATCTTTTCCATAAGGCTTCGTGTTTATTATCAAAAGCCTGTCGACCAAATCCAAAGGCATTCCATGCGGAGCTTTAATTTCAGTCCCCCTTATTGTTGAAAAGCCTCTGTTAGTTGCAAAGATTATTATCGGTGAAAGCTCTTGCTCTAAGGCTTTATTCAAGAAGGCGAAAGTTTCTATGTCCAGCATGCTACACTCATCGATGAAAACCACACCCGGCAACAATTCACATCTCCCTTCTTGAACCAAAGCTTTTATGTATTCATCCACTTCCTTCCTCACCTCTGGCTCAATTTCTTTCGACTCCCTTCCACCAAAGAAGAAGCTGAATATATCTGTTCCTGATCTTGCGCTCGCAACATCTAAAGCATGCAAGGTCACAGGATAAACAAATTCCTTCTCTTTCAAAACTTTTCCTTTTGGAACTGGCACCGGCTTAGTAGCAGTCAAATCAACTTTTTTATCTTTCGCTACCTCTTCACTCATGCCAAGTTTGACAATTCTCCCACCTTCGATATCTATTTGAATGATATCCCCCGTCTCCACACCTTGTTGAATGAGCTGCATGGCAAAGCTTTGGTCCATAGTTAGCTTTTTGCTTTCATCTTTTGTTGCAATTTTTATCGTAGCACCGACAGGAATTTGTTGGTATGGATTGTAAGGATGCTGAGCTTTTTCTATTGAAATTTCTTTGACTTCACCCTCATAAATTTTTCTCATCTCATGAATTCTTGCCCCTATCGCTTTTCTCAAAGTTTGAGTTAAAAATTCTGTTTTTTTCATTTCAGTAGAAAAAATCTCGCTTGCAGCCAAAGGTACAAAAGGAACATCCCAGCCGAGCTCTTTTGCTATTGCGTTAGCTATGGCAGTTTTTCCAGTGCCAGGAGGCCCTGCCAAGAGAATAGCCCTTCCCGCAAACTTCCCTTCTTTTATTAGTCTAACAACTAAACCAGCAGCTTCTCTTGCTTCTATCTGCCCTACCATACCTTGAGCTACAGGCTTTGCTTTCAAGCCATCTAGGCCTAGGCCTTGAATGTGAGAATGTGCGGCAATCCTTTCCCATTCTCGCAGAGACTCAGGAATTTCCCGAACCTCTGCCATCATCTCACCTTTTAATTTCTATATTTAACACACTATTTTTAAATTTTTTGTCTATAATAGAAGATCCTTTAGGAATTGGTAAAAGTGTAAAGTAGGCTTTTTCACCAGCAAAAGCTTTGACTTCCAAACTTTGTTCAAGCTTTTTTATCTCTATATCATCTTCACTTTTCACTCCAGGCAACTTTATCGAAATTATTTGTTTGTCACCCAAATTCTTTACTTCGGTTTCCGGCTCTTCAGTTATTTTTGGAATTTTTCTCGCTTCAATTTTTTCTTCTTTAGCTTCTTCTTCAACCTCTTCAATTGGAGACTTTATTCCAAGCTTCCTTTTTAATTCAGGCTCAATTTTTTTGAATTCTCCGGAAGTCTTCACTTCTATTTTTGGCTCCATGCCTGTGCCACTTCTTATGGTTACGCTTATGCCCCCGCCTTTAGCAAAAGGTTTTGACTTAAAGCTGGAAAACTTGAAGGAAGGCAACCCAAACATCTTATCCATTCTTTCAAATTCTTTTTCTATTTCTTCAAAAATATCTTCACCAAAAGGTATCAAAGAGCTTTCTCTCGTCCCGGCCCTTTTCACAAACTCTTCGCCGCAATAAGGACAAAAATTCCACTCGTCTTTTATTTTTTCTCCACAGTTTGGACATTTCTTTTTTTCAAACATCCAATTCACTAAATATTTTTTTATTTATTAAAAATTTAGTTCATTTTACTCTTCTTCTACTCTCGGTGCCAAGACAAAATTCAAGCTTAGCTTGTCTTTGACTTCGAAGCTCATCTTGATTGGGTAATCTTGGGCCCACTCAAGGACAATAGAGTTGCTAAGCTTTGCAGCTTTTATCATCTTCTTCAAGTAATCTAAAGGATATCTTGCTTTCACATTTCCACTTACTTTCAGTTCAGCCAAAGCTTTATTTCCTTTTTCTAGCTCAAGTTGAGTAGAACTTATGTCTCCTTCTGCCCTCATCAAAAACCTGGAGGGAGAAGCCTCAAAAACAACAGCATCTGCAACTACTTCAGCATCCGCTATTCCTGATTCCAAGATATTCGAGCTCATTTCCGCTTTGGTGTTGAACTCAAGCTGATCTATTCTAGGAACTTCTTCTTGACTCAATTCCAACAAAGGCAAAACAAACCTTCTTCTGCTCGAATTCTCAAGAACAATTTCAAGCTTTGAATCCTGCAAGCTGAAAGTTGCTTTATCCTGAGCGCTCGCTCTCTTTAGAACAGAAAGAAAGTTTGGAATGTCTAAACCAATTGACTGCTCTTTATCAACTTCATATTC
The DNA here is from genome assembly GCA_039000685.1 of Candidatus Aenigmatarchaeota archaeon. Classification (GTDB taxonomy): domain Archaea; phylum Aenigmatarchaeota; class Aenigmatarchaeia; order CG10238-14; family SCSR01; genus JAVZGQ01. The sequence goes on from JAWBNW010000020.1 coordinate 5,663, forward strand.
CTCGAAAGCGGAAGCTGAAATCTTGAAATCGACTGCAGCAACCATTGCCCTATCAGAAGCTATCAGGCTTATACCATCTTTTGCCAGCTTGAAAATCCCCTCGTCTATCAGTTCTGCTATTGTAGAAATAGAATTCACGAGCAAGCCCACATCCTTTAAAGTTGCCTTAAACATACAATCCCTCTTTCTTATATAATTCTTCTACCTTCTTAAATAAATTTAAATCAAATCCTTTTAAGCTTTGCAGTATGTCTGCTCTGAGCTTACCGTCTAGCAGTGAGCAAAAAGCTCTTACAAGTTCACCTTCCCTTACCTCTTGATCTGAAAAAATTTCTATTTTTCCGCTTTCATCTTCAAGAACAAAAGAATTTTCAGAAACTTCAGAAATTCTACCAATCAGAGCTACTCTTGAATCAGTTTTTGAAATCGAGGAAATTTTTCTAGGTGGATAATGGTCTACCACGAGTTTAATTTAAGAACGAGAAGATAAAAGCTTTTTCTTTTTCTCCAAAGCTTTCAAATATTTGAAAAGTTTTGGGTGTAGAGATGTCGTGAAAAATTTCTTGACTTCTGTTGGTCTCACCCACTTTAACTCTACAAGTTCTTTCCCCACTTTCTCTTTTCCACCAACAACCTCACAAATATAATAAATTGAAAGAAATTCTCGCTTTTCTGGGTAGGTCTTGGCGAAGATCGTTCCTTTGACTTCTACATCTAGCCCAGTTTTAATTTTTATTTGATGCTTGAGAGCATCTTCCAATTCTTCTCCATAAACTGGTCTTCCTCCAGGAAAGCACCAAGTAAGCTGCTTGATGTAAGGATCTTTTTCTCCCCTTCCGATCAAAATTTTCCCAGTTCTGGGGTTATAAATTATACCCAAGACATTAACCAAGAAGATGCCTTTATCAAATTGTACCCAGTTGAACTTTGTTTTTCTCATATTTTACTCTTAATTAGTTAACTTATTAAAAATTTCCTTCAGCCGTAAGAACGCCAGCTGTAACCACATTTCTTACACTTGTAAAACATAGTTGGTGGCTCATCGGCTGCTCTGGTTTGTTGCATCCACCAGTATGCTTCCATGTTTTCACATTTTGGGCACATTATTGTTGTTGTTGGTAGTTCGGCCACACCTTCATCTTTTCCCATAACAATAACTTCTTTTTTCTTTTCGTGCAACTTTTCCACTATCTCTACTTTCTCTTTAGACTTAACTCTATTACCACACTTCCTACAGACCAAATATCCTTTCTTCTTCTTATCAGCTACCATCAAGTTTCCACATTTTGGACAAAACATTCAAATTCCCCCGAAAATCCAATGAAAGATAACTTTAAAATATCCTAATTTTGGAATAATAAAGATTACTCTTCCCTTTATTTGTCCCTTTTTCACGGAATATTCGAAAGGAAGCAAGTCTGGGTTGTGATCACCTTTCGTCATGTAGCTTCCATCTGGGTTTATCTTAACTATTCTGTGAATAATCGGTATTTCTTGACCAGGAACTTCATAAACTACAACATCTCCAACTTTATACTCATCACTTCCTTGAACTATTGGCAAATCACCTATCTCAAAACCATTTTTTATTGGCCAAGAATCTATGTAGCTTTTGTTGTAGCCTAAATTCTCTTCCAACCATTTGTAGTGATTTATTTCAATGCTTTCATCGTGAAGCATGGAAGATGTCAAAACTGAAACTGCTGGATAATCTGTGAGAAGAATTAAACCCAGAATGGTTTTGAATATCAAAGCTGCAAAGGCTCCACCTAAAATGTAAGGCAAATAAGATTCTTGCTTGAGGTAATAGAGTATAAAGATACCGAAGATCACCATTAAATAGGTAGAGATGTTTGTGATTGAGAAGAGGTAGAGCAAAATCATTGATAAAGCAGTGTAGACGAAAATCCCGTATTTCTTTTCTATTTTCTCCCATTTCTTCTTAAGCTCTTCCATAACTTTCTCCTCTCACGATTCCTGTAGCTATGATATGGGCTATCCTCAAAGGTTCTGGTATGTAGCTCCTAGTGCAGCTCAGCTTTATCACCTCTTTGGCTGCGGAATCGTCGATTCCTATATTTTGGTAATAAACCTTTTTAAAGTCTTTGATGTAGCACTCTTTTATTTTGCCAGCATTCTCCACAGCTTTCCACCTTTCTTCAAAATCTTCAAACTTCTTCAAAGCCTTTTTCACTTTTGTTAAGTTAGGCATCTTCCTGTTTATCACTATGACCGGAAGCTTCGTTTCTTCGTGAATTCTCTTGACATCAACCATGTTGAAGCCTGCTAAAGTGATTCCGTCGAACATAATTATCTTAAGCTGTTGTTTGTGTCTAGTAGAATTCACGAGCTTGATTATCTTTTCAGTTGCATCTATTCCATCAACCAAAACTTCAGTTTTGAGCAAGCCGTCAAGAAATTTGCCACCGCGAAATATCACTCCTATGACAGGAACCAGCTCTTTGCTTTTTGGTGTGAAGGCACTATCGTCAAAACCAAGAATTCTTATCTCTGGCTTGAGCATGTTTTTCTAAGTAAGAGAATAGGATTTTGTAAGTATTAAAGCTTTACAAAAGAAGGAAAAAGAAGGAAATTCATTTTGCAAGCTTGTTCAGCTCACTTTGTACTATAGCAGGCATAGCTATTCCAACAAAGAAGAAAAGCAAAAACCACAGGGGCGTGCTCTCCTTCTTCGTAACTTTTGCAAAACCTTCTGCATACTTGTAAAGCCAGTAAATGTTGGCTATTGGGATTATCATTAGCCAAGCTGTCGGTATTTGCGCCCCAAGCTCATTCAGCTCATTCTTTGTTTTAACTAGCCAATAGATGAAGTAGATGCCTAACGTCACTATACCAAGCAAGTAAACTTTCACCAAACTTCTTTTTGTCACTGCCATAATTATTCCTTGGTTTTATTCCTTATTTAAAGTTGTATTTCATTAAATTTTATAAAAATAAAAACCCATAAGTGATTTCATGGCAAAAAAGATTTTTTCAGAAGCCGTGGCAAGGCTTTACACTAGAATTTTTGTTTGTAGAGTTTGCAAGAGCAAGATCAGGGCCGATCCTGCCAAAGTTAAAGCCGGTAAGGTTAAATGCAGGAAATGTGGTTCTAAAGCTTTGAGACCAAAGAAAAGACCTTTGTGATGACATGGAAATAAGATATATAACAACTCGGGACCTACAAAATTCTGCCGGCGAAATAAAAGGTAAAGTGAGGGTGATTGTCCTGAAGGGAGAAGATGTTGCTAATATCGATTTGGTTTGTCCCGAGTGTGGTCAAGCTCAAAAGAAAAAACAAGAGTTTAAGCTTCCTCTTGATTTGCAGTGCGAGAAGTGCGGATTCAAGATAAAACTTCAAAGCTTGAGGAAAGAGATTAAGAAGAAATAAAGACTTATTTTTATCTTTAGAATTATCTATTGAAGGGCTAAAGCTCTTCATGATCGCTATGATAGAGTTTCAGAGGATTTGGAATTGGTATTCTAGAGAATCTGTTCTTAAAGCTATAGTGGAAGCTGCCAAGAATAGGGAAGTAGTTGCTGTTTATCGAGATGGTGTTTTTGGGAAGAGACCTGATATGATTCAGTATGTTCAGGATGTTCTCCAATCGGTTGCCAAAGGTACAATTTCTTTTCACGGCTCGCTTGAAAGATGGCAGCAACCCATGAAGCTTGATGTGGGTTTGAGTAAAGCTCAGCTAGATGCCATGAGAATTGGTTGGGATATTTTGTTCGATGTGGATGTTGATGATTTTAATATTGCAAAGATTGCTGTAAAGCAGTTGATAGAAGCTTTCAAAGATCATGGTGTTTCCAGCTATAGTGTTAAGTTCACTGGTGGATCTTCTTTTCATGTTGGCATACCTTTTGAGGCCTTGCCAGAAAAAATTAACGCCCAGCCAACTGCTGCTCAATACCCGGAAATTTTACAGAAAATAATAGAGTATGTGAAATGGTACATAAAAGATCAGTTGAAAGAAGAGATTTCAGCTCTAGCAAAGCCAGAAGAAATTGCTAGTAAGATAGGAAAGCCTGTGAAAGAGATCATGGAAAATGGAGAAATTTCACCATTCAAGATAATTTCCATGGACATCTTTGGTTCAAGACATCTGTTCAGGCTTCCTTACAGCTTGCACGAGAAGACGCTGAACGTGAGTTTGCCTATAAGACCGGAGGATGTTGAAAAATTTGAAGTGCAACAAGCTTTGCCAGAAAAAGCTAAAGTTGAAGAAAAATTCCTGATTCCAAAGTCAAGCTTGCACGATGCTGAAGCCCTTGTGATAGAAGCTTTGGACTGGAGCTCAAAGCATTTGGCGGAAACAAAAGAAGAGATTCCAAAACCGGTGTTGAAGAAAAAAATCAAGACAATACCAGAAGAATATTTCCCTCCTTGCGTGAAGAATATCTTGCAAGGTTTGAGCGATGGGAGGAAGAGGAGCCTTTTCGTGCTGGCTAACTTCTTGAAGAACATGGGATGGAATCTAGACAAAATTGAAAACAAGATAATGGAATGGAACTCTAAGAATGTGCCGCCCTTGAGGAACAGCTACCTTAGAACCCAGCTCAGATGGCACTTCAGGCAGGAGAGAAATCTGCTACCGCCAAACTGTGATAATGAGAATTTTTACAAGGCAATAGGAATCTGTAAGCCGGACGAATTCTGTACAAACAAGAGTGATAAAATCGTGATCAAGAATCCTGTGAACTATCCTTTCAAGAGATTGAAGATAAAGAAGGAGAGAAAGAAAAGGACTTAAATATCGTTCTTGAGGTTTATATTATGGCTGAAGAAATGATAACTTTTGAATTGATAAGGAAGATCCAGAGAGAGGAAGAGAGGTCGCCAAAGCTCTCCAAACTGCCGGAAAATTTCTACTCAAATGTTAAGAACTATTTGCAGCAAAAAAGAAAGATTTTAGAAAAAATGGAAGATAGAAAGGCTTCAATAGAGCTTAAGAACATAGAAAGATTGGTTGAGGATATTTTCAACAGGAGGGAAAGAAAAATAGTGACCCAGGCAATAAATTCTGCTAGAATTGGTTTAACAATAGAGAATTTGACTGATGAGGAAAGAGATTTTTTCAACAGGGTCAAAGAAATTATAAAAGAGAGGAGAGAGAAGGTTTTGAAAGAACTGGTAGAAAAGGGGGAGGAAAAAGAGACGGTGAGCATGGTTGTTTTTAAAGAAGCGGTTCCGGAGTTTGTTGGTGCTGATTTGAAGACTTATGGGCCTTTTGAGAAAGGGGATATAGCTAAGCTTCCTGAAGAAAATGTAAAGGTTTTGGTTGAGAAAGGTTTGGTCGAAGAGTTCAAAGTAAGCAAATAAAAATGCTGCCGTTTCTCTTTAAGTTTAAATAGTTTTTTCTTTTTTATTATTAATTATGAACAAATCCCTGTTGTTAGCCTTGAAGGAATTAGGAAAATCTTTTGAATATGTTTTTTGGGGCGATATTTATCTTTTTTGTGAAAAATGTGGGAGAACAACAGTTATTGGCAAAGATAGAAGAAAAGAATTAGGTATTAAATCCGCAGATCATGATTCCTTAAAATTTTTAAGATGCGATTGTGGAGCCGCTTATGGTGGAAATTTTTATAAAATTGATCCTTTAAAAGAATAGTTAAAAATTTAAATTGATAGAAGATGTTAAATCTTTTATGAAATCCCCAAAAGTAATCAGGA
>JAWBNW010000021.1:0-1394 GCA_039000685.1 Candidatus Aenigmatarchaeota archaeon
GTATTCTCTAGCTTCTCTCATAATATCGCTCTTATTATATCTGCTCTCGCTATTATTCCAACAAGCTTCCCATTTTCTACCACCGGCAGCCTATTGACATCATGCTTGTCCATCAAGTTTGCCGCATCGAAAATACTCGCTTCCGGATCTATACAAACCACTTTCCTGCTCATCATGCTCTTTATCTTAACATCAGAAATTTTCTTGATTTCTTTTTTCAATTCAATGAAATCCTTCCCAGTTTTAATCAAGTCCAGGAAAATCAAGCTCAGAGATGGCATCTCATGTACAGAGCCAATCTTCAGTTTCATCTTCAAGAATTTAACTATGTCAGAAATGCTTATTATCCCAACAACCTTTCCTTTCTCGACAACAGGAGCACCAGAAATGTTTTTTTCTGAAAGTATCTTTGCAACCTCAAAAACATTATCCTCCGGCTTGAACCAAACTACATTTGTACACATCACATCTCTTACTTTTTTCATTTTCTCATTAAAATTTAATTATTTTTTCTAGATTAAATTTTAAGCATTTGATAGTTATGCTCTCCAGATGTTTCACTCCCGGCCATTCTGATCTAAAAATAGACCCTCCCACATATCCACCTATTCCAATACCACTCCACTCATTCTCTACCTTAGAAAAATGTTTACACTTCCAGCAGGGATAAACTATTTTATTATCCTGAAGGGAAACTGGTTTATAGAAATATTTTCCGTTAAAACAAGAAAATTTTTCTCCATTGTAAAATTCCAAATTTATTTCAACTTTTTCCTCTTCTTGAGCCAATCAAACCCTTAAAGTTTTAAAACTCTTTCATATTTAAGTTTTTCTATCTTATCAAGCTTCCCGGCTCTATGTCTCTCTCCGGCTGAACCAAGACTATGTTGCCCTTGCCATCATCCGCAGCGATGATCATGCAATTGCTCTCCACTCCCATCAACTTTACAGGCTTTAAGTTCGTGACGAATACAAAGCTTTTGCCTACGAGCTCTTCCGGTTTATAATATTCTAAAAGACCGGCAACAGCTTGTCTCTTCTCCTTTCCAAGATCAACTTGGAGCTTTATCAGCTTCTTAGAATTTGGAACAGGCTCAGCCTCCAATATCTTGCCAATTCTCATCTCTATTTTTTGGAAGTCAGCAAATGAAACTTCCACAATCTTTCACCTCCATTTTCATGTTTTTGTAATTTGTTTTTCTATGTTTTTATTTGTTATTCTCGATTATCCTGAAAAGGATCTCTGGCTTCCTTATCTGCCATCCTGGTTGTAGCATGAGCTTGGAAGCAGAAATCCAGTCTTGTTTGTGAACGGAATCGTCATAGCCCAAAAGCTTCCAAAGCTTCTCGGCAGAAAAAGGCAAGAAAGGCTCGAGAAGAATTGCCAAACATCT
>JAWBNW010000021.1:1404-10870 GCA_039000685.1 Candidatus Aenigmatarchaeota archaeon
CTAACAGCATTGACGCAAAGGTAAAGTGTAATTTGTGCTTCATTCTTTCTAGCCCAAGGCTCTTTCTTCTGGAAATATTGGTTGCAGGTCGAAGAAAAATCAAGAATAGATTTCAGGGCTTTATCCAACTCTATATTTTCTATCTGGTTTCCAACCAAAGCAGCTATCCTTTCAATTTCACTCTTGAACTTTTCATCTTCTTCACCATAGTTTCCCGGCGTTGGGACTTTGCCATTGAAGTTAGACCATATGAAAGTCAAAGTTCTGTGAACAAAGTTGCCGATGTTTGCAACGAGTTCTCCATTATTTCTTTCCACCAATCTCTTCTCGGAGAAGTCTCCATCCTCTCCCAAAGGCATCTCCTTAATCAAAGAATATCTCAGAGCATCAAAAGAATATTTGTTGCTGAGTTCTATTGGATCAATGGCATTTCCCAAGCTCTTGCTTATTTTTTCTCCATTAACTGTAAAGAAGCCGTGAACAAAAATTTTCCTCGGGAGTTCTATTTCTGCTGAGAAAAGCATGGCGGGCCAGAGAGCACAATGAAACTTTGTTATGTCTTTCCCTATCAAATGAACATCAGCAGGCCAATATTTTTCAAATTTTTGATAGTCCCAACCAAACCCTATACCAGTTAAATAATTTATCAGAGCATCAAACCAAACGTAGAGAACTTGCTTTTTGTCTATCGGCACTGGTATACCCCACTTTTGTTTTTGTCTAGAGATGCTGACATCTGTGAAGAAATTCTTCACGTATTCCATGACTTCATTCCTTCTTTCTTTTGGCTGGATAAAATCGGGATTCTTTTCTATGTATTCCAGCAACTGTTCTTTGTACTTGCTTGCTTTGAAGAAATAGTTTTCTTCTTCTATTAACTCAGGTTCTGTCTTGTGAATTGGGCACTTGCCATCGACCAGATCCGATTTTGTGATGAAGGCTTCGCAACCCACGCAGTAATATCCAACATATTTTCCTTTGTAAATGTCTCCTTTCTTGTTCACACGCTTGAAGAACTCTTCCACTCCCTTCTTGTGTCTCTCTTCAGTTGTTCTTATGAAATCATCAAAAGAAAAACCAAGCTGTTTGAACTTGGCTTTCCAGATTGCAGCCATTCTATCGACGAACTGAGCAACATCTTGTTTGAGCTTGGCAGCGGCTTCCACATTCTTTTGACTGTTCTCGTCAGTTCCAGTCAAGAAGAAAACATCCTTTCCAGCAAGCCTGTGAAATCTAGCTAGAATATCTGCTATTATTGTTGTGTAAATGTGGCCTATGTGAGGCTCTGCATTAACATAATAAATTGGTGTTGTGACGTAAAATTTACCAGCCATTTCCCACCATCTATATTTTAATTGTTTGGTGCCAATTTATTAAATCTTTACACCTAGCAAAGAATCTAGCACAAGATCAGGACTTATTTTTCCTTTCACTTCTTTATCAACTCCTGTCCTCACGAGAACTGTGAAATATCCACATTTTTTACCAAAACCAATATCAGCTTTCAGCTCATCCCCAAAAATAACAGTTTCTTTTCTCGGTGATTGGACGAAAAGCTGAACGAGCTGACACATGATATTAGAAGGCTTTCCTAAAAGTTTTGCCTTTTTGCTGCAAGTATATTCAATAGCTTTAACTATACACCCAGTTCCAGGCCACATTTCATTGCTGTGTGTGTAAATTCTGCCAGTGGCAGCAGCTATAAGCTTTGCCCCTTTCAAACTAGCCCTCAAAGCTATCAAGATTTTCTGATAGTTGAACTCAGTATCATGACCAATAACAACATAATCAACATTTTCATCGCCTCTAACTTCTATTCCCTCTTCTTTTAAATCTTCTTTCAATCCATCACCAACAACAAAAGCTTTTGCTTTTTTCTTTTTCAAGAATTCAGCTATAGCTATAGCAGAACTTATAAGCTCACTTTCTTTACATTCAACTCCAAAGCTGTTAAGCTTTTCGGCTAACTCTTTCCTTCTTACCATCGTGTTGTTTGTGATGAACAGAACTTGCTTTCCCTTTCTCCTGAGCAAAGCTACAAGCTCTTTCACCCCAGGCATCAGCTCTTTCCAGTTCCAAACAGTTCCGTCTAAATCAAAAATGAAAGTCTTGAATCGAGAGAAATCCATAGTAATTATTTTTATTCTCAAAAATTAAATAAAAATTATGATTGGAAGGGTTATAGTGGATGGTTTCAAGTTTGGCTTTTCTTTGAAAAGGATGCTTCCCTATGTTTTTCTGAACCTCTTGTTTTTGTATACTGTATGTGATATGTTGGGAAGAATCGGGACGATAGAGCTAACTCCTGAAGCCTTGGCTTCCATAGCCCCACTTTACGGCTTATATCTCTTCATCTTTTTCTTCTTTGGTATTTCCCAACCTTTGCTCATTGCTGTCATGCTCCATCAAGCCAAAAACTTCGGTAAAAAAGTTCCGATGAAAAAGAGCTTCAGGTTTGCCTTTTCCGTTTTCCTCAAATCTTTTCTTATTTTAATAATTTTGATCTGCGTTCATACCTTGCTCGGTTTCATTCCTTTTCTTTGGTTGGATTTGGTCTTAATGGCTCTTTTTGCCTTAGCTTCTTTCTACGTATATCCAGCAGCAATCGTAGACGGTAAGGGTATTGTTGAATCTTTCAAGAAAAGTTTTTCAATCTTCAAGAAAGCTCCATTTAAAACTTTCATTATCGCTTTACTCATAGCTTTGGTTTCTTTTGTCTTAATTGCGATTTCTTTATTCCCCCTCATGTTTTGGCTTGGTGGTAACTTGTACTCTCTGTTCCAACAAACCCAAGACCCTGAAATTCTGGCTGAATATTTGGCAAGACTTTTGATGTCACCAACAATAATTCCATTTTTGTTGATTCCTTCGGTTGCTCTAGCTTTCTGTCAAGTGATGAAAATTGGGATGACGGCAAGGCTTTATTCTGCTCTGAAGAAAAAAGCTTAATTTTACTTACTTTTTGAGTTCTATAAGAATAAGTAGCTTGTATTGAATATAATTTTTATGGAAAAATTTTTTCAGCTCATGGAAAATTTTGTGAAGCAAATAAAAGAAATGGAAAGTCAGAGAATGAGAGTTGCGGAAGTTTTAAGAAAGTTTGCTCCTGAAATGATATCTAAAGTTGAAAAAGATAGTCTTAAAAAAATCAGGATTGCAGGAATAGATGGAGGCATGGCAAAAGAATCTTTCCATGGAATCGACTTAATTTTGCTTAGGGCTATAGCAGTAATTTTTGATTTTGAAGATGGAAAGCTTAAACAAGTGAGCTATTATCCAGAGCCTTTACCCTCACCAGTTCCAAATGTGGTTTTTGACCCTTTTTCTGAGCTTGAGTTTGAGCTCAATTCAAACATGCAAAGACAGATGATAGAAGTTGAGACTGCAACAGAAGTAATAAAAAAATTCAAGCCCGAGCTGCTTTTGCTCGATGGTTCTGTTGTTCCACATTATGTCCATAGACCAGAATCTTCTTCTTTGCTCTTTCAAATTTACCAGCAGATGATAGAAGCTTACAAGAATCTTTTCTCAGCAGCTGAAGAGAATGGAACGATTTTGGCAGGAGTGATAGAAGATAGCAGGGGCACGAGGTTTTGTGAAATTTTGACCCAAAGCTTGATTTCTTTACCGCAAGTAAGAGAAGCTAGAGTTTTGCTTGAAAAGACAAAAGACACGAACTTGCTTGCTTATGCTTTGAATTGTGGAGAAAGAACTTTTGCTTTTTCTTATTCTTCTGAGCCTGAAAAACATCCGATCTTGAAAGAGTTTGGCGAGACTGGAAAGAAAATTTATAGCTTTTATCTGAAAGCAGCTGAGTTTGATAGGCCAATAAGAATTGATTTTTTGGCAAGCTTGAATGCAAGTGAGCTTGCTAACAAGATTTCTTCTGTTTTGCTCGCAATTTGCAATTCTTCAACTTATGCTTTTCCTTCTGTGTTGATAGAAGCTGATTTGAGAGCAAGATTAAGTGAAAAAGAAGCGGGAGAGTTTGGTCTGGATTTGAAGAGCAAGCTTGGAAATTTGGCAAGCGTGCTTGAATTAAGAAGAAAGGGAAGACCATTTTGATAAACCTTTAAAATAATAATTATGGAAAAGTTTGTCGAAGGTTTTTTAATATTAAAATGGTAACAATCCCTGTCCTAATTGGTTTTTTGGCTATTTTTCATTTCATTGACTTTTCAACACAAGGAATGTTTTGACTCAGCCAAGTGTTTCATCTTACTTGATTATAGCTTCAATGTTTTTAATAACTTTATTCTACTTTTTGTTCAAGAAAAAATGATATGAACTGTATCTAAGAGTTCACGTCCCCCATTTAACTAAAAATTTTTCAATGTATATTTGATTAAAATTCAGTAGCAAAAAACACACTTAACTTCCCCTTTTTCACAAATTTTTCTAATTCTTTCTTTTAGCTCTTTCCAATAATTGTTTTCAGAAAACAGAATTTTTTTCCATTTTTCTAAGAGCTCAGGATAATTTTCTTTCAAAACTTTACAAACAGAATCCCAAACTCCAGGCTTCAAATTCAACTTATCAACCCAAACTTCATTCACCTTAAGCTCAACCATTTTCTCAAAATATTCCTCTAGATCTTTATCAGAAAGATAAGGCAAAACAGGCCCGAAAAAAACATAGACAAAAATCCCATTTTCTTTCAAAGCTTTTATTGCTTCAAGCTTCTCTTCAACTGAAGAAGAATTTGGCTCAAATTTTTTTCTTATTTCTTCATCCAAAGTTGTTATTGTGAAGCCGACTTCGCAGCTTTCGAATTTCTTTAACAAATCCAAATCTCTCAAGATTAAACTCGACTTTGTTTGAATTATGATTGGGAATTGGCACCTCAACAAAATTTCCAAACATTTTCTCGTAAGCTTATACTTTTTCTCTAAAGGTTGGTAAGGGTCTGTCAGACTACTCAAGAAAACTTTGCCTTTTTTCTTCCTTGAAATTTCTCTTTTCAGAACTTCTGGTGCGTTAATTTTAACATCAATGAATTCCCCCCAAGCTTCTTTGTGCAAAGCAAACTTTCTTGTTATGCTATCAGCATAGCAATACTTGCAACCATGCTCGCAACCAATATAGCAATTGATGCAGTAATCAGCTAGCTTGCTCTCATTCAACAAAGACTTGCATTTAATTTCTTTTACCATCATGGAAATCGCGGAAATCTACTTCCAAAACCTAAGTATATATTTAACTCTTATCTTTTATTATGCAAAATCTTTGGCTTTCCAAGCTGATAGATGATAAAAAAGTTTTGGTAGAGCTTAGTTCAACTGAAATAAAAACTGTTGCTAAAGATGTGAAATGTATTTTATGCAGAGGAGCTAAGCTTCTATGCGGCAAAGCAAGATGCCCTGTGATGGTAAGGTTTTATTCCCAAGTTAAAGCAAAGCCTCTGATAGAAAATCTAAATTTAGAAGGATCTTCGCCCCCAGATTTGTTCATTGGTAGAATAGGATATCCTTGGGTCACCATTGGTCCTTTAATTCCTCCAATCAAAGGAAACACTTTTCTTTTGGGCACACCAGAGCTTTGGCATGGTAAAACAATAGAGGAAATTGTTGATTTTCGTTCCCAGCTTGTTAGAGGAAAGCATCGCGTGCATGTAAAAGATTTAGAAAAAAACAAAATAGTTGAATTAACAAGAGAGCTTGCCCTTTCCAAAACTCCAGCTGAAGCAAATGCAGAATTCTTGAAAAAACCTTCTGGGACTTTAGTTCTTGATGATGAAGTTCAACCTTATGGTCCTTCAGCCCCTTTAAAAAATCTTGAGTTAACTTCAATCAAGACCGATCATAAAATAGAAAAAGCTTTTTTTGACACAGACTGGAAAGCAGCCGAGGCAGTGATTTGGCTTTATTCCAAAGGTGTGCTGATTTCAAAAATACAAAGAGCCTTTTCAGCAGGTTTGTTTGGCTTAAAAAATAATAGAAAGTTTGTGCCAACAAGATGGAGCCTGACTGCTGTAGACAGCATAATTTCACAAAAACTTTTGGAACAAGTAAAAACTTTTCCTCTGATAAACGAGTTCAGAGTTTATGAGCATGTTGCCTTAGACAATAGATGGATAGTTTTGATGATTCCCGATTACTGGAGCTATGAACAGATGGAAGCCTGGTATCCAAAAACAACTTGGAATCCTAGTAGTAAAGATATTTACATTATTTCAGATTGGGAAGGGTTTGATGGAAGAACAACTTATGCTGCTACTGGTGGCTGTTACTATAGTACTAGGCTTGGTGTCAGCGAGGCTTTGGTAAGAGAAAGAAGGCAGGCTGCTGTCCTAACTTTCAGAGAGATTCATCCAGGCTATATAATGCCAGTGGGTGTTTTTCACACTCGTGAAAGTATAAGACAAGCACTCAAAAATAATCCAGAAAAATTTAACAAATTGGATGAAGCATTAAAGTATATTTCTACAAAATTGGAAATTCCATTTAAAAATTGGATAAAGAACAGTGTACTTCTTAAAAAAATTCTTTACCAAAGAAAAATCTTTGATTTCTTAAACAAGGAAAAGTCTTTAATTTTTAACTTCAATACACAATTTGATGAGCTTGACTGAAGAAAAGGAAAAACCAAGGCTACCAAGATGGATAGAAGCAAGATTAAGAAAATTATCCGATACCCTATATTTTATTTTGTTATTACAACCTTCAGAGCCTTCTGAACCAGCTTGGATTCAAGCTCTAGTGAAACAACAAGAAGAAAAATTGTTAGAACCAAAATTGTATCCTGGTACAGGAGAAATTTTCGATCGTTATTGTGTTTTAAGGAGAATCTTCAGGAAAGAAGAAATAACAGAAATTTTTATTGAAGGCAACAACGCAGCTTGTTTGAAAAAGCGCAAGGTTAATTTAAAGCAGGTAGTTGGCAATACAGAAAAATACAATAAAGCCCTTTCTCAAGGTTATGAAACTGTAGGGGAAATTTTAATAGAAGAATTGGGCACTACAACGAGAGAAGAAATTATGGAAGAATTAGTAAGACAGCTAGAGAGCTATGGAAAATCAAAGCCTTTTTGGCCAAAATAGCTTACCTTACTATTCTTGCAAAGCTTGGTGTTACCACAAGATAGCCTTCTTCTGTTCCTGCTATGTCAAATCCATACTGGTTTGAAACTCTCTTGAGCTTTTGAACGCAATTCTGGAATTCTCCCAAGTCTGTCCTTTGAAGCTCTTTTGTCTTCAAGAAGACTATGTTGCCTTCTCTCAAAAGCTTTGTTATCCTCTCTATATCAACAAAATCCTTCAAGTTCTCAATTCTCACATAAACAGGCTGGACAGGCTCTTCTTCTGTTGGCAACTCCACAGGCTCTTCCTTGCCCAAAAGCCTTTTAAGAAAGCTCACTAAACATCACCTCGATATTATTTTTGTTTTTTAATAGATTTATATTTTTAAGTTCTGTTTGAATAAAGCTTCAATTTCTCTACAATTATTTTATCCATCGATCCTAGGATCATAAGTTTATAAATTTTCAATGAAGTCTGCCGCATTTCTTATGCTTATCGAAAAGCCTGGTTCAACTCCAAGCACTACAACTTTCTTACCATATTCTTTTGCTTTCAGCACCACTGGCAAGAAATCTGCATCTCTTGTTGCTATTGCTATCACATCAACATTTTTTGTTAACAAAGTCTCGATTGCTGAAACGGCTAAAGTCACATCAACATCGCTTGCTCCTTCTTCTTTTTCTGCCAAAACCATCACAGATTCGAACCCCTCGTTTATTATAGCTTCTATCAGTTTTTCTGGGGCAAACTGATTCAAGAAAACTTTTGCTATTATCACTCTGCCATACTTTTCACATCTTTTCCTGAGCTCTCTTAGGTCAACCATGAACTCTTTCCTGAGCATGTTTGGCCCGTCAACAAAAAGGGCCACGGCAGGCCTTTCTCTTCTCTGCTCTTTCGCTTTCATCAAAATACCTCCTTAAATTTTCTTCCCGTTGATTTCTAAATTGGCTGCAGTCCCCGTTAGCCTCAACCGATCTTCAAAATTTACACTTCCTCGAAAACCTTCTAATTTCAAGTTGGCTTGGTTGAAATCTGCTTTCAGCTCTATATCTTCCAGCTGCTTGCTAGCTTTTCCTGAAGCTGTGATGTTAATCAAGCTAGACTTAGCGTTGTTCATCGAAAAACTCCCCGGAAGCATTTCCATTTCTATTTTAACGTTATTCGTCTTCCAAGAATCAAATTTAATCAAGCTTGCATCTGCTTTTAGGCTAACTTTACCATCACTCCCAACAGAAATTTCTCCACTTCCAACCATTTCGAGCTTAACCTTATCACCAACTTCCCAGTTTTTTCCATCTATCTTCAAGCTCAAAATCTGGCAAGAAGTCTTGAATTCTGCGTCAGAAAAAGAAAAGCTCTGTCCGTAGATTGCTTCCCTATTCAAATCCAACTCAAAATTGAACTCCTGACCTGAAGGGGCTTTTACAAAAGAAGCGACAAAATTTCCAAGAGTGCTAGTTAGACCTCTTGTCATGCTTCCCAAGGAAACTGCATATTTTCTACCCTGCTCTGTGAATAGTAAAAGGCCGGTGATAGCTAAAATAACAGCAACTGCAGCCAAAAGCTTCCATCTCATCCTTTCACTAAAAATTTATTTAGCAAAACAAAAATAAATACTCTTGATACCAATCTTTCTTATAGTGATTTTATGGCTAACTTATTTCAGTTTGGCGGCGACATTTGGTCCAACATAATCTGGCTCATAATTCTCCTCATCTTCTTCAACTTTTATCCCAAGATCATGGTCTCCCAGCTTTTGTGGAGATTGGAAAGATCTGCTGCGATGCTAGAAGGCTTGACGGTAAAAGCAAAGAATATAGTGATGAAAAAAATACCGAAAAAAACTGGGAAAAATTTGAGAGAAAAAATTGATAACTTTCTTGAATTCTTCATGATTGAGCCTGTTAGTTTGGATCCTTATGGTATAATCAAGAAGCTTGAGCACATCTCAGACCTTTCAGAAGATAGATTCAAAGCTTTTGTGAAGAACATAGCACCAAGCCTGAACAAAGAAGAGCAGGCCAACCTGATAATGGGTTTGAGTGGAGCCATAAGCCTAAACCAGTTAGCCAAGATTGTCAGGCATTACGTTGAAACTGTGAGAAAGACCAAGAACTTGCAACTTGGTATGGTTTTGGAAATGCAATTGCCTCTGATAGAGAGGATATCGAAAGCCTTGCTCCAAGGTACGGAAGCCTTGACGAATGGTTGGCCGATTGGTGATGCTGCTGGTTGCATGACGGCTGCAAAGTTGATTGGCAACAGCAAGATAAGAGAAATGGAAGAAGATATTGTTTTTGCAGAGAAGAAGATCAAAGGTAAAAAAGTTATAATCATGAAAGCAAAAGGTCCTGGAGGAAGACTTGGTAAACTTGGGAAAGCTGTGGAAAAGCTGGTGAAAAAGAGAAAGATAGATAAGATAATAACAATTGATGCTGCTGCCA
>JAWBNW010000022.1:0-10665 GCA_039000685.1 Candidatus Aenigmatarchaeota archaeon
TGTTCAACCAAATTTCTTATTTCTTCTACCATTCTTTTCTTTTCTTTCAAATCTTTCAAAATCTCAAGTTTTCTCAAGCTTTCATGGTTCAAATCTTTAACTTTTCTTACAACCTCTGCAGCCACATAGATTTCACCATTATACTCCTTCAGCTTACCTATGACGATCAACATCTCGCCATTAGAAATATCCTTTACCATTTTCACATTATTTCCAAAAACTTTTACTCTTATTGAAGCGGTCCCATCATCTATGGTTATACTACCATAACTTTCATCTTCCGAGACAAATGAATCGATTGCAGTGCCAATTAAGTTCACTCTTGAGATTTTTTCCCCAAACCACACGACAACATAACTTGGCTTCATATCTAATTTACTACCATGGAAAAAAACACCATTGACTAAATCACAAATTCTAGCTTTCCTTGCAACAATTCTTTTCTTTTCCACGATTAGAATTAGTTATTAAATTTAAATATTCTTTAGCTACATCTTTTGCAAGAACCCAGTTTTAGGCTCGAACAAATCTCCTTTGTTTTTTAGTTCATTCAGAATCTTCTCCACATCAAATTCTTTTAATCCTTTCTCTTTTGCAAGCCTGATTACATCTTCTTTCGGGAAAGTATTGCCCATGGTTTTTGAAATTTCTTCTATGATATCAAGCACAATTCTAATCTTTCCTCTTTCTGATGCTGTAGTTCTACCTTCAAGCCTGTCAACATCAAACTTTCCAGTTTCGGCTTCAAAACCAAATTCTCTCAAAGAAGCTTTCATCAAGTTTATAGCTCTTATAGCATCTTCTCTCGTCACAATATCCCTCAATTGAATTTTTGCTGAAGCTTCAGCCAATCTTATCAGAGCTTCATATTGTCTAAGTGTTATCGGTACTGCTGTTTCTTCTGAGGTAGCTCTCTCTCTCAGGTTTACGAAAAAATTTTTTATTTCTTCACCAGCTTCTTTAGACAGTTTTGGATGACAATTCTTTCTTACATAAGCAATATACTTTTTAAGAAAATCAGCTTCTATTGTGGGTTTTACTTCCTCTTCTCCATAATGTCTTGATTTTAGAATATGCTCAGCAACTTTTGCATCAAGCTCAGGATTTGGTACGTCACGCAAGGCAAACTTCAAGTCAAATCTTGAAAGCAATGTTTCAGGAACATCTATTTGCTCTTTTATTGGCAAATAAGGGTCAAACCTTCCAAGCTTCGGATTACCACCGGCAAGAATTGAAGTTTGTGCTGGTAAAGTAGCAACTATGCTTGCTTTTGCTATGCTTATGGATTGTTGCTCCATTGCTTCATGTAAAGCAATTTGATCAGTTTTCTCCACCTTTTCAAATTCATCTATAGCACAAAGCGATTTATTGCACATTACTAAAGCCCCAGCTTCAAGAACCCATCCCCCTAAAAACTCCTCATCTCTTACTACAGTTGCCGTTAATCCAGCAGCTGTCACTCCTTTACCAGAAACATATCTTCCACGAGGAATTAGAGTGGAAACAACTTTCATCAGAGCACTTTTGGCTGTGTTGTGACAAACTATACCATTTGCTACAAATTTCTCATGTTTAGGAACTTCAATATCATAAACAGTTTCTGGTGGATGGTAAACAATTTTAACTATTCTTTCCCATCTTTTGTTACGTCTTCTCCTCTTAAGATTCTTCACAATTTCTAAAAGCTTTTGTAGTTTTTTCTTCTTTTTTTGGGAGTTAAATCCGATTGATTTTGCAAACTTGATTATGGAATTCGCTTGTCTAATCATCAAATTATTTCCATATATTCTTGAATGTATACCAAATCTCAAGAGCAGCATTTGGATATCACGCAACAGCTCCACATCTTTTCCTTTATAGAGTATGCCGTTTTTACCTCTTCCCTCTGAAATCACCGAACCATCACCATCGTATAGCCAGGAAAGAAAGCTAGCCACTACACTGTTTTTTGATTTGAAAATAATTTCTGGGACTCTTTTGATTTTTAGGAAATGTAAGATTTTTGCTAGATCAACACAATTAACAACTATTTCCACATTAATGCCATTTTTTTCTTTCTTATAATCGAATCTTAATTTTACATTGAAAACATCTTCGAAAAGTTTTTTCATTTTTGGTAATAGATCCAATTCTTCATAGTTGAATGTACAACCTATTCTATACTTTCTCACATAACCATCTGCTAACAAATATCCAAGAATACTTGCTAACTTTTCATCTAAAACTTTTGGTACTTTAATTTTATTTTGATCAGCCCAACCAGTATCCACGTACTTATGTATGCTGCAAGGAATCCAGTTTATAACTCTCACTTCATCATTAATCCTCACTTCATCTAATCGCTTCCATTCACTTTCAAATTTACCAAATTTACATGGTTTTTTCTTAACCAAAACAGGCTGATTATAAGTACCCTTTATACTTTTACCACTTTCTGTGATTATTTCTATAATAGGTTGAAATTCATATTTGTGGAATATTTTGGCAATCCCGCGTTTATAACCTCCTGCCAAGTAAACAGGAACATTAATTTTTTGAAGATGCTCTTTACCTAGGGAAGAAATTTTAACTATCTCACCATTACCTAAAACTACTCTTTCATCCCCAACCAGACAACTTGGGTCCCCGACCAATAATATGTGGATATCTCCTCTTACCCTAGATTTATCTTTTTGTACATGCTGCTCACCACCAAACAGCTGAAGAACAATAGCTTCTTTTATGTCATCTAGCCCATACAAGCTTGGGGCTATGGATGCTACAAGCTTAGAATAGATTTCAGGATCTTTAGCAAGTTCAAAAATTTTTTTCTCATCTTCAGGAGTTATTTCCAATTCTTCCCATTCCACTTCCACACTTTCAACAGAGTTGGTGTCTATATAAATTTCAAGTTGTCTTGATCTGCTCCCTTTAACTCTTCTTGGTATCTGTTTAAGGATACCCACAACTCTTATCCTGTTTCCAGGATCGGTCTTATTTTGCATTTTAGGTGAAGTCAGATCTTCTTTCAAGAAAACCATAATCTCAGAAGGTCTTTCCCCGCTTGTTATCTCAAAAGGTTCTTCTATCGTCACCCATCTAGCATCGTAGAGTTTTTGGTCTACAAGCTTGAAATTTCTCCTGTTTCCACACTCACACTCATTCGGAGGTCTTATGAATCTTTCAGTTTGTAGGACAGTTATCTTGGCACCACATTCAGAGCACTGGAAGATTGCTTCTGAAACTTCTGGCCTGATCTCACTTGCTCTTTTAACTATTCCGTCAACAGAAATCAATTTCCCTATATGTTCTGCCCTTATGTTCCTTATCCTTATCTGTCTTTCTTCCGGTAAATTGAAAATCCTAATTCTAAGAGTGGTCTGACCCGGAAGATCTATTTGTCTTAAAGAATTTTCAGCTGCGGACAGAACTTCTTCAGGGTTTTCAAGCAAATAACTGGCTAGTTCTGGATTGAATTTGTCTAAAACAGAAAAATCTATGAGCAAAGATTTTTTCCCTTCAGTCGCAGCAGAAACTAGCTCATTGTAGTAATATTCTCTCAAGAATTCAGCGAACTTTTCAACTATTTCTTCCCTCTCCATGACAATTATTTCTATGTAATTATTAATTTTAAGTCTTTTGGAATATTGAAAAAAGTAAAAAATAGGTAAAGTGTTCGCAGTTTACCTTTCTTTGATTATTGCCTTTATGCCTTTTAGCTTGTTGTAGACTTTGTTTAGGGCCGTTTTCACATCTTTCACACTTCTTCCACCAGTACAAACAATCTTCCCAGACCCAAACAGTAAGAAAGCCACTTTCGGTTCGTTCATCCTGTAAACAAGCCCTGGGAATTGCTCAGGCTCATACTCTGAATTTTCCAAGTTTATTGCTATCGTGTCCAAATTGAGGTTGCCCTCTATCTTTGCTGAAGCCACTATATTTTCAACTTGGATTTTGAAGCTCTTTGGAACCTGAGCACCAACACTCTTGATTACAGAAATCACTTTTTTGAAAACTGTGTTGACATCTTCTATGCTTCTTGCTCCAGTGCAAACAATTTTTCCCGAGCCAAAGATGAGAGCTGCTGCTTTAGGTTTATCCATCCTGTAAACAAGCCCTGGGAATTGCTCAGGCTCATACTCCATTCCTTCAAGCTTTGAGACGATTTTTTCTAGAGGCACTTCCACATTCAGAGAAGCTGAAGCCACTATATTTTCAATCTTTATCTTAAAATCTGACATTTTACCACTAACTATATTTATATTTTGCTAAAAGTATTTAAAGGGTTAATTTAAATAAAAAGCTTTCGCTATTTTTAATTATGATAGATATTTTTCTTTCATTTCTAAGAGAATACGGACTAATTGCTCTTTTTCTTGGTTCTTTCTCTTCAAACTTTTTGCTTTTCCCGGCATTTGTAGAACTTTCTTGCATAGTTTTCCTTGGTCTCAATTTTTCTCCCCACTCAATTTTTATCTCTTTGATTTCTGGTTCGATTTTAGGTGGGACAGTAAGCTACTATTTTGGGCTTTTTGGTTCTAAAGTAATATTGAAATATGAAGAAAGGATTAGAGACATGCAAAAACTTATAGAAAAATACGGAAATTTTTCAGTTTTTTTGGTATCTTTTTTACCTGTTCCATTCCCGTTTGCACTTTTTGCTATGTTAGTTGGTTTTTTGAAAATGAATGTAAAATCTTTCTTGTTGGCGATGATGGCAGGAAAGGCCCTGAGAATAGGTCTGGCAATCTTTGTTCTTACTTGGGGTGTTGAAATTTTAAAGTTTTATCATCTAATTTAGAAAAAGTTTTCAATTTCCAACAGGAAAGAATTAAGCTTGAAAAAAGGAACTATGAACGTGTTTCCTTCTCTGATTAAATCTTCTTCCATCAAAGTCACTATCATGGGCCTGATTTCAAAATCACCTTCAATCTTTAAATTTTTCATCAAAAGTGGGTTGTTTTTCAAATATTTTTCCATCATTCTTGTTCTTTTTTCTTGATCTTTTGCACTTTTTTTGATTCCAGATTTTTTATACCTCCCACCAGACCATTTCTTACAATCAACACAGAGGATTAGATTTCCTCTTCTTGCAATTATATCTATCTCATATTTTTTATTGATCTTGAATCTAAAGTTTTTCTTCACAGTAAATTCATTTTCCTTGAAGACTTCTGCAACAATTCTTTCAAATTCTTTCCAGTCGTGTTCTTTCAGAACTTCTTCTACGGGAAATTTTCTTGCCAATTTTTCTATTTCTTTAAGCTCTATCACAATATTTAATATAAAAAATTAACTTATGTTAAAAGGTGGTTGGCATCTTAATATGTGGCATCGACGAAGCTGGGAGAGGGGCCATCCTAGGGCCCATGGTTATTGCAGGCGTGGTTATAGAAAAAAAAGATGAAAAAAAACTTAGAAGAATAGGAGTGAAAGATTCCAAAGTTTTATCTCCTAAAAGAAGGGAAGAACTTGCCAAAAAAATAGAAGATATAGCAAGGAACATAGTGGTTTTGAGAGTACAGCCTTGCAAGATAGATTCCTATAGGGCAAAGGGGATAAACCTGGATAAGATCGAAGCGATGAAGATGGCAGAAATTATAGACATGTGTGGTGCAAAAAAAGTTTTTGTTGATTCCCTGGAGCAAAACACGAAGAAATTCAAAAACCTGATATTGAGTTTTCTTAAAAATAATAACGCTGATTTGATTGTCGAGAATTACTTGGACGAAAGCATACCTGTTGTAAGTGCCGCCAGCATAATCGCAAAAGTTAACCGAGATGAAGCGATAGAAGATATAAAGAAAAAAGAAGGTGTAGATTTTGGTGTCGGATACAGCCATGATCCTTCCACGATTGAATTTCTAAAGAAACTTATAAAAGAGAGAAAAGGAAATCTCCCCAATTATGTGAGGAAATCTTGGGTCACAACCCAAGACCTATTGAATAAAAACTGGCAGCAAAAGCTCAAAGATTTCTTTAAGAAAGATGAAAAATGTAAAGAGGGGGAAAATGAAGACTGAGCAAAAAATAGTTATGATTTACACACTTTTAGGTTTGGTGTCAGGCTTCATGACAAACTATTTACACACTCTTGAGTTAAATTTGATAATAGCAATAGCAATATCTTTTTCAATTTATTTTGTTACTCTGCCTCTTCTTTTGATTTCAACAAAAAAGAAGAAAACAATGCTATTTTATAACAGCTTCGTGACTTTCCTTTTGGTCTGGCTAACAATTTGGATATTGCTTTACAATTTGGGTGTGTGAATGAAAAGAATTTTCACTAATGAATTAGATAAATTCTTGGGGAAAAAAGTCAATCTATTTGGTTGGGTTCACGATGTCAGGCTTCTTGGTAAAATTAACTTTCTGATTTTAAGGGACAGAGAAGGCACAGTCCAAGTCACGGTCCCAAGAGACAAAGTTTCTTCTGAAACTTTCGAAATTGTAAAAAAGCTACATCAAGAAGATGTGATCTTTCTTGAAGGAAAAGTTGTTAAAAGCAAAGTAGCAAAAGTCGGTATCGAGATTATACCAGAAAAAATAGAAATTGTAAGCAAAGCAGCTGTACCTTTACCATTGGATCCAAGATGGGTGACGCCGGCAAATTTGGACACGAGGTTAGACTGGAGACCACTTGATTTGAGAAGAAAAGAGAATTTGGCAATCTTTCGTGTGCAGGCAAAAGTGGTTGAAGCAGCAGAAGAATTCTTGAGAAAAAACGGCTTTATACAAGTTTTTACCCCAGCACTTATAGGAGGGATTTCAGAAGGTGGTGCTGAAGTTTTTAAGATAGATTTTTTTGGTAAGGAAGCTTTTCTAAGGCAAGATCCTCAGTTGCACAGGCAGCTATTGATTTTGGCAGGATTTGAAAGAATTTTTGACATTGGCCCAAACTGGAGGGCAGAACTTTCTGACACACCATACCATCTGGCAGAACATCGTGGAATAGCTCCAGAATTTGTTTTGAAAGACGAGAAAGATGTGATGGAATTGGAGGAAGAAATGATAGTTTATACAATAAAAAAAGTTGTGAAAGAATGTGAAAGAGAGCTTGAAATCCTTGGGAAAGAAATAAAACCTCCAAAAACACCATTTCCAGAACTAAGGTTTCCAAAAATTTATGATATCTTAAAAGAATATGGTAAAAAATTACCTTTTGGTTCTGATCTTGACAAAGAAGCAGAGAAAATTTTATCAAAACATGTAAAGGAAAAATATAAACAAGATTTCTTTTTCATCAACAGGTTTCCGTCTGAAGTTAAACCATTCTATGTGATGCGTGATGATGAAGAGCCTAAATGGGCAAGGAGTGTTGACTTAGTTTTCAAAGGAATGGAAATGTCTTCAGGAGGCCAAAGGGAGCACAGACATGAAAAAATAATCCAGCAGGTAAAAGAAAAGGGCATGAACTTAGAACATGTAAAATGGTTTACAGAACATTTCAAATATGGTGCACCTCCTCACGGAGGTTTCTGTTTAGGATTGGAAAGGTTCACCATGCAACTTCTTGATATAGGAAATATAAAAGAGGCTGTTCTCTTTCCAAGATATGTTACAAGAATTCTCCCATGAATCACGCTTGAGATTTTTTTCTCAAAAATAATTTGACTGCTTCTATATGTGAGCAATTTTTCTCTTTCAGCGTGAAATAAGGACAATCACAAAGGAAATTTTTACTCTTTTTCTCAAGAATTACGGAATGCTCTTCTGTTTCTCCTTGAACTTTAAAATGAATTCTTTTTTCAGTCTCAATTTCCTTTCTGATTTTTCCTTCTTCAAACAGTTTTTTTGCTTTGATTTTGATTTCATCAGAAATTTTCATTAAATTGAATATTGGGATTAAGATTTAAATCCATAAAAAAATAAGATTGAATTGATGAAAAAGTTTTGTGACATGTGTAAAAAGCCCGTGCGTGAAGTAGGAAGACTCTATCGTCATCGTTTTCTTGATGTTTGTAAGAAATGTAGGGAAAAACTGAAAAAGAATAGGAGACTAACATAAGTTATGGAAATTCCTGAAGAAATTGTGAAAAAGTTGAAAGAGCTTAAGGCTAAAAGAATTTTCATTCAATTTCCCGAAGGCTTGAGACTTAGAATTCAGAAGATGGTGAATGAGCTTGAAGAAAACGGTTTTGAAACAATTCTTTCGGTGGAAAAGTGCTTTGGAGCTTGTGATGTTAGAGAAAACGAGGCAAAACTTTTGAAATGCGATGCAATTTTACACATAGGCCATGAAAGATTTCTACCAAAATCAAAAATTCCAGTTGTGTATTGGGAATATTTTATTGATGTCGATCCTTTACCAATACTTGAAAAAGAATTTGAAAAATTGAGAGATTTTGAGAAAATCGGGCTGATAACAAGCATCCAGTTTGTCAAGCTTTTGCCAAAAGTTGAAGAATTCTTGAAGAAAAAAGGAAAGAAAGTTTTCATTCACAAAGCTTTACAGTATCCAGGTCAAGTTTTGGGCTGTGATTTGAGAGCAGCTAAGGCCATAGAGAAAAATATAGATTGCTTTCTTGCAGTTTCTGCAGGAGAATTTTATGCAGTCGGTCTGGTTCTTCAAACAAACAAACCAGTTTTGAATTTGGATTTGGAAAAGGGAGAAATAAGAGGCTTAGAAGAATTCAAGAAGAAAATTCAAAAAATTGTTATTTGGAACAAATCTCAATTGAAAGAAGCTGATAAAATTGGTTTGCTTGTGAGCTGGAAAAAAGGTCAGCTTAGGTTGCCATTTGAACTTAAAAAAAGATTGGAAGCTCAAGGCAAGGAAGTTTATATTTTAGCTATGGATGAAGTCACTCCAGAAAAGATTGAGGGTCTAGAGTTAGATTTCTTGATAAATTTTGCTTGTCCAAGAATTGCCATAGATGACCAAGCAAAGTATCCAATTCCAATCTTAAACTACAATCAACTGAATTCAAAAGAATTTAAATATTAGCAATTCAATAATAGTTTGAGTGATAGAATGGAGTTGAAAGTCATAAAAGAAGATGAGAAGGCGTTATTCATTGAAGCAACAGGAGAGACTTACACTCTCACAAATACAATCAGAGAAGAATTATGGAATGATAAGAATGTTTCTGAAGCTGCTGATGTTAAAGATCACCCTTACTTAAGTCAGCCAAAAATTTTTGTAAGGGTTAATAAAGGTTCGCCAAAAGAAGCTTTGGAAAAAGCTGCTGAAAGAATAGCTGAAAAAGCGAAAGAATTTGGAGAAGAATTCAAGAAAGCTTTGAAAGGCTAATTTTTTATCTTCAACAAATTTTTTCCCCAACTTCCTTCAAAAGAGTGGAATTCACATAGATGGAAGAATTTGTCCTTAAAGCTATGGCAATAGCATCGCTCGGTCTTGCATCTAGGCTTAAGATTGTGTTGCCTTGTCTCAAAATAAGCTTGGAATAAAAAGAGTTTTCTTTAAGCTCAGTTACTTTGACCATCAATACCTCTATTCCCAAAGAATTGAAAGCATCCGCTACAACATCATGGGCATTTGGTCTTGCCACATAGCTTTTTTCTATTCCCCTTTGAATAGATTCAGCTTGACTGGCTTCAACACTTGCTGTCAAATCATAACAATCTGCTTTCAAGCTCACTGCACCCAAATTTCCAAGAGTTGCTGTTTCTATTTTCTCAACTTTGGAAAAACCAGAAGTGGAAAGCTCGGGCAAAATTATTTCTTGGAGAGTTTGTTCTAGCTCTTTTGGCCAGAAGATGTAAATTGTCAAACCAATGACAATTAGCAAGAGAATGAGGGAGAATATTTTATATCGGTCAGAATTTTTTTTCCATCTGTATTTCATATTTATTCCTTGTCTTAACAGAATAAAAGCTTTTATATCTAAAAAAAAAGAATTAAGTATTATGAATTCAAAAGCCGTAAGCCCAATGATAGCTACTATTCTCCTAATAGCTTTTACTGTAGCTGTGGGCGGCATCATAAGCATCTGGTTGACAGGTTTCACTAGAACCCAAACAGCAGCAGCAGGAGCAGGAGCGGCTTGCACGGTTAACACGGTTATCGTAAGGGCTTTAAACTCAAACTATCTATCAACAAACCCGGCAAATGTAACTTTACAGTTTCTCAATCAAGGAACAGATAGTGTGACTGTTACTTCTTTGATAATAACTTGTGGAGGAAGTGTAACAAACTCAACTTCAAATTTGGGTTTGCCTGTGGCTTCAAACACACAAAACACGACAACAGTTTCTCTTTCTGGATCTAGTTGTACAACAATCAACCTTGGGATACAAGCAATAGCAGCTTGCAGCAAAGGCGGTACATACACCGCAACCTGCCCGGAAGGCACGTGCTACACATAAGACAAAATCATGAATTCAAAAGCCGTAAGCCCAATGATAGCTACTATTCTCCTAATAGCTTTTACTGTAGCTGTGGGCGGCATCATAAGCATCTTGTAGTACTGGTGGAAGTTTTGTGACATCTTGTCCACAAGGTTCTTGTTCCATTTAAAATTAGCAGACAGTTATTTTCACCAAAGGCTTGTTGTTAAGCTCACCAATTTTTTCTATACAGAGCTTATGGGTTCCTCTGCCTAGTTTGAGAGCCCCCGTGAGGACTATCTTACTGTATTCCAACACAACTTGATAGTTTGAGGCTTTGGCATCGTAATTTTCTTTAATTTCTTCTTCAGTTAAAGCCCTATTATATATAGTAAC
>JAWBNW010000023.1:0-10607 GCA_039000685.1 Candidatus Aenigmatarchaeota archaeon
GTATAGCCACAGCAGCGATAAATTTATTTAAAAAGGGTTTGGCTAAAGAAGACATTGCCTATTCCCTTCAAGAAACTTGTTTTGCTATGTTGACAGAAGTTACCGAAAGGGCTTTAGCTCATACTGACAAGAAAGAAGTGCTTTTGGTAGGTGGTGTTGCTGCTAATAAACGTTTGCAAGAAATGGTAAAGAAGATGTGTGAGGAAAGGGGTGCAAAAATGTATGTTGTACCTGGGGAATATTCTGGAGATAATGGAACGATGGTAGCCTGGACTGGTTTATTGGCTTATAAATCTGGTTGGAAACCTGATTTTAATGACATTATCAAACCAAAATGGAGAATAGATGAAATAAAATGGTTTAAGTAAAGAGACTCGAAATTCTTGTTTAATCTAAATTAGCTCGCTTTCACTCACTACTACAAAATCTCCAACTGATTTTACTGCACTAAAGGGAATCATTATTCTTCCTTTATCATCTGTCTTAGGATTAAGGTCTTGAAGATATCTTGTTGGCTGTTCGACTATTATGTTTAGTAGTTCCCCGCTTTCTGTGACAAAATCTATATTACTCACAACGCCAAATTTTCTTCCAGTCTCTTCACTTATTATGGTTTTCCCTATCACATTTGCTGCCTTAACCTTCGTTTCTACCATGGTTTATCACAAAAAATAAATTATACTTTATTTAATTTAAACTTAAAGATAAAGATTATGGTAAGGTGTTTTGTCGGCTATCTTCTACCAGAAGAGGTAAAAAATGAGATTGTGGAGCTACAGAATAGAATAGAAAAATGGCCTCTGAAATGTAAATTTGTTGAAATTGAAAATTTACATATAAATTTTTCATTTCTTGGTGAAATTGATGAAAATCAAATAAACGAAATATCGAAAAAAATAGATTACATTGGTGGAAAATTTGATAAGTTTGAAATTGAAATTGATGGTTTAATTGCTATCCCCAGCCCAAATTACATCAGGGTTCTTGCTCTAAGTATTTTTGAAAATGAATTTTTGAAAAGAGTTTTTAGAGAAGTGGTAAAAGAAATAGGTGGAGATTCAAAACCACCTCATATTACACTTTGTAGGGTAAAGTCAATTGAAAATAAAAACGAGGTGAAGGGGAGGGTTGAGGATGAAAAAAATAAAACTCATGGCAAGTTTGTAATTGATAAGATTCAGTTAATAAAAAGTGAACTAAGTAAATCTGGACCAATTTATTCCATAATTCATCAAGCCGAATTTTCTTGAGATTTTCCCCCTACAAAATCTTTTAGTTCCCTTGTCTTTATTTCAACTTTATACTGTTCGGCTGGAATTTTCCCTCTCAAAGACTTGAATATCTCCTTCTTTGTTAGTTCTTCTACTTCCTTTTCAGGAGGTGCTTTTGCGATGTAATCAACCTCTGCAACTTGAAACATCTCTTTAATGATTAGATCTCCTCCCCTGTCACCATCAACAAACAATGTGGTTACCTTTTCTTTTGCCAGATCTATTATCTGTTGTGGTATTTTTGCGCCTTCTATCGCAACTACGTTTTTAATTCCATTTTTAAGCAAATTTAAGACGTCTGCTCGACCCTCGACTATTATTACCTCATCTGAATTCTCTATATCTGGACCGGCAGGCAATCCTAGATAATCTCTTATTTGAGCTGCCTTGACACTTTCCTTTATTGTATCTGTAAGAACTGAAGTTGATGGTATTTCTTCTGTCATCAGTTTTCCCAAAATATCTTTTGCCCTGTTCAACATGAATTCTCTCTTAACCACTCTAACATCTTTTACTGAAGAAACTTTGACTGTTGCTAAACATGGTCCAATTCTTTCTATCGTCTCTAAAGAAGCTGCCACTAAGGCAGTTTCTGAGCTGTCTAGACTCGAAGGTAAGAAAATTTTTCCCTTTGTCTTCCCATTCTCGTTTGAAATTTCTACATCTATTCTACCTATTCTCCCAGTTCTCTGAAGCTCCCTTAGGTCTAAATCTTGACCTAAGAGCCCTTCTGTCTGACCGAATATCGCACCTATCACGTCTGGTTTTTCCACAATTCCTTCTGCTGAAAATTCGGCTTCTATTAAATATTTTATTGTAGATTGGGCCAATTTTCCCATTTTGATCATCCCCCATTAATTTTGTGATTGAATTAAGTTCTTCGATCTTGTGAATTCTTAACGATTTGAAATTTTTTCTAATGATGTGATTCACCTTAATCTTGTAATGTGAAAAGAGATTGTTGAGTTGTGATGCTATGCTTTCTCCTTCTTTGTCAAAATCTGTGAGTATCCCAACTTGCAAGGGATTGAGATAGACGACTTCTTCAACAATTTCTTCCAAAGGTTTTCCTGAGATGGTTAAAGTGTTTGTAAAACCAAGAGATCTTAAGACAGCCTTGTCTTTTGTTCCCTCCACTATCAACAAATCCTCTTCTTCTCTCAGTTTTTTTAAATTCTCTAAAATTCTTGGAGAAAGCATAATTATTTAGACAATTTCTTCCAATATATCTCTTTCGGTTATTATGCCTTCCAAAACACCATCATCACCAACCACAGGAAGACCACCAACATCTCTTCTAACCATTTCTTTTATTGCTTCGGATAAATCTTTGTCTTTTTCTATATAATAGACTTCTTTTGTAAAGGTAGGCATCACTGATTCGAAAAGATTGGAAAAATTAAAATCGCATTTCTTCAAATATAAAAGAGCGTCTGCTGAAGTGAATATTCCAACCAATTTTTTATCTTTCACTAGGGGCAACCTTCTGTAGTGTGTATTCACCATAGATTTAATAGCATCTAGTATTGAAATTTTGGGGTCTAGAAAAAAAGGTTTTTTTGTCATGGCTTCTTCTACTTTTATTCCAAAAATCAGGGAAGAAAATCTTCTAACAATATCCCTTTCAGATATCATACCAACTAATTTACCATTTTTAGTTATCGGAAAACCTCCTCTTCTTGAAAATTTAAACTTGAGTAAAACATTTCCTAATGTTTCATTGGCATCGCAAAAAATAACTTCTCTGTTCATTATTGTTGAAATGGGATCTTGAAAATTTTGTTTGCGCAAAAAAGCTTCTAAGATGTCCATCGTTGTTATTATCCCAACCACTCTTTTATCTTTTGATAGAATTGGTAATCTTCTATGTCCCTTTTCTATGATTTTATCCACTACTTTTCTTATTTGTTCATTTTCAAAACAATATGTTGGGTTAAGTTCAGAAAGCTGAGTTATTTTCTCTTCTCTGCTTAAACCTGCAAGACTTAGGTCAATACTCATATTCAAGTTCTTCCCTGCATCTTTCACATAACCATTGATCATTCACATTCTTGAGGTCATCACTATAGTTATCACAAGAATCACATACTCCTGATGTAAATTTTTCCTTTATTTCTGGTTCAAAAGATTTCATTTTCATTCTGTATTCAAGTAAATCGAGCATTTCTGGTGAAGTTTTTGCTATATCTGAAAGAGAAATTAGACCAACCAGTTTTCCTTCAGAAACCACTGGCAATCTATGTATGTTGCTTTTCTTCATCTTTCTAACGGCAGTTAGAATATCGTCATTTGGGCCAATTACGATTAGTGGGGAGCTCATAACTTTTTTGATTTTAACTTTACTTGGTAAGAGATTCTTGGCCACAACTCTTTTTATCACATCACTGTCTGAAAGTATTCCTACTGGCTTACCTTTTTTTGTGACAATTAAACAACCTCTTCTTGTTTTTTTCATCATTTCTCCTGCTTGCTTTACTGTTTTTTCCTGATCAATGGTTATCACAGGTTTAATCATAATGTCTTTCACATATATTGGCAAAACACCACCTACTTATATTATGTTTCCTTAAATTTTATTGTTTTCTAAAAAATCTTTGAGGGGTATTCCACTATCTGGGAATATTTTCTTCCTAGGTTTGAGGATTCTGATATTGCCATAACCGAAATCTACAACTAGAAAAAAAGGAAATCCTTCAATCGCTTTGTTTAAATTACCATAAAAATAAAAAACCTTTTTTCTAGTTGATTTTATTTGGAGAAGAATGCATTTTTTGTTTTTTATACAAATCAGATCTGCTTCTCCAAGACTTGCTCCTGCCCTTATGACTTTCCAACCATGTTTTTCAAATAAAAGTCTTATATTTCTTTCAACTCTATACCCCTTTTTCTTAGAATACATTAAATAGATATATAAAATCAAGTGATAAAAAATCATTAGTTGATAAAATGGAAATATTGATAGTAAGTGATATACACAATGATGTGGAAAATTTGATGGAATATATAGATAAGGTTGCCCTATTGAATTTTGATGTAATTGTATTTCCAGGAGACTTTACTGATGTACCACCAAAGGGGTTTTCTTCTCTTGACATCTCAAAAATAATACTTGAAGAACTAAAGAGTTTGGGCAAACCTATTCTAGCATTACCTGGAAATTGGGATAGAAATGTAATCGAACTTCTGGAAAAAGAAGGAGTTAGCTTACATGGCCATGGAAAAGTTATTGATGACATCGGTTTCTATGGTTTTGGTGGAGCGAGAACGCCTTTCAATACTTCTTATGAACCATCAGAAGAAGAGATTGAAAATGGTTTGAAAAGGGCTTTCGATGACGTTAAGAAAAGCAAAATAAAAGTTCAAGTTACACATGCACCTCCCATAGGAACAAAGATTGATGTGGTTTATAGTGGAGCACATGTTGGATCTGAAGCTGTGAGAAAAGCTATAGAAGCTTATAGACCTCTTTTAGCCATAAGTGCGCATATTCATGAAGCAAGGGGAATAGATGAAATCAATGGGACAAAACTTATAAACTCGGGGAGATTTCCGGAAGGATATTGTGGTCTTGCTTCGATTAAAAATGGGAAAGTTGAAGTTAAAATCATCAACTTAATATAATTACTCGACTACCAAAAACAATTTTTATATCTAAATAACTAATAAATTAACACTAGGATAAAATTAACGTAGAGAAGGAAGATAGAAATGAATAGGCAAAATTCGCTTATAAATATTTCTATACAAGAAAAGATAGAATCAAAAAAGGAGCTCACATCCATTTTCTTAAATTTTGATATTGTAACAATAAGGGTCTTACAAAAGTTTTATTTCAATAATGAAGAATTTCCAAATGATATAAATTCTTATTATATTCAACAGCTTTTTTCTGAATTAAAAAGTGAGGGTTTACAAATAAACCTTGAGACTTTAAGGAAGAGATTAGAGAGTTTGGTTAAACTTAACTTAATAGAAAAGGTTGAAACTTATCCTAGAATATATATGCCTGTGAAAGATGTGGAAAGAGTAAGAAACCTTTTGATGAAGGTTAAAGAAATATTTTTATGAAGTTTTAGAAAAATTTTTAATTGAAATAAAGGGAGGAGAGATTTTTTTAAAAAAAAGAATAAGAAATATTAAAAGTGCAAACATTTTATTTTTTATTTAAAACTTTATTTTATTTTTATTTTCTTTCCTCCCACTTACCATTTCATCTTTCATCATTTTTACAGTTTGAAAAAATACTTGTTTTATTGCATTAATAATAAAATGTTCGCATTTATAGATAATGTTTGCACTTTTTATAAAATGTTCGCACTTATATTAAAGCAAATGCAAGTTTTTTAGTTTTCTTTAACTATAAAAAGAAATATGCCGAGAAAGCCTTTTGGTAAGTTTTTTGAAGTTGCTTTACTCAGTTGCCTTGATCAAAATATCCCTAAAACTTCTGAAGCAGTTAGAAAGGCTTTGGCAGAAAAACTTGATAAGCCTGGACTTTCTTGGCATACTGTCAACAAGTATCTTTGTTTTCTTAGAGATACTAAAAAGGTTGAAGAAATTCGTATAGGTAAAGTAACAACTTACAAGTTAAAAAAATAGATTTAAGTCTAGAGTTTTTTCTTTATTATATGAAAAGAGGGAGAAAAAGTTTGAAAGATGATGTTAAATCTAAAATCTTAGACGTACTTTCAAACACTCAAACACCACTCACAACCTCTTCTATTAGAATGTTAATTTACAAGAAGTTTGACAGAAATTTTAGTTGGAATACAGTACAAAAATACTTAGACGAACTTGTTAAAGATTCTCAAATAATTCCCCTTCATTTACCACATTCAAGGTTAAAAGAAAAAACCGGTCTCACCGTTTATATATTAAAAAGATAATATTTTCTTTGGTCTCAATGGAAAGAGAAAAAATTTTAAAAATTTTCACAAAAAACGGTTTGATGCTAGAGCCCCGAGCATTAGAATTTTTTATTCAGAATTCAGATAAAATAGAGAGTTTTTTAGATAAATTAAAAAACGTTGAAAATTTTCCCACCATCATTACCCTTGATTTTATTAAATCCCTTCTTCAAGAAAGCCTGTTTGAAATTGAAGAAATTAAGAAGAGAACAATTTATAAGACAAGTGTTTCAGTTGAGGACATTTCAAAAATTTTAATAGAAAGATATGAAAAAATAAAATCATTTTTTTCCTATAGACTGGATATTGTTAATTTGATTTCAATAAACAAAATAAGTGAAAAAACTAGAAAATTTTCACTTATAGTAATAGTAAGAGAAATTGACAAACAAAACAAAACAATTCTTGTAGAAGATCTTACTGGTGAAATAATAATTCACATTCCAGACAATTTGATAAACTATTTGGTTCAAGATGAAGTAATTGGACTTTCATGTGAAAGAAGGGATGGAGAACTTTGGGCGGCAAACATTCTTTGGCCAGACGTACCTTTAAAAAGGTCAATAAGAAATTTGGAGGAAGATGTTTATTGTCTGTTTGCATCAAAAAATATTCTTGAAAAAGAATGTGAAGAAATTCTAGGAGAAATAAAGAAATTGAACTTCAAGTTTTTATTTGTTTTTTTATTCTTAGATGACATTTTAGAAAGAGAAAAAATTGAAGAGATTCAGAAGAAATTACCACTCAATTCTAAGCTTATTCTAATCACAAACCAAAATTTTGAAGGTATATTAAGTTTTTCAAGCCCAGCTTTTCTGGCTTTAGAGAAAAAAATCGTCTTACTTTTGATCGAAGGGAAATTCCTTTCAAATTATGAGAATCTTGGTAAAGATTGTGGAGAGATAATGTTAAATTTGCTTAAGAAAAGACACTTGAATCCAATCTTTAGAATAGAAAATTTAATTATGGAAGACCGTTTTTTAATAGATCCAATTCCAGACATATTTGTTTCTGCTAATTTCGGCTCCTCAAGTTTAATAAATTATAAAGGAATTACAATTATTTCCTGTGGATCTTCAGAAAAGCTATTTTGGATTGTAAATCTTAAAACACGAGAAAGTTTAAAAATAAGTTTGACATAAGAATAAGCATGGAAATAATTTTTCAGCTTCTTGATGTTGATTACATTATTTTAGAAAACCGGCCTATCATTCGACTTCTCGGGAAAACAGAAGAAGGAAAAACTGTTTGTGCATTTTATGATGGATTTTATCCTTATTTTTATGTTTTACCGAAAGAAGGGATGGAAGAAAAAGTAATTGCAGAATTGAAGAAGCAATTTAATGGCGATATTAAAAATATTGAAAAAGTTGAAAAGTTTTTGCCAATTGGCTTTCAAGAAGAGAAAAAAGAGATGTTGAAAATAACATTAAAAGACCCTTCTAAAACTGCAAACTTGAGAGAGCATTTAAGAAAACAAGATTTTGTTGAGGATGTCTTTGAAGCCGATATTCTTTTTAAATACAGGTTTATGGCAGATTTTTCACTCTTTGGAATGAATTGGTATAAAATTTATGGAACACCAACTCACACACAAACCACAAAAGCAGATCAAATTGTCAGAATGGAGAGGATAGAACCTTTTGAAAAAATAGAAAATGCTCCACTTAAATTCATGGCTCTAGACATAGAAGTTGTCTCAGAAGGCTCGATAAATCCTTTGGAAAACCCAATAGCGATAATAAGTATGTCTTTTTTTCCAGCCTTCAATGGCAAAAACACATTGGTTTTAGTTGCCAGAAACAATATCAAGAAAATAGATCACGATGTATTGACATTTGACAATGAAAAAAAGATGTTGGAAAAATTTTTAGAGATTATCGAGAAGTTTAACCCCGATATAATTCTCGGTTATAATATAAACGATTTCGACTTGCCCTATATAAATGAAAGACTTGCAGTGAACAAACTTAAAAGAACTATAGGCAGATGTAATGAAAAGCCACTTTCTTCAAGGAGGCTTGCAGAAAATAGATACAAGAATTCTGTTTTCGGTAGGGTTATAGTCGATCCTTACTGGATGATAAAAGATATGGCCGCAAGGGGCTTTTTTGTTGGTTTGAAAAGATTTGGTCTAGGAGATGTTTCAAATTATCTTTTAGGCGAAGGAAAAATTGAATTTTCACATACAGACATGACAATTGCTTGGAATGGTAAAGAAGAAGACATGAAAAGGTTTATAGAATATGCTAGAAAGGACTCTGAGCTTGTGTTGAGATTGCTTTTGGAAAAACAGCTTTTAGACAAATATATAGGAATTTCAAAAGTTTCTGGTTTACTCTTACAGGATTCTTTGGACACAGGAGAAGCAGGAAAGGTTGAAAACTTGCTTTTGAGAGAATTTGATAAAGATGATTTTGTCTTACCGTGTAAACCAAGTGAAAAAGAGATTGCAAGAAGAAAAGCAGAAAGAGATGTCAAAGGATTTAAAGGAGCATTTGTCCTTGAGCCTGAAGTTGGTTTACATACAACTTGCATCGCTTACTTAGATTTTGCCAGCATGTACCCATCAATTTTCATTACTTACAATATTTGTCCGACAACTCTTTTGACAGAAAAGAAGGATAACATAGAAGCAATAACAACACCATTTGGTACTTCTTTTCTTCCTCCAAAAATCAGGAAAGGAATAATTCCAAGAACACTTGAAAGGTTGATAAAAGAGAGAAATATAATCAAAACTCAAATGAAAATTGAAAAAGATCCTGTGAAGAAAAGAGCTCTAGATGCTTATCAAGAAGGTCTGAAGAGAATAGCAAATGCTTCTTATGGTTATACAGGGTTTATCCTTGGCAGAATTTATGTTTTAAACATAGCAAACGCCATTACGAGTTGCGGAAGATACTTCATTCAAGAAACAAAAAGGCTTGTTGAAACAAACACCAAATACAAGGTCATTTATGGTGATACAGATTCAGTGATGATTAAGACAGATACACAAGATATAGACAAAGCAATAGAGATAGGAAACAATATAGCAAATTTCTTGAACGAAAAGTTTGAAGGTAAATTAAAGATTAAAGTCGAGAATATTTTCAAAACTCTGTTAATTTTGACAAAGAAGAGATATGCGGGATGGAGCTTTGAAAAAATCGATTCTGGTTATAAAGATGAGATTGTGATGAAGGGAATAGAGACTGTACGAAGAGACTGGTGTGATTTGGTGAGTGAGACACAAGAAGCAGTTCTGGACATTTTACTTAAAGAACAAAATCCAAAGAAGGCGTTCACCTACTTCAAGGAAGTTGTTCAAAAACTACAGAATGGTCAGATTCCTTTGGAGAAGCTTGTAATAATTAAAGGGATTTCAAAAAGGCCCGATCAGTATAAGGGAGTACAACCACATGTTGAACTAGTGAAAAAAATGAAAAAAAGAGGAGAATCAGAAATTCCTTCAATAGGTGATAGAATAGGGTTCGTCATAGTTAAAGGGGCACAAATGATTTCTGAAAGAGCAGAAGATCCAGAGTATGTGAAGAAACATGGATTGAAAATAGATTCAAGATATTACATTGAAAGCCAGCTTCTACCACCTTTGGAAAGGGTTTTTGAAGCAGTTGGGATAGCCAAAGCCGAGCTTGTCGGTCTTGGTAGACAGATGCTTTTAGGCGAGATTATAAACAATCATAAAAAAACTGAAGAAAAACCAATTTCTCAAATCGAAGGAATGATTTGCATCAAATGTAACACCAGTTTCAGAAGAGCACCTCTAATAGGAAGATGTACTAACTGTGGAGGGGAGCTAGAGTTTTATTTTGGTGAAGCAAGATCAAAAACCTTCTCTTTTAATTTGTAAATATTATCTATGAGAAAAGTTTCAATAATAATTCCAACAAAAGATGAACCATACATTCAAAAACTTGTTGAAAAAATTCACAAAATTCTTAAAATCAAACATGAAATAATAGTTGTTGATAAAAGCGAAGTTGTGCCAAAAGTCAAGGGGGCGAAGGTTATAAGACAAAAAAGTGATGGTCTTGGAAAAGCTTTTTTAGAAGGTTTGAATTTTGCAAAAGGTGATGTGATAGTTTTGATGGATGGTGATGGTAGTCATAGACCAGAAGATTTACCAAAGCTTATAGAAAAAACAAAAGAGTATGATATAGTTATTGGTTCAAAATATGTGAAAGGAGGGAAAACAAAGGACAAGTTTTACAGAATTTTGATAAGCAAATTTTATTGTTTTCTCGCTTCTTTAATTCTTGGTTTAGAAATAAAAGACAATATGTCTGGGTTTTCTGCTGTAAGAAGAAAAGTTTATGAAAAAATAAAATTAGACCCTATAGGGTTTAAAATAAACACTGAACTTTTGTTTAAAGCTAAAAAATTTGGTTTTAAAACATCAGAAATTCCAATAGTTTTTGAAGAA
>JAWBNW010000024.1:0-8676 GCA_039000685.1 Candidatus Aenigmatarchaeota archaeon
GCTGGCTTCGCTGTTGGTAGGCTTCAAGAGATTTTGCTCATCCTAGACAAACATGGAATAGATTATCCTGTTTATTTAGATGGAATGGCAAAGAAAGCCACAACAATAATAAACCAACATAAAAGCTTGTTAAAAGAGCCTGAAAGCTTAGACAAAGCTTTGAAAAGAGTGGAGTATGTGGGCTCAGAGAGATCAAGAAAAAGAGCTTTAAAGAAACCAAGCGTTATCTTGACGACAAGCGGCATGCTTACTGGCGGGCCAGCAATTTGGTATATCAAGAAGCTTTATGCTGACAGAAGGTCTAGTTTGGTCTTAACAGGATGGCAGCTTGAAGACACTCCTGGCAAAATCTTGCTTGAGACCGGCAGACTAATAACAAAAGATTTAGACTTAGAAGTGAAGATGTTTGTGAAGCGATTAGATTTCAGCGCACATGTTGGAAGGAGCGAGCTGTTTGAGTTCATAGAGAAGCTTAATCCTGAGAAAGTTTTTTGTATTCATGGTGATCACACTGAAGAGTTTGCTTCTGAGCTAAGGAAAAAAGGGTTTGATGCTGTTGCACCTTTAGCAAACAATAGAATTTTCAATTTATGAGTATGCATATATTCCCATATACTTGTTTAAAGCTTCTGTAACTTCTTTCAAAGCTTCTACATATTTATTCGCTAAGTCCTTCTGATTAATTGTTTCCATAAGTTTTTTAGTAAGATTTCTACCAGCTTTTGCTAAGTCAACTGGAGTAATTTCTACCACATGTTTAAGTGTATCTTTTTTTATGAGACTTTTTAAAGTATAATTTGTGTTAAGGTTTGTGGGTACATAAATTTTAAATTCTTTTGGATTTACATCATTGAGACCCTTAATTGTGCAAATTTCATTAATCACCAAGGGGTTTTTTATTTCATACAAACTTTTCTCTAATTCTTTTTCTATCGTCTGACTTAAACTTTCCCCATATATTGTTCCAGTATATACCATTGCCATACTTTTTCTTTAGCTATAAGGTATATATAAAGATTTCGCTACTGTAGAATAGTAACGCTTAAATACTAGTAAAGATATAGTAACTACTATAAGGTGACAATCAAATGGCAGATGGAAAAATTCATGAAATAAGAAAGATTGTGGGGAAAATTGCAGATTACATAGAAGTATTAAAAAAATATCCAGATAAGGAATTAGTTAGACGAGCTTTAGAACTCATAAAAAGATACTGCCCTCAAAAACATAACCCAAATGGGATTAAAGAAGGGAGAATTGAAGGCGATTTGAAAAGGGCTCAAGAAATTTTAGAAAAAATAAAAGGGTTGGGGTTGGAAGACTATGGATATCAATGAAGAAATTTCATTGTGCTCTGAAAACTATGAGAAATGGAAAGCTTTAGCTCTATCTGCCCAAAACAAGCAAGAATGTAAGAAATTCTTGGAAAAAGCTTTCTTTTGGCTCGAGCTTCAATCAGCTTTCATCACACTTTTTGCTGCCGAGCAAGCCAAGGGAAAAGATCCTGCTTTCAAGAGAAAGCTCCTTTTGGCCAAAACCAAGCTCTCAAAAAAGCTTGCTGAATATGCTGAAAATGTGTTGAATGAAATTGAAGGAAAAATGGAGGGGTGATGGTTGTGGAATATGATGTGGAAAAATTTGAAGAAGATATAGAAAAAGCGGCTAGATATGGACCAGATTATATGGCTAATCTAATTGCAAAGAAGAAAGGAAAAGTGGCTGCAAATAGTTGGTTAGATTTGTTTTATAGAAATAGATACTAAAACTTATTTTCTTTGGCTCCCTAATTCTAATTAATGCCAAGAAAGAAGAAAGTGCAAAAAAAGAGAATTAAGAAGCAAGCTAAACCAAAAACAATAAAGCTCAAAAGAAAAGTGATTTTTCTCCTGATAGATGGCATGCCAGATTTGCCAGAACAAAAAACCCCTCTATCTTCAGCTTACAAACCAAATCTCGATTTTTTTGCAAAAAACGGGATGTGTGGGGAAATTTTACCAATAGAGAAAAAATTCTGGAATGAAACAACAAGGACAAGCGTGAGCCATTTAGCAAATTTCTCTTTGCTTGGCTATGATTTGAAGCCTGGACAAATGAAAAGGGGGCCGATAGAAGCTGTTGGCTCTGACATCCCTTACCAGCAAGGTTGGCTTGCTTTAAGATGTAATTTTGTGACTGTTGACAATGAGCTCAAGGTTTTGGACAGAAGAGTGGGGAGAAATTCTCAAGGCTTGGACGAGATAGCAAGGTACATTAATGAACATGTGAAGCTTGAAGTTGGTCACATCTTCATGAGAACTTATGGTCATCGAGCTGTTTTAATTTTGAAAGAAAAGCTGAGCGATAAAATAATAGACAGCGACCCTTATTTTGATTGGGAAAAGGTGAGAAAAATAGAAGCTCTTTCTCCTGAAGCTTCAAGATCAGCCCAGCTAGTTCAAGAGTTCATAGAAAAAGCAAGGCAGGTCATCGAATACCATCCTGCAAACGAGCAGAGAATAAAAAACGGTTTGCCACCAGCAAACTACATCGTCACAAGAGAAGCTGGAAACAAACTTCCAGTTATCAAAAGCTTTTTGAAAAAGCACAAAATTCCAAAAGCTGTTTGCATTGCTGAGAATGGGGTGATGAAAGGAAGTTGCATGCTTGCAGGCTTTGATGCAATAACTGTGCCAGAACTGAATTTCGAGCAAACTTTAAGGTTCATTTTCGATAACATAGAAAATGCTTTGGCTGAGTATGATTTTGTTTATGCTCACATTAAAGGTCCAGATGAGCCTGCTCATGATGGTGACTTCTTCAGGAAACAGAAAGTAATTGAAAGAATAGACGATTATTTGGGAAGATTGAAAGATTTCGATGGTATCTTGATAATAACTTCTGACCACATAACTTCTTGCAAGACGAGAAAGCATGAATTTGGAGCAGTACCAATTCTAATTTACGGAAAAGGTAAGGATGAAGTGCAAAAGTTCGATGAGCTTTCTGTGAAGAAAGGAAAGCTTAAGCTGATAAATGGGAAGAAGCTCTGGAAGATTGTTTTTGGGAGATGAGATGAAAGTCATTGGGATTTGTGGCTCACCAAGAAAGGGAAACACTGAATTCCTTTTAAGAGAAGCACTTAAAGCTGCCGAAGAAAAAGGAGCAGAAACTGAATTAATCTTGTTGAGAGAAAAAAGAATTGAATTTTGTGATGGATGTTCTAAGTGTGAGAAAACAGGTATTTGTCATATAATAGATGATATGCAAGAAGTTTATGAAAAACTTGAAGAAGCAGACGCAATCATTTTAGGTTCACCGAACTATTATGATAATGTTTCTGGTTTAATGAAAAATTTTATAGACAGAACTCTGGTCTATTACAGTCTAAGAGAAAATAAGATAAAAGGAAAGAAGGGAGGAATAATTGCAGTTGGTGGAGGAAGTGCTGACGAAGCTTTTGAAAAAATGGAAGTATTCTTCTCGGCCTATGGAATAAAATTGATTGGGGGTGTAAAGGCAATAGCAGGTTCAGCAAGTGAAATACCAAAAAACAAGAAGGCTGTGAAAGAAGTAAGAAAGCTTGGAATGAAATTGGTCGAGTAATTTTTTTATATATTAATTTGTCACTTTAAGAGTTATATCAATTTAATTTCTATCAAAAACAAATTCTAATTAATGATAGCAAGAAGGCTTGAAATAAGGCAAATCTTTGCCACAAACTCCAAGAAAACAATTGAAGTTGAAATTGAAACAGCAAAAGGCAAAGTTAGAGCTTCTGTTCCAATAGGCACTAGCAGGGGAAAGCATGAAGTTTTTTATTTACCAACAGAAGAAGCGATAAACAAGTTCAACTTGATAAGGAGAAGCTTCACGAATGAAGAATTCAAAGACCAAGAAGAAGTTGATGAGCTTATAAGAACAATAGATAAGACGCCAGAGCTTAAAGAGATTGGTGGAAATTTGGCTTTAGCAATTTCTTCAGCTTTCTTGAAAGCTTTTGCTTTGAATGAAGGTTTAGAAGTTTTCGAATATTTGGCAACTTTAACTAAAAGTGAGCTAAAAATGCCTAAGCCGGTTTGCAATGTTGCCGGAGGCTGGAAAGAAAGCAGGAGCGACATCCAAGAATTCTTGCTCTTGCCTGTCCATCAAAATTCTTTCTTTGAATCAATTTCAAAGATCTCCCAAGCTTACCTTGATTTGGGTAAAGCTTTGAAGCTGGCTGATCCGACTTTTGCTTACGGTAGAAATTGGGAATCGGGCTGGGTCACCAATTTAAACTTCATCGAGCTTTTGAACATCTTGAAGAAAATAGCAAATAACTATTTGCTGAGAATTGGTCTTGATGTCGCTGCTTCCCAGCTCTGGGACGGCAAGCAGTACTATGTTTACCTTTTCTCCAACAAAATCTTAAGCAGACTCGAGCAGCTTAAGCTCATGCAAGACCTGGCAGAAGAATATCCAATAAGCTACATAGAAGATCCTTTCGTGGAAGATGATTTTGTCTCTTTTGCAGTTCTAACTAGCAGCTTATCGAACAAGCTTATTGTTGGTGATGATTTGTTCGCGACAAACCTGAAAAGATTAAAAGATGGTATAGAACTTAAAGCAGCAAATGCAATGATAGTCAAGCCAAGCCAAGTAGGAACGATAAGCGATGTGATAAAAGTTGTTAAACTTGCGAAAGAAAACAGGATCGTAACCGTGATGTCTCATCGATCAGGAGAAACTGAAGATGAATTAATTGCTCATTTGGCAGTTGGTTTGGGTTGCGATTATGTGAAATTCGGAATTTCTGGTGAAAGAATAAGCAAGCTGAATGAAATGATAAGAATTGAAGAAATTCTTCAAAAAATTCAGTAAAATTTTTTATTTACTGAAAGCTAAATTAGAAAGATGCCAAAAAAATATTCTTACCTCAAGAGCAAGTTTAATCAACAGCTCAAGAATCACGCTGACAAGCTGAAGAAGTGGAAGTATAAGAACTTGGCAGCTTTTATTGCAAGCCTTGTTTTAGCTTACTTTGTTTTAAAATCTGATTTTGCTATCTTGATAGAAGAAAAACTTGGAAATTTTGGTTATGTTTCAGCTTTCATAGCTGGCATGATGTTTGGTTTTTCCCTGACCGTCGCCCCGGCGACCGCTTTTCTCTACAGCCTTGGCTTTCAGTTCAATCCACTTCTTGTGGGTGCGCTCGGAGCTCTCGGTACTGTGTTGAGCGATTACCTCATTTTCAGGTTCATAAAGGACAGGCTAATGGATGAGATAAAACTTTTGCACCAGGAAGTGAAATATTTTTTGGAACCGGCAACGAGACCAATCTCCAAAAGGCTTGTGCCGAAAGACCTTAGGTTCAGGCTTTGGCTTTGGCAAAGGGCATCTCAGTCCAAGCTCAAATGGTTTGTGCCAATGATAGCAGGGTTCATCATAGCTTCTCCCTTACCTGATGAGTTTGGAGTTGCTTTGTTTGGAGCTGCAAAATTTGATTCAAAGAAATTCGTTCCAATAGCTTACTTGCTTAACTTCATCGGAATTTTCACCATAGCCAGGTTCGGTGGCCTGAGATGAGAAATTAAATTCTTAGAAGGTTTTTGATGAAGTCCCACAAGCTGCTTAAAATTCCAGCCGGGACTGCTCTAGAAACACACTTGCAGCAGAAGTTGTGACCATATTGGTTGCAAGCTTTAGTTTGAGCTTTGCAATCACATCCCATTCTACTGTATCCACAGCCTTGGCAGAAACTAGAAACACTACTGCTTGGAACACAGCTATAGCCTGAAGGACAAGGTGTGTAAGGTGGTAAGGTTGTGGTGGTAGTACTTGTAGTTGTTCCTGAGCATCGTGTGGTTTTACAACAAGCACTTAAGCTACCACAATTTACTGAGCCTGTACAACAATAAGTACAAGCTTGGACGATATTCCCCTCGCTGTAAAAAAGGTTATTTCCTCTACAAGAAAACTTGCTAGGATAAACACACATTTTACCAGTATTAAATGTCACACATTTCATTCCCGATTCACATTCCTTGTCAGTTGAGCACGAACTATATTCTGGTTTAGTTCTTGTGGTAGTTGTTGTGGTTTCACTTTTTGATTTACAACAACAGGGCACATCAGCCGACAACAACCAAAAATAAGCTTTACATCCCATGCTGGATTTGCCTGAGTATGCAAAAAAGCCTGGTGGGCAGTTAGAATACCAATCAGCACAGGCTGCGCCAATATTTCCCATTTCCTCGCAATAATTATCACACCCTGGAACTCCACTGCTAATAAAAGCCATAACAAAATTTTGTAGCACTAAAAATCCAAGTATAAAAAACAAAACTATTGCTATTTTTTTCATATTTTTTATTTTAATTCCCAAAAATAAAAGTTTTAATATGATTTTGATAGACGGCTCAGAAGGTTGGGGCCAAGTTTTGAGAACTTCAATAGCTTTGTCAGCCTTGACTCTCAAACCAGTAAAAGTCATAAACATCAGAGCTTCAAGGCCAAAACCAGGCTTGATGCCTCAGCATTTGACTGGAATAAAAGTAGCAGCAGAATTTTGTGATGCAGAAGTCTCAGGTCTGGAATATGGTTCAATGGAAATTGAATTCAGACCAAGAAAGTTTAATGTCAAAGACAAAACAATAGATATTGGCACAGCCGGTAGCATTTCTTTGCTCTTACAAACTTTAACTCCAATGCTAACTTTTGCTGACAAGAAAACTACA
Source organism: Candidatus Aenigmatarchaeota archaeon (assembly GCA_039000685.1). Classification (GTDB taxonomy): domain Archaea; phylum Aenigmatarchaeota; class Aenigmatarchaeia; order CG10238-14; family SCSR01; genus JAVZGQ01. Next base: position 6,696 of record JAWBNW010000024.1, read on the forward strand.
CTTGAAATAATTGGTGGTACTGCAGGCTTAGGCTCACCCACAATAGAATTTCTTCAATATGTTACATTCCCGATTTTGAACAAGCTTGGTCTTCCCTTACCAAAAATAGAAATTTTGAAACAAGGTTTTTATCCTAGAGGTGGGGGAAGAGTAAGAATAACTTTTGAGCCTGTGAAGCTTTTGACTTACGTAAACCTAACAAATCCAGGAAAAATTTTGTCGATAAAAGGGATTTCTGTTGCCGGAAGCTTGCCTGAATCTGTAGCTTTCAGACAAGCTGAAGCTGCAAAAGAAGTCTTGAAAAAAATAGCAGAAAATATTGATATCAAATACTACTCAACCCCAACCTATTCTCAAGGAACTTCAATCACACTTTGGGCTGAAACTGAAAATTCTGTTCTTGGATCTGATAATTTGGGTAAAAGGGGAGTAAGAGCAGAAGAAATAGGGAGAGAGGCAGCTCAAACCTTGATAAAATCAATTGAATCAAAAGCATCTTTGGACAAATTCATGGCCGACCAAATTATACCTTTCATAGCTTTGGCTCACGGAAAATCTTCCATCACGGTTGAAGAAATAACTCAGCATTGCCTCTCAAACATTTCGGTTTGTGAAAAGATTCTGGGCTGTAAGTTCTCGATCGACAAAACAAGCAAGAGAATAGAAGTTGAGGGCATAAGCTTCACAAGATAAAAAACATTTCATTTTTTTAAAGAATGAAGACAATTTCTTATTATGCAGAAAAAATTTCCTCCAAAAGCAGCTGGAAGATGCATGATCACAGAAGTTCCTGTGGTAAAAGTTGGTGACACTGTAAACGATGTGAAGAAATTGATATCAAGAAAAACAAAACAGTTTGTGACTGTTGACTACATTTTTGTCGTGGATGATGAAAATGTTTTCAAAGGAGTGCTTTCGATCAAAGAGCTTTTTGAGGTTAAGAAAAACAAGCTGATAGAAGAAGTGATGAAAAAGGATGTGGTTTATGTTTATCCTTTCACCAACCAAGAGAGGGTTGTTTACTTAGCTCTTTCTCACGGCATAAAGATGATGCCGGTTGTCGATAAAGAAAAACATTTTCTCGGCGTGATCCCTTACGACACAATTCTTCAAATCTTCAATCAAGAAGTGAGGGAAGATATTTTCAGATTTGGGGGAATTTTTCACAAAGTCGGTCAAGAATTTCACACCATCACAGATCCGCCCAAAAAAATGGTTAGGAGAAGGATGCCTTGGCTTTTATTTGGTATTTTCGGTGGGGCAATAGCTGCTATGATAGTCAGCTTTTTTGAAGGAATATTGAGCCAGTATTTGGTCTTAGCATCTTTTATTCCAGTCCTTGTTTATGTCAGTGATGCTGCCGGCACTCAATCTGAAACCCTTATAGTCAGGGGCTTTGCTCTAGACCCAAAGCTCTCCCTCAAGAAATGGGTAAAAAGGGAACTCTTGGTAGCACTTTACCTGGCATTTGCCTGTGGCCTGCTCCTGGCAATTTTTGAAATCATAGGCTGGGAGAGAAAGCTTTCGATAGCTTGGGTCATTGGTTTTTCCATGTTCTTGGGTATAATGGCAGGGACCTTGATTTCCACTTTCTTGCCGATAATCTTGAAAAAAATCAAAATAGATCCTGCTTTTGCCGCCGGACCTTTTGCAACCTTGCTCAGCGATATAACTACTTTGGCAATTTATTTTACTGTTGCAAGCATCTTTCTCAGTGTTTGAATTCAAATTCCAAAATGTTTTCAATAATTCACAGGGCCCTAAACATTAGTAGAGTATTTCTATTTTATAAACCAGAATTAATTATTGATTGAATGAACCCAAAGGATATAATCGAGAGGAATAGGAAGAAAATAGATAGAATAAATGAAAAATTAATCTTCTTGATTGCCGAAAGGGACAAGCTCGTTCGAGAGATAGGTTCAGCTAAGAAAAAGCTAGGGATAGCAACACTCGATAGAAAAAGGGAGAGAGAAGTTTT
>JAWBNW010000025.1:0-8576 GCA_039000685.1 Candidatus Aenigmatarchaeota archaeon
ACAGCAACTATGTGGCCTTTTTTCTTCAAAGCTTTAACTATTCTTGACTTGTGTTGAGGTGAAACTCTTGCATAGATTGCAACTTTCTCCACTTTTTCTTCCAGTTCTTCTTCACTCATTTTTTCCAGCTCTTCACCAGTTAAAATTTCTTCTTCGCCTTCAACCAAACCTATTTCTTTAGCTACTGCCAAAGCTGTGAGCTTGTGATCTCCAGTTATCATCACAACCCTTATGCCAGCTTGCTTGCAAGTTTCTATTGCTTGTTTGACTTCTGGCCTAGGAGGATCAATCATCCCAACAAATCCCAAGAAAGTTAAGCCTTTCTCAAGCTTGCTCTCTTCAATTTTTTTCACTCGCTTGTAAGCTAGAGCCAAAACTCTAAAACCTTGCTTTGCCATTTCTTCCATTTCAAAGCTTATTTTTGCTTTCTCTTTTTCGCTCAGCCTTTCTGTTTTACCTTTCTTTAGAATGTAAGTAGAGAGTTGAAGGACTTTTTCAGGAGCACCTTTCGTGAAAGCTACAAATTCTTTTCCTTGTTTGTAAACTACTGTCATGAGCTTTCTTTCAGAAGAAAAGGGAATTTCAAACTCTGCTTTTTCTTGTTTTGTAAGACCAGCTTTTGAAGCTAACACAAGCAGAGCAGCTTCTGTTGGGTCACCAATAACATGCCATTTTCCTTCCTTGAATTCTATAGTTGAATTGTTGCAAAGCAAGCCAGCTTTTATCAAAAGCATGAGGTCATTATCTTTTGTTGGCTCCACGTTTTTCCCTTCCGAGAAAAATTCTCCTCTTGGCTCGAAACCTGTGCCGGAAACTTCAACTATTTTGCCAGAACACCAAATCTTCTTCACACACATCTCATTCACAGTCATCGTTCCAGTTTTATCTGCAGCTATCACTGTAGTGCAGCCCAAAGTTTCAACTGCCGAAAGCTTTCTAACTAAAGCATTCCTTTTTGCCATTCTATTCACACCTAAAGCTAAAGCTACTGTAACCACAGCCGGCAAACCTTCCGGAACTGCTGAAACAGCTAAAGCTACTGCTGTGAAGAAATCATCCACTATGTCTAAATCTTCCAAGTAACCTAAAACAAAGACAAAGAAACAAACAACAAGAACAAGCAAGCCCAACCATTTTCCAAACTTGTCAAGTTTTTTCTGCAATGGAGTTTCTTCTTCTGCTTCTTCAATCTCTTTCGCTATTTTTCCCACTTCTGTGTTCATTCCCGTGGCAACCACAATAGCCTTGCCTCTTCCTCTAGCAACATAAGTTCCCATGAAGATCATGTTGCTTCTTTCAGCTATTGGTAAATCTTGAATTGGCTTGACTTGTTTTTCAACTGGTGTTGATTCTCCTGTCAAAGCTGATTCATCTGTAGCCAAACTGAAAGCTTCTATTATCCTAGCGTCAGCAGGAATTCCTTCACCTTCTTCGAGAATTATAATATCGCCAGGGACAAGCTCTTTTGAAGAAATTTCTGTTTGCTTCCCTTCTCTTATCACTTTAACTTTCTGAACCATCATCTTCTTTAAAGATTCCATCGCTTTTTCTGCTTTGTACTCTTGGTAAAATCCTAGAAAAGCGTTCATCATCAAGATTGCAAAAATTGCCGAAGCGTCGAGAAATTCTTTTAGAAAGAAAGAAACGATTGCTGCAACAAGCAATATAGCTATCAAAAAGCTTTTGAACTGCCTCAAGAAAATTTTTAAAGGAGAAATTCTTTTCTTTTCTTTTATTTCATTCAATCCGAATTTCTCAAGCCTTTGCTTGGCTTCTTGCTCACTTAAGCCATTTTCGCTGCTTTCAAGGATTTTCATCACATCTTCAGCTTCAAAGATGTGCCACTTGGTTTGGTTCATAAGATTAATTTGGATTTTTTCTAAAATATTATTCTGATAACCTTAGGGCCATCCTCTTTGCAACTTCTTTGAAACCATATTTCTTGTAAGCAGAAATTCCTATCTCATTTCTTGAATCGACTAAAACTTCTATTAGGTTTATTTTTCTCTTCTTGAACCACTTCACCAATTCCTCGAACAATATTTTTCCTATTCCTTTCCTCCTGAACTTTTCTTCAACAAAAGCCACTTCAATTTCACCAATTTTTCTCTCACGCAAATAGTTTGGAGATTTACGAATTGAGGCGATAAAAAAACCAACTGGTTTTTCTTTCTTGACAGCTAAGAGAATTTTCCTGTTTCTTCTATTCTTGGCAAAAAAAATCCTTCAACCTCTTCTTTAAAAAATTTTCCCTTTCTTCTCCAGACAAAAATCTTCTTTTGTCAAGCCTGTGATGATAATCCGTTGCTTTTTTCCAAAGTTTAAGCAAAGCTTCAAAGTCATCTTTTTTTTCGCTTCCCTTATCTCAATTTCTTGAAACTTCATTAATATATTTTCTTCTTATAGAGAATTTATTTTTAAACTGACAAAAATCGAAGAAAGGGCAAGCGTAGCATTTAGGGTTTCTTGTCAAACAAATCTCTTGACCAAACTTAACAAAACCTAAATTGACAAGATACCTATCTTTCTCTGGCACGATTTCTTCCAAACTTTTTCTTATTTGCATGTAGTCAGCTTTTTCATCAACCAAACCTAACCTTTTGCTGCAAACTTCCACGTGAATATCAACAGCGATAACAGGAAGGCCGAAGCCATAAGATAAAACAATGTCAGCAGTTTTATTTCCGACTCCTGGAAGCTTGAGCAGCTCTTCTCTTGAGCTTGGAATTCTTCCTTTTAACTCTTCGACCAAAATCCTGCAAAGCTTCTTGATGTTTTTGGCTTTTTGTTTGTACATGCCAGAAGGTTTTATAAGTTCTTGTAATTTTTTGTCGGAAAGTTTTAAAATTTCTTCTGATTTTGAAACAACAGAAAACAAATTTTTTGCAGCTTTTCTTGTGTTCTCGTCTCTTGTCCTTTGGGAAAGGATTGTTGTTATCAAAAGCTCGAAGACGTCTGGCTTTGTTTTGAGAAAGCTTCTTATTTCTTTTCCATATTTTTTCTTCAAGAATTTCATCACTATTTGCATTTTTTCTCTCTTATCCACAAAAAATATTTAAGTAAGGAGAAATAATAGAGTATAGCATTTCACTTATGCTAGTGAAGCATTTAATATATACTCCTCTTCTGCTTAGCGTAAGCTATAGGTGATGTTATGGTCTTCGAGCTTTTGAACCCAGAACTTCAAAAAATTGTGAAGAAAAGGTTTTCTAAACCAACTTTAGTTCAAGAGCTAGCTTTCAAACCAATCTTGGAAGGTAAGAATGTTTTGATAATTGCACCCACAGGCTTAGGAAAAACAGAAAGCTGCATGCTCCCTATCTTTCATCTCCTAATGCAAGAAAAACCAAAGCCCATAGCAATCCTTTACATAACTCCACTCCGTGCACTCAATAGAGATTTGCTTGATAGGTTGCTTTGGTGGTGCAATGAAATTGGAATAGAAGCTTCTGTTAGACATGGTGACACTTCAGCCTATGAGAGAAAGCAGCAAGCCGAATTTCCTCCCCAGCTTTTAATAACAACACCAGAAACTTTACAAGCAATTTTACCAGGAAAAGTGATAAGAGAGCATTTGAAGAATGTAAAACATGTTGTGGTTGATGAAATTCATGAGCTTGTTGACAGCAAGCGTGGAACTCAACTTGCTTTAGCTTTAGAAAGATTGAAGGCACTTGCTGACCACGATTTTCAGATCATTGGCTTGTCAGCAACAGTTGGCTCACCTGAAAAAGTTGCAAAGTTTCTCTGTCCAAATGGAAGTATTGAAATAATAAAAGCAATTCACTCAAAAGCCATGGAGATAAAAGTCATAAGTCCAGAGCCTAAAGCCGAAGATATGAAAATAGCTAAAAAGCTTTTAGTATCACCAGAAACTGCTGCAAGGCTTAGATTGATAATGGAGCTCATAAAGAAATCTCGTTCTGTTTTAGCCTTCACGAACACAAGAGAATTTGCCGAAATCTTAGCATCAAGAATTAAAGCTTTGGACAAAGATTTCCCTGCAGCTGTTCACCATTCAAGCTTGAGCAAAGAGGTGAGAATAAAAGCTGAGAAAGAATTCAAGGAAGAAAAGATAAAAAGCATAATAGCAACTTCTTCGCTTCAATTGGGAATTGATATTGGAAGTGTTGACCTTGTGCTTCAGTACATGTCTCCCCGCACTGTAACACAAGCAATCCAAAGGATAGGAAGGAGCGGGCATGGTGTCGAGAGATTAAGCAAAGGGGTGATAATAGCAACAGATGAAGATGATGTTTTTGAGTCATCTGTAATAGCAAGAAAAGCTTTGAAAGAAGAAATTGAAACTTTGAGGCTGCATGAAAATTCTTTCGATGTTTTGGCTCACCAGCTTGTTGGCCTTACCATAGATAACTGGAAAGTTGAGCTTCAAAAAGCTTACGAGCTTGTGAAAAAAGCTTATCCTTATCAAAAGCTTAGTTTCACTGAATTTTTGGAAGTTTGCAAGCAGTTGCAGCAGCTTGGACTAATTTTCTTGAACGGTCAAATAAAAAAGAAGAGGAGAGGCTTTGAATATTATTTCACCCAGCTTTCCACAATCCCCGACACAAAACAATTCAAAGTTTTCAACAGCCTGGACAATTCTTTTGTTGGCGTGCTAGATGAAGAGTTTGTTGCATTAAATGCCGAGCCAGGAACAACTTTCATCTTGAAAGGTGAAGCTTACAAGATAGCATCGATTGAAGAAGACAAAATTTTTGTTGAGCCTGTTGAGGACATAGAGGCTGCTATACCAGGATGGGAAGGTGAGCTCATTCCAGTGCCATTTGAAGTTGCACAAGAAGTTGGAAGGTTGAGAGGTATTTTGTCAGAATACTTGGAAGAAAAAAGTGAAGGTGAAATTGCTAACTGGCTTTTGTCATCTTATCCGATAGACGAAAATTGTGCCAAGAAGATGATTAAGATAATAAAACAGCAAAAGAAGTATGGTACAGTACCAGATGAAAAAACAATACTGATAGAAGATCATGAAAATTCCGTGATAATTCATTCTTGTTTTGGATCTCTCGTGAATGAAACTCTAGGCAGATTTTTATCTTCTCTGCTTACGGCAAGAATTGGTTCTGTTGGCTTGAGAACAGATCCTTACAGAATAATTTTACACTTTCAACTCAAAGCTTTAGAGCTACTAAAAGAAATTCTCTTCCAAACAAATCCAGAATACTTGAGAAATTACATTGAGATGTATTTAAGCAAAACCAATTTGTTCGAGTGGAAGTTTGTGCATGTTGCAAAAAGGTTTGGGGCAATAGCTAAAGATGCAGATTACAGCAAGGTAAGATTGGGGAAAATTGTTGAAAGTTTTATTGGCACACCAATCTACAAGGAAACTTTGAAAGAGTTGGAAACTGAAAAGCTTGACATAGAAAAAGCTACAGAAATTTTGAAGAAAATCCAAAACAAGGAAATTGAAGTGGTATTTAAGCCGGGCCTTTCGCCTCTTGGGAAAATTGGTTTGAGGCATGAGTTTGCGGAGCTTGTTGGACCACCAAGACCCGAGCTTGAAATCTTCGAGCTTTTCAAGAAAAGGCTTTTGAACACAAGTGTGAAACTTGTTTGTGTGAATTGCGGACAATGGCAACAAAGCTTTATAGTGAAAGAAATTTCTGATAAAGTGAAGTGCAAGAAGTGTGAAGCAAAGCTTTTGGCTGTTGTTCACCCAAGAAATATGGAAGCAATAAAGCTTGTGAAAAAAAAGTTGAGGGGGACTTTGACAGAAGGGGAAAAGAAAAAATTCGAAAGGATAAGACAAACTTCCGACCTCTTCCTTGTTTATGGCAAGAAATCTGCTATCGCCTTAGCAGCCCGTGGCGTGGGACCAGAAACTGCCAAAAGAATTCTTGCAAGATTTCACAAGGATGAAGATGATTTCTTGAGGGATATTTTAGAAGAAGAGAGAAAGTTCATAAGAACGAGAAAATATTGGAGTAGTTAAGAATTAGCTGGAACAATCTGACCTATCTCTACAATCTTTTCCAGAAAGCTCCCCACAAAAAGGATTGCAAATATATTCTTGAAGCTGAGAGCTAAATTCACAATCACATTCTGATTTTTCTTCTCTACCTGATAAAAAGTTTATGAAGCTCGATAGAGATTCTCCTTGCTTAAATCCTTTTGGGCTTGTTAAATCCACTAGCAATAAAGCTGCTATGAAACTCAGAAATATTATCCCAACAATTATTGCTCCTGTCCTTGCTATCATAAATTTAATTTGTTCAAAAAACTATAAAAAACTAAGATTTTTGTTTAGGGAAAAGAAGCATCCCAAGAAATCCTCCTAAAAGACCGCCCAGATGTCCAACGTGTGAGGCCGGAAGTATATGTAGCAGTAAAAAGATTGCCCAAGAAAAAATGAACAGAAGTGTGGCAAAGAATATTGGTAAGTGACCGGGTAAGAAGAGAAGACCAAAAACAAGAAAGGAAAAGAAGAAGAGCAAAGCCATTAAGCTAAATTGATCTGTGAATATTGCTAGCGGTATCATAACTAAAAGTTGAATTAAAGGTAAAAAAGAAAGTAAAACTAGAAATGTTGGGATTTTTTCCAAGGGTCTTGTTAAACTTGCCATGGCAACAAGACCAAAAACAGCACCGGAAGCTCCAACAAAAGGTGCTTCCATAGAAATTCCAAGCAAAATTCTGTTTATTATGTCAAAAACTGCTGCAGTACAGCCAGAAGAAATGTATATAGCAAGAAAAGGAATTTTGCCTATGTGTTTTTCCAAAGCAAGTCCTACTATTATCAGCATTATCAAATTTCCAAAAAGATGGAAAATATCATGATGGACGAAAGTGTAAGTAAGCAAAGAATAAATTTTTGGTTTTGCTGGAATAAACCCTAACAAATTTTCATAGTATCCCAAAGAACTTTCAGCTTCGGGATTGAAAATTTTTTCAACAAAGTTTGAAGTGAAAAGGAAAGATGCTAATATAAGAATAGAAAGTGTGGCTGTAATTATTGGGAATTCTTCTTCCATAATATTAATTTGTTAAATGAAAAATAGAATTGCTATCCCAACAAAACTCAAGATTAAAAATACTTTGCCCAAATCCGAAGCCATTTTCTTTGTACCAAGCCAAGCAACTAGAAGCCATTTTGAGAAAGTGTTGGATATTGCTGCTATTATTATACCTTTTACAGCAACTGCTGGTGAAATTGAAACAAAAGCCAAAGAAGAGAGAGAAATCACGATTGCATCAACATCTGCCAAGCCAGTGATGAAAGCTATAGGATAAACCACAGCTTCGTTAAAATAATTCTTACTTACACTTATGATTATCATCGTTAGCATGAAAAACAAGCCAAACCTCAAAGCTGTTTTTAAGTCAAGTGGTGATCTTAATATCAGCTTTGGTTTTTCTCTCTTTATTTTTTCTATAAAACTAAGGGATATAAAGTAGCCCAAGACACTTAAGATCACAAGCGGCAAAAGCATAAAGATTAAACTGTAATTGAAAATAGCTGAGATGAAAAACATTCTTAAGAACATGGTCGAAGATGCTACTATTATTGAAAAAATTGCAGAGTAAAAAATTCTTCTGTTCTTCTTTGCATCACTTGCCATTGATATCGTTACGGCAACAGAAGAAATTATTCCACCTAAGATGCCTGAAAGAATTATCCCTTTCTTTGGACCAAAAATTTTCATGAGGATGTAAGCTGAGAAGCTGAGGGAAAGAACTATGACGACGCTTGACCAAATCAAGAATGGGTTTATTGAATTCATAGGATCTATTGTGTGATTTGGGAGAATTGGTAAAACCACGAAGGATAAAACTGCAAAAAAAACGGCATTCCAAACTTCTTCTTTTGTTAAATGTCTTGAGAAAGTGTGGAGGATTTCTTTTGAAGCGAGGATGAAAGTCAATAAGATTGCAAGAGAGACTGAGAGGTAAAATGGAAAGCTATCGAAATAAACTAAAGTTCCAAGAAGGAAAGTTATGAGAAAAGCGAAGTTTGTGGTTTGGCCAATATGGTCTTTTGTTTTTCTCCAGTAAGCCAAAGCTGTCAAAACCCCTGAAAAAATAAAAGCTATGTAGAAAGGTAAGAAGGATTGAAAGATGAAAGAGAAGTGTGTAGAAATAAAACCTAAGAATGAAGCAAGCATGAAAGTTCTTATGCCTTGAGCAACTTCGCCTTTAGCCCTTTGCTCCCTTTCAATCCCAACCAAAGCCCCTATGCCTAAAGAAAGAATCATCTTCAAAAAAAGCTCTTCAACCATAAAATTAATTTGAATTTTAGAATAAAATCTTTTTTACCTCGCTGATCAAAGCCTCAAAAACTTCTTCTTTCGTCTTGCTACCATCTATTAGAACAATTTTCTCATCTTTCAAGATTTCTTTCAGCTTAAGGAAATTATTCCTAACTTTCTTCAAGAATTCAACCTTCTCAAATTTCTTCCTATCTTCCATTTTCCTGTTTTTATCTTTCTCTATTCTATCAACAGCAATCTCGGGCCCAAGATCAATTATTATGGTTAAATCAGGCTTGATGAATTTTTTGTTCAACTCAAGAAGAAATTCCAACTCAAGACCTTGAGCTTGTTGGTAAGCTAGAG
>JAWBNW010000026.1:0-7425 GCA_039000685.1 Candidatus Aenigmatarchaeota archaeon
AATGGCCGAAAAGAAGAAGTGTAACAGCATATCCTATTCTTTCACAGACCCTACAATTTCTTTTGAGTTTGCTTTCAAAATTGCCAAGTATGCCCATAGATCTAACCTTAAGAATGTTTTTGTGACAAACGGTTATCTGAGCGAGGAGGCTGTGAAAAAGATAGCAAAATATCTGGATGCCGCAAGCGTTAGGTTTAAAGCTTCTGGAAGCCAAGAATTCATGAAAAAATATAGCTTGATTCCTGATATTTCCCCGATCATCAGTACCCTTAAACAAATGAGAAAACATAGAGTATTTTTTGAGATTGCCAACACGATAATTCCACAGATTGGGGATGATGTTGAAGAATGTAGAAGACTTGCTGAGCTTATAAACTCTGACTTTGGGTCAGAAGTACCATTCCACTTGCTTCAATTTTACCCAAGCCCCAAATTTCCTGGATTGCCCATGACTTCGGTCGCTGTTCTTGAAAGATGTGCTGATGTTGCTAGGGCAGCAGGCTTAAGGTTTGTTTACATAAGCAATGTTCCAAAAAATCCGGGACAAAATACCTACTGCTACAACTGTAGGGAGCCTTTAATAGTAAGAGAAAACTTGGTTGTGAAGAAGATCAATCTTACTGACGGCAGGTGCCCTAACTGTGGTCTCAAGATAAACCTTGTCATCAAATAGGGAAAAGGATAAATTAGCAAGAAAACTCATTTATTTTGTGAAGATCTTAGCTTTAGCCTCATTTTTTTTCGTTCTGCTTTTGTTTTCTTCCACAGCTTTTGCCCAGGTTCAATACTATGGGATAGATGCTATTTTAGATGAAGATGGGAGAGCTAAAGTCAAACTCATCATAACTTTTCCAAGACCAGGGGAAGATTTTGAATTCAGTTTGATCGGAAGAATAGAGAAATTCAGTGCAAACAGTCTTGGCATGCCAGTGAATTGTAGCTTAAGCTCTGGGGCTGTTAGCAGTGTTAAATGTAAGCTCAATCTTACCCAAGAAAGAAGAACGATCGAATTCAATTTTGAGACGATTGACTTTGTGAAAACCATTGGCGAAAAGAATTATGTTTTTGATGCCGAATTAGGTTTGAAAAGAGATGTAGACAGTGTTTTTGTTTCTGTTAGGCTTCCAGAGGGATTTTCTCTTGTTGGAGAAGAAATAAAAGAAAGACTTTCCTTCTCCCAGCATGTTACAATTCTCAGTGACGGCAGACATCACATAATCACTTGGAAGCTCTTGAACATTTCTTCAGAACAAGAACTTAGGTTTAGAATAATTTACGAAAAAATAAAGACAGAATGGTTCTCGCAAATCTTCTTTTATTCCGGAATTCTGGTTCTTGCTGCAGCTTTTATTTCAATTTTTGTTTATCTTAAATTCTTGAGAAAACCGGAGAAGATCATACTTTCAGTTCTAGATGAGTTTGAAAGAAAAGTAATGGATGCAATAGTTGCTGCTGGCGGCGATGTAAATCAGAAAAAAATTGTTCAAGCCACAAACTTGTCAAAAGCAAAAGTTTCTAGAGTTGTTAAAAGTCTGGCTGAAAGAGGTATAATAGAAATAGAAAGGCTGGGAAGGACAAACAGGCTGAAAATTGTGAAAAAGAAGTTCAAGTTATTCTAAAAGGAAAAATAATACTTATTTTTTGATTTTTTGACTTATTTTTGTTCTAGAAACAATTAGCAATTTTCTAATTGGATAAAAAGTCAATTAGAAAATCTTGAAAAAATAGTTTCAATTTGATGTAAATTGTTTCAAGAAATTTATATATAGTCAGTAAAACCTTAATTTTATTTAGAAAATTCCCGAGTATCTGCTCAGTATAGCCTAGCTATATTGGGCAGAGAAAAGAAAAAAAGAGGATAAATATGAAAGAAAAGTTAATTGCAGGCCTTATGGCTGCATTGACTGCCCTAACAACAGTCTATCCGGTCTTGGCAGTAACTGTTGGTGATGCCGTACCTTCACTCGGAACACCAGCAGAAGATTGGCTAATAGTAGTTGGAGCAGCTGCCAAGCCTGATGATGTTGTAGGAGCAGCAGACATAGCAGTAACTTTAGCAGGACTGTCAACAGAAGAAGTAGCAGTGCCAGGAGCAGGTGCCGCTGTAGTAGGATATGAGAAAGAAATTGCAATAGGCGATTCTGATATATCCAACGATTTCCCGGCAGCTATACTTAAACAAGTTCAACTGCCTTTCTTACAGGATTCAACAATAAAGGTAGGAACTTCTACCAAAAGATACTATGAGCAAATAATCCTTCCAGATGGTGATATAAGCAACGACTACTCAGCATTCAACGACTCAGTAGTAATTGACTTGAGAACGCTAACAACACCTTTAGAATATCGACTGGTCTTCGCCGAAGCTTTCAATCTTTCCCAAGGTGGTTATGGTATTACCAAACCACTTACTCTTAAGATATTGGGACAGACATTCAACATAATAGCAGTAGGCGCCAATTCATTTGATGTGATAAGTGGAACTACAGGTAAAGCCAGTCCAACAGTGCCACTAGTCTATGGGGATTATAAGATTTACTCAGATATGGGTAAAGACAACGCTTGGGCACAAATATTGATAAGGGACAAGAACGATAACCCTGTAGAAACAATGTGGCTCGACGATCCGGATGTGGTAGGTGGAACAAGTGAAAAAGAGGCAAGTGTAGCAGACCTAGTCATAAGAATTCTAAACATAAGAGCCCTTGATGACGGAACAATCGTTGGAGTAGAGATGGTAGTGGGTAAACAAGGCGAAGATCTAACGAAAACTTATTTGACAGGAGACGAATTTCCAGGTTATCCAGACTGGAAATTCAACTTAAACATCAATGGCGGTGCACCTGACATAGCTGCTAACGACTACATTGGAGTTAAATATTCACCTGACCTAGCCAGAGAAAAATGGTTTAAGGAAGGTGAAGGAGTAGTTGTTCCAAACAACTACTTTGAATTGAAACACAACGGATTCAGTGTCACAAAGTTCGCTTCTCTAACAGTAGAGAAGGTATCAGGAATAACAATCTATGATAGTAGCAAGAAAGCAATATCCGATCTCTCAGGAGTGAGCGGATTTTTGATTTCAAGTGACAATAAGATTCTTGCCGGCACATATGAAAAAGCATATGTCGTCTTCAAGCAAGATTCTTCAACCAACAGGACATGGATAAACGCGACTCTAGCATATGTTGACCCAACTAAGGACAACAGGCCAATATATGCTAGCTCAAAGAGACTGGTGAGCAACAGCACTGAGTCAGGTTATGCACCAGAAGATCTTCCAATAGCAATAACATACGAGTCAAGTTCTTACTCTCTAGTATTTGAGAGTTCGAGTGTAACTGGAACAGCTTTACACAGCTTAGCTGTAGTTCCGGTGAACTTGACAGGATATACAAAGTTCGTGACAGGTAATTACACATTCAAGGATGCTTACTTCAATGCAAAGATGGGAGCAACAGAAGCATCCGTCGATTCAAAGGATGTTGCTTTGGATGGCGCAGACATATCTTCACAAGAAACTGACATAGTATATGACACACATGGAAGCATAGTTAAAGCAGTTAAATCAAACGTACAAGCTGATAAGATGGTCTTCAGCCTACCAGCTGATACACAGAAAGTTAAGGTAATAGTTGGTAGGAGTGGAGCAGCAGCAGAAGGACAGACTTACAAGAAATACCTTCCAGTCACAGCACCAGTAGCAAGACTTGACACTGAGCTCACCTCTGCCGACAGGGCAAAGAATCTTGTCGTGGTAGGTGGACCATGTGTCAATAAAGAAGCTGCCGCGGCTTTGGGTCTAACATTCCCAGCTTGTGAAGCAGCTTCCGGAATACCAGAGAATGCTGCCATCATAAAGGTAGTTGAAGGCTACCCAGCCACTGGTAAGTACACAGTGGTTGTGGCAGGATGGGAAGCAGCAAACACGAGAACAGCTTGTGCTGTAATCCAGCAATACGAGACATTGCTCAAAGGCCAGACCGCCTCTGCGGTCAAGGTCACTGCAGCCACGACAGAAGGTATCACGCCTTTATAGGCTGATGCCTTAACTGGAAAGCTTTGACGGCTTTCTTTCTTTTTTATTTTTGAAAAACAATTCTAATTCTGATGAAAGTTAGAATTAAAATAAGTAGACAAAAGATTATATTTTTGGTTTCAGTTTTGCTAGCAATTTTGCTAGTTATAAAAATCTACCCTTACATACCATTCCCAATCTATTCCATAAACTATCTTGGAACAAAGATGAGCTTCAGAACTAACTTGAGGGATGCGAAAAACATTCCAGTTTACCCAAGCGAAGAATTGGTCTACAGAGAAATCATGAACCAGTTGGTAGAGAATATAACAATAGTTTTCAAGCCAGGTGAAGGTGAGGTTAATGCACATTATGCTTTAGAGACTTTTGAGGTGGTTAACAAGCTTGCAATAGCCTACAAGAAAAGATTCGGCTACATGCCCAATTTCAATGTCATCAACATCACAAATTATGAAAACTTGCCCGGAAAAATCCAAAATCCAATAATCGCTCTGGTCCATCCAATCTATTCAAACGAAACTTCAGTAAAGCTTGACTATCACGTTATTTACATTCAAGGCAAGAATGCCACTAGCTCAAGAGAGCAGCTAAGAAATTTTGATTTGGCTGTGGCTAAATTCTTGATGGCAGCTCTTGACATAAAAATTTAGCACAAGTTATATTCTGAGCAAAGAATTTGATTTAGTTTATCCAAAACTATCAGACCTTCATATTTTTTCCCATTTATCACAAGACTTGGAACTTTCTCTACGCTATAAACTTTTTTAAGGATAGAGATAATATTCAGTTCTATATCAAAATCTAGGGCAAATATCATCAAATTTTTTGGATATTTGTTTTTGAAATAAGTTAATACCATTCCTTGGGAATTGCAATCAAGACAGTTTTGATTAGAATAAAAGTAAAGAACAGTGATCAGATCATCCCTATTACAGCTCTTTTTTATTTCTTCTACATAGAACCAATATCTTACAAGGGTTAAAGTATAATCTTTTTTCAGAGTGTAAAATCTAGAATCTCTCACTTTTTCTGTTGTTTCATATAAAGTGACCTGATTACCTAGTTTTTCAGCCTCATCTACGACTTTTTCAAGCGATTGTGCAAGTAAGCTACAAGAAATGTTTTTATTCAGAGTTAAAAGAGTTAGTTCAAAAATCAAATCTTCTTGTTTGAGCTTGAGGTTTGTCAAATCTTCTTGCAATTCTTCTATCTTCCCCCTGCTTAAAAGAATTCCAGTATAAATTCCCATGAAAAGAATGAATAAAGTAATGGCCGCAGAAAGTATGTAAAATTCCCATGCGACTTTTCTTTTTACCATTTTCTCCTAGCCCCCACTATTTCATATATTATGGAAGAAAGCCAAAAAATAGATATAAGGAAAGGATAAATTAAAATATAGCTTAGATAGAAACTGAACTTTTTCTTCAAATCAACCTTTTCTCCTGAAAAAACAATGCTTACCCAGAGTATGAAAAGACTCATGATCAAAAACAATAAAAAGAAGTATGTGTAGAAGTCGATTAAGAAAATATCGACTCTTATTTCTGGTTGCAAAATTGCAAACTTTATATGATACCAGCTCATCAAATATTGTAAACCGTTCCAAGCAAGAGTAAAAATTTGGGAGAAAAGCAAGAAGCCTAAGATGAACATCCAAACAAAATTTATAGGAAGAACAAAAAAACCTAAGTTACCATACTTTGGGTTTGCTATCATTTTAGAGTATTTGAAAACATTTTGTATGTAGCCTCTGTACCATCTCAACCTTTGAGCGAAAAGTTTTTTAAAATCTTTTGGGGCGTTTGTGTAAGTGTAAGCGTCAATACTATTTTCAATTTTATAACCATTTTTAACAAGCCTTAGAGCTATTTCAGTATCTTCCACTAGATTGTTTTCGTCAAAACCACCAAGCTTTTTTAAAACAGAAGTCTTGTAAATGCTTCCTGGCCCAGGAGTAACATATTGACAATCAAAAAAATTGAAAAGTTTTCTCAAGAAGATTGACCAAAGATATTCGACCCATTGAATTTTTTGCATCAGGGTCTTAGGTTCAAAAACCTTTATTGCTGGAGTAACAGAAGCCACTTCTCTTCTCTCTATGTAGCCAACCATTTTCACGAGAAAATTTTCATCGGGGAAAGAATCAGCATCCATACAAGCAACAAGCTCAGTTTTCACGTGCTTTAGACCATTGTTCAAGGCAGCTGCTTTTCCCAAATTTTTCTGTCTAATTAGCTTGACTTTTTTAAATTTTTTAACTATTTTTCCTGTGTTATCAGTAGATCCATCATCGATAACTATAACTTTCAGCTTATCTTTTGGATAATTCAAATTCAAAATCGATTCCAAACACTTTCCAATATTTTTTTCTTCGTTGTGGGCAGGAACCAGAAAAGTTATGGAAGGAAATGTTTTCGGTTCAGGATTGTAAAACATTTTTTTTCTATTCTTAAAAAACACAGCAAACCAAAGTACTGAGCAGTAGATAATTATTGAGTATACGATTAAATATATTAGATCTATCAATTGCATAATTGTCTCTAATATTTATATTCAGATATAAAATTATATGAAAGGAATTAAAATTTTTCTGATTTTTCTTTTCTTAATCGGTTTTTTACTTAGATTTTTGCCAGTAAGAACAGATTCTAGTTTTCACTATTGGGATGAAGCGGTATACCTCCAACATGCAGAAATTCTTGGTGGTTATAGGGAAGATAATTACAACGAATTTGATTTTAGGCCACCTCTTTTGCCAGTTTTAATCACCTTAGGTTATAAAATTTATCATTCAGTTATAACAGCTCATTTCATTGTTGCTTTCATAGCTTCTCTTGGAGTAATTTCTACATTCTTCCTGGCAAAAGCCCTCTTTAATAACGAAAAAATTGCTATGTTAGCAGCAATTATTTTCTTTTTAAATCCTCTACACATTCAACTAGCACATGACATCTTAGTAGATTCAATATTGCCAACATTTTGGGTTTTGGCAGTTTTATTTATTTTTCTTGCTATTAAAAAGGAAAAAATTATTTACTATTCGTTTGGCGGAATCCTCTTTTCTTTGTCAATTCTTCTGAAATTTACATCACTTTCTTTATTTTTTTCTGTAATTATTATTTTTATCATTTTCAATTTTAAATTAAAAAGAAATTTGATAAAAATTATTGAAGATAAAAAAATACTATTATTATTTTTATCATCTTTTTTAATTTTGTTACCATACTTAATTTTTGCTCAAATTAAATTTGGTTTTTTTCTCAAACCCTTTATTCTGGCCAACATGATAGTTAATTGGGACACCCCAACACCATGGTATTTTTTCTTTACAAACTTTACCGAAATTTTCCCATTAATATTTCTTGTTGGCATAATTTTCAATATAA